>CAIMUS010000323.1 GCA_903844665.1 uncultured Pseudomonadota bacterium
CTGCGCCGCCTCCAGGCGATGGCAGCGATAGAGCATTTCAGCGAACCGTTGCGCGAACCGGCTCCAGTCGCGCTGGGACGATTCCAACGTCGGCAGCGCGTCGAGCAGGCTTTCGACGCCGTCCAGCACGCGGTTGCGCAGGGCCGCCGGGTCCTGCATGACGCCGACCCTGGCCCAGTCCGGAATTCCCGTCGGCATTCCCTGGACTAGCAGCGGCTGCAGGGCGCCGTCCAGGAACAGCGAATCGACGATCGCCCGCACATCGGGATGCTCGAACGGCATGTCGATCCCGGTCAGGTAAGCGGCCGGCAGCGGCTCGCCGACGCGGGCGCCTTTGACGCCCTGGTGCTCCAGATGCCGATACCACGCCTCCTGCACAATGCGCAGCAGCAGGCGCCTGGACGAGAACAGTTCACCGATGGGCAATCCCTTGAAAGCGTCCCGGCTGCCGAGCACCTGCCCGATATAAGCGGCCAGGACGGGGGGCAACTCGGCGACGCGGTAATGCAGGCGCAGTAACTCCCGCCATAAATCCGCCGGCTGGGAGATCAGGTGGGGACTGATACGGAAAATGTGGATCAGGATAAATTCCTTGGTCGCCGCTTCGCCCAGGGGTTGGGACGCATAGCTGGACTGCGCCTCGAACAATGGCGCCAGCGGCTCCACGCCGAGCTGTCTGACCACGCCGTAGCTCAGCGACGGGAACATCTCGGCAAGGCTCAGGCGGACGATGCGCGCCTGCTGCAGGTAATCCCACGGCAGATCGTCCGTTTCGGCGGAGCGGCGATGCAGCACCAGCGCCCTGGCCGGGCCTGGTTCGCCGCGGTCCCAGGCTTCCCGATAACGCTCTTCATATTCGGCCCGGAACGCGACCGAATCCTCGGACGGCAGCAGTTCGAACCCGCGCCGGCGCAGCAGCGCCAGAATCCGCTCGTCCAACAGCACGCCGTCGGGGTCGGCGGCGATCCACAGCCGGGCCAGGCCGGCGGTAAACTCGCTTAGAATCCGGTCGATCCAGGGATCGACCTCGACTTCCGTCACGCGCCGATCTCCGTTCGGGTCAGCGCCTGGTCGTACCAGAGCAGCAGTTTTTCATCTTCCTGCAAGGCGTCTTCCGGCATTTTCCGGGCGATGGCGATGATGGTGGCGTAGTCCTTGTTCGCCCAGGCGTGTTTGAAGCCGGCCCGCAGCACTTCGAGTCGGAATTCTCTTAAGCGGCGGCCCGTAAAGGCGCGGTAGTGCTCGAATTCCCTGAGCAGCGCCTTGTCGCGCTTTTTCTCCAGATCCTGCGCCTTGTTCGGGTCGGGCACATACCAGCGGTCTTCGGCCTTGGCGATCAGGCGGGGATCGTTTTTTTCCAGACTGCGCTGGTCTTTATGATTGGTCGAGAGGTAGCTGTGAATCTGGCTTGGCACGTCGCCTTTGCCGTCGTATTGCAGAAAGTTGTCTTCCAGCAATTGCGCCAGTTCGGGAATGATCTCGCCTTTTTTCTTGGCGGCGCCGACAAAAGGAATGTATTCCGGGTGAATTTCAGAATATGTCGAAGGCCGCTTTTTTAAGAACTCAGTCAGCCAGTCGATGGCGCTGCGCTCGTCGGAGATGAATAGCTCTATTTCCCGCGCTTGGGGAATCTGCGAGCGCTGTTTATCGTACTCCAACACCTGCTCGGGCAGAAAAATCATACCGTCACGTTCCATAAAGCGCTGTGGCAATTCGGCCAGAAGGTCAGGGGTTGAAAGGGGCACCAAAGCGCCGTGACGAATGAACCATGAAGCCATTCGGTCGTAAATTCGACGCGGGTCGCGCTCGACGATATGCAGCAATTCCGGGAAATCCCCCTGGGTGACTTTAACTGCGGGCAATTGCTTTAAATGAAACTGAACGAAATCCCAGGCCGATTCGACGGTAGGGCCGGCGCGATTAAAGCGCTCCTCCAGCCCGCCATTGGGCTTGTAGGCTGAGATGACCAGATCCTGCTTAACCGCTGTTGTCGAGGTCACCTGACGGTAGCTACCCTGCATTTTGTCCAGCGCCGTCACTTCGGCGACCACAAAACCGGCCTGCTGCAACGCGACCTGGATGGCGTTCCACACCGCCGCCCTGCTGTTGGAGAATACCACCGTCATCCAACGGCCCGGCTTGAGGACGCGGTAATATTCGGCAAAGCAGTCTTGCATCAGCCGTTGGTATTCGGGCAAGGCCTTTTTCTTAAAACGGTCGATAATAGCTTCCGGCTTTGCATCGGTTACGACGCGATGCCAGGATTCAACCAGAAAATTCAGATCGGCATAAAAGATGTTCTCACCGAATGGGGGATCAGTAAATACATAATCGATGCTGTTATCCAAAATAGCGAGTTGCGCTGCTGTTCCCGTATTGACTGCCGCCAAACCCGAAATAGTCTTGAAATTTTGGAATGTCTTTACAAGACGATCTAGCTTACCGGCAAGCACGTACCATGGTGACACCTCTGAGATTTGAGATGGTACATAATAGACAAGTGGCATTGCACCATTGCTTTGGGAATATCGATGAGGCCCATAACGATTTTGGACATTTAGGCTCGTGATCGCCTGCTCAACAAAAAACTTTAAGACAAATCGGGTACGAGTGTCAGGCTGCTCATTGGCTTTTCGCCAAAGTATTCCAAGCGACTGCCCTGCGCGGGATAAAAATAAATGATGGATATGCGAAAATCCCTTTGGCCCAATTCGAGAGCCGTGGTACATCTGTTCTATAGGGAAACGGTTTGTTGGTAGCGTAGCGGGTAATGGTAATACTTCAATTTTCTCTAATGTATCCAGATCAGTCTGGCTAGGATGTTTCTCATACCGCTTCCCTCCAACCACATAGGAAATGAGCGATGGACGATATTTCACACGCTTCCATGCCGCTCCTGTCGCGGGATCGATACGGGATTCCAAAACGCGCTCAAGGTTGTCCTTGTTGAGATCGGCTGCGCAATGTGGACAGGGAAAGACAGCTTTAACCCGCTTGCTATCATCGTCGAGCGCTTCATCGAGAAAGTTTACTTCGCCCGCACAATGCGGGCAGGTAAACACTTCACTCCACACCGTATATTCAATCCGCCCCTTGGTCTTGCCATCGGTATGCAACGTTTCATACATCCAGCCCAGTTCCTGCTCCACTTCCTGGAGCAATTGCCTGCCGGCTTTGGCGAAGGCTTCAACATCGAATGGCAGATTGTAATTAGCCGCAATAAAGGTCGCCGCCGGCGAAAGATCGTTCAAAATCACGCGGCGGGCGCCCCATTTGGGCGCGGCTCCGCCTTGCTTTTTCCACTCGATTTCAAGCTGATGCAGGTATAAAGCAGGTGCGCAACCACACCACTGCGCCGCCACGCCGGTCATGCCGGAGCCGGCAAAGCCGTCAAGCACAATATCGCCCGGCTCGGTGTAATGCAGGATCGACGGCACGATGGCCAGATGCGGCACTTTGGTATGGTACGAATGCGCCTTGTAGATCGGATCGGTCTTACCGACCGACACATCCACCGTCAGCGGCTCGCGGCTGTAAGGCACATTCGGATCATAGGGCTTGCCATAGTGCCGAACAAATTCCTCCAGAAATGGATTCGGGCAGGCGGTGTAATACGGCGGATCGGACATGGCCAGAATGTCCTCGTCCGAACCGATGGGAAACCCCTCGATCTGGCGAAATACCGGGTCTTCCAGCTTCTCGTGCAAAATAGCCAGAAAATGCTCGCGCCGGGCTTGGTCATTGGGGAAGGTAAGCCCTAAGCATTCGACCGGGCCATCCAATGCGGTTGGTTCGTTCAATAGGTCTGCCACTAAGCCCCCATTTTGTTATTCAATTCTTCGAGAAAGCGCTTAGCCCAAGGTGAAGCTGCGCCTACTTTCATTGGATCAATCTCGGCCAGGATTTTAAAAGAATGCTCACCCTTGCCGTATTGAGCCTTAGTCTTGCAATCGCGACTGGCGTTCGCCAGCGATTGATAAACCTGCTGTTTGGCGATGGACTCCACAGCATTGGCGGCGCTTGGTAGCTGATTCTCTTGAAAGCCTTGTTCCTCCACATACAGCTTCACCATCGGGTTCCCCCAATCTCACCGCGCGTCCAAAGTTGCCCAAGACGATATTTTTCAAGCCAGGGTTTCAACTTCTCGGCATCCAGTCGCCTGAGCACCGTGCCGGTTTCCCGCTTTTCCGCAACCAGCACGGCTTCGGGCTGATCGGTCAAGGCATCCACCAATATATCGGAATGCGTGGTGACGATGAGTTGAGAACGTTCAGAGGCTTCTTTCAATAGCTCGGCCAGCGTCGGTAACGCATCCGGGTGCAAACCGAGTTCGGGTTCTTCAATACACACCAGAGGCGGCGGATTGGGATGACAGAGAATGGCAAGCAGACACAGATAACGTAACGTGCCGTCAGATAAACGTGTCGCCGGTACGGTGAATCGCCCTTCTTGAAAAAACACTTGGACAGTGCCGCCCTCGATCTGCACATCGTAGTCATCGATGCCTTCATAAAGCGCGTGTAATGCCTCGAGCAGACGCTGCTTTACAACAGGGTCACGACGCAATCGGTTCAACACCAAACCAAGATTGCTGGCATCAGGTTCCAGTATATTGTTGGGCAGATCCGCCTTTTGGGGGAGCCGTGGCATGGTGTAGCGGCCGAAACTCCACTCCCGATACAGCATAATTTTAGCTAAGGTATTACCCAGATAGGTCAACTCCGGGTACAGGTCGGGCTCTTTGCGCTGCGCAAGGATGGATTGGGTTGGCTCGATTTCCTCATGCTGCAACCGGCGCTGCTGACCTTTAACGTTCAGCACGCCATGACCATTTTGGAAATGGTAGTAAAAATACGGCTGGTCGTGTCCCTGGTCGGGGTATTCGTTTTCCACTCTTTCATCGACGATTTCAAAGCGCTGTGCGACTTCGGTGAAGCTGAGCCGGTAACGCAAATTGGTTGGCCCCTTGGGATTAGCGAAGACGGCTTCGATAATCGCGACAGGGGTCTTAATGGAACCTTTCCAGAGCCAATCCCGCACACCACCACCATCCCGGATGGGCGTCAGAAAATCCTTCGGAGCGGCTTTGATCAGTTCAATCGCTTCGAGGAGATTCGACTTGCCTGAACCGTTGGGACCGATCAAGACATTCAAGCGGCGAAGTGGGATTGTTTCGGACGGTTCGCCGAAGCTCAGTAAGTTAGTAAGCCTGATCGAATGTAGCAACATGGCCTTTCTCCCAAATCACTCTCAAAGACCCACCTCGCGGGTTAGACTCTTATCCCGAGGAAACTCGATTTCCTCGTCACCGTAGAGTGGCGATCGGCGCATGAAATCGACAAGCGATTCGCCCGCGCCGGTCAGTCGTTCATAATCCTGACGAGAGACCACCACCACCGCCGGTTCACCGCGCCGGGTAATCTCCTGCGGCTCGTGCTCGCAGGCCAGCCGCACCACTTCACTCAAACGAGCCTTGGCAGCCTGTAACGCCCATTGACGCATAGAAACCTCCTAAAACCAGTTAATTTAGTCATTATTTGTCATCGTCGGGTGCTATTCAATCAATAATGAAGCGCAACGCCAGCCCGCGTTCGGTGAGCCGGTAGCGCTGCTTGCTACTGCGTGGCTTGTCGGGTTGGGTCATCTCAACCAGCCCGGCTTCCAGCAAGGGCGATAGCAACCGGTCGCGAAATTTAGCAGTAGGGTGCGCATTGCGCACCTTTCCTGGTGCGCAATGCGCACCCTACAGTTTCTGGCGCCAATGACCTGACGAATTTGAGTGCCTCCTAAAATCATTCCTTCATTCATTTATCCAGGGGTCGGAGCGTTGCTGGCAAAGGGATTTACAATGATCATCCCATCTATATTCAGGCCATGCTGCATATCCTCGGATAGCAACAGGGCACAATCCGCGCGGCGAGCGGCGGCAACGATCAACGCATCCCACCACGAGAATTTGAAGCGGTCGGCAAGCTTCCAGGCGGATTCGAGCAAAGCGGCATCCGTAGCAATAGGATTCCACAGCATGAGGTTACGCACATCTTGGCGAGCTTGCTCTACCGGCAGACCTGGCTTTAGTTTTTGAGTAACGTTGACGTAGTACTCCTGTAGGACTTGGAAGCTGAGGCGACCCGACCGCTGATCCCACAGCGCTGCTAACCAGGATTGGGCAATGGGTTGCTTGACGGGCTGGCCGGCATCACGAGCGTACAAAAGGACATTGGTATCGACAAAAACTTTATCGCTCATGCACTGTTTCCCTGTCTGGATAGGGACGGGCCGATGCCTTCGTAGTGGAAAGTTGCCTGGGCGCAACGGCAAGGAATTCCTCCATTGCCGCGCAATAGCGTTCTTCCTGCCTCATCTTTTCGGCGAGCAACTCACCCAATATCCGCGAGACACTGGTATTGTGCCGCGCGGCCCAGACCCGCGCCCAATCGGCGACAGCATCATCTAAACTAATCGTGACGTTACGCATGGCTCGATCTCCAGCAAACACAAAATCAGTGTAACACCAAGTTTCGTGTCTCCAAATTACTCGATAATAAACCGCAGCTTGCCCGCATCCTTGCCCTTGCAGCGCTCGGTAAGGAACGTCTCGAAGCGCCGACGCAGTTCCTCCGGTGTGGCCGGTGAGCCGCCGGCAAGCAATGCCTGCCGGATGTCTTCACCGGTCACGGCGATCTTTTCCAACCCCGACAGAGCTTCCTGCGCCGCGCCGACGAACGCCGGGGTGACCGGGTCGGGCAAACTTTTCGATGCCACGAAGCTTTGAAGCAGTTGGCGCGCGGGCGCCTTCAGCAAGTCGAACTTCGCCCGGATGCCCGGCTCGGCGAGATTGTCCAACAGCGTCTGCCGCCAGCCGGCCAGCAGCCGGTCCAGTTCCTCATCGAGTTGGGTCAGCGCGTTCGCCACCGGCCCGAACGGCAGCGACTCGTTAGCCGGCTTATAGTTGCAATGCGGGCAGACCGGACTGGCGTTCAATTCCGAAGTCGATAACTGGAAGCAGCTTTTCAAGCTATCCAGTCTGCTCTCGAAGGCGGCAAGCTGGCGGGTCGGCAGCAGTGATATCCCCGCCAAGGTTCGCAGAGACGCCAGGCGGGCATCCTTGCGCAGCGCCGTCTTGGTCTTGTCCTCCGCCACGCCCAACCGCGCTTTGCCGTGCTCGGCAATGTAGGCGGCGACATAGCTCTTTTTCAACTGCGCGAGCGTTCGCCGGTACTCGGCGGCATGCCGCCCGGCCCGATCCTGGCTGAGTTGGTCCAGCATAGTCCGGCGCGTCGCCTGCGCCTGCTTCACCCAGGCGTGATCGCCCGGCAACACCATCTCGGCCTGCGACAGATAGGACGCCGCGCTTCCCAACTCACCGACCAGCGTCAGCAAGGTCTCGACGGTGGCCAGCGCCGCCAGATTGTGCTGCTGCGCCTCGATATCGTCCAGGCCGATGCGCAGATTCTTAAGCTTGCCCACCGTGTTATAGGGCGACAGACTCTCGGTAAAGGTCTTCAGGGCTTCCAGCCGCGCGCGCCAGTCGCGGATTTCCTCGTCGCGCAGCAGCGACTGGCTCCAGAAGGTCAATCGTCCTTGCAGATCGGCGCCGGCGGCCAGCACCCGGTGCACCAGCCTGGTCACCGCCTCCTGCAAGCGTAGGACCGGCTCTTCAGCACCTTGGGGCGCCATTCGCGCCAATCCCGCCGCGCCGTCGATCGCCAATAACTCGAACAGTGAACGCAGCAGCGCGACATTGATTTCTCTGGGCGCTTCGATGTGTTTGAACTGCTTGAGATCGTCGAGCGAGCAGTCGGCCAGCCGGGCCAGCTTGCCGGAATCGATCTTATCGCCGGTGACCGCCAGCACGATGTCGCCGCCGTAGACCAGACCGGCCAGCACGACCACCAGCAGATCGGGCTCCAGCCGGAAGCGGGTGGGCGCGAAATATTCGACCTCCGCAAGACCTTCCAGCAGTTCACCACGGTTCAACACCTGACCGTGACCCTTGGCCTTCAGCCGACTCAGCACCTCCTGGGCGTAGCGCGAGCGGCCCGGCTCGATACGGTCGCCGTCCAGCAGTTCCAGCCCATCCAGCAGCGCGGTGGCGTCCTTGGTGCGCAGGCCGCCGGCCAGAGCGCGCAGTGCGCTGCCGACCAGTTGTCTGCGGTTCACCTCCGTCACCAGAACGGCAAAGCACGGGTAGTCGGGCGCCGTCTCGGCGAACCGCTGGCTCAAGGCCAGACCGGAGACGATGTTCACCACGTCACGGAAGTTAATGCGCTCCTCCGGCTTCAGTCGCGCTTTGTCCCGCAGGGATACGCCCTTGACCCAATTCTGCAAGGTTTTGGTCCTGCCCTGGCAGGTGACTTCAAAGGCGGTCATCTGGTTTTCCCGCAGCCATTGGCTCATCGCCCGCAGGGCATCTTGCGATTTGTCGAGATAGGTCTTTTTCGCTCCGCCGCTGGCGGTCGACGCCAGATCCAGCGCGGCGGCGTAGAACGCCAGGTGCCGCCTGATCTCGTCGTCCAGCCCTTTCAGTCGGAAGAACACCTCGTCGGCCAGATGCTCGTCATGGAAGCGCGGCGGGTCGAACGGCTGGATAAAATAGATGTAGAAATCCCGATCCGGCTGGGCGGTCGGGCGGTCGTTGGGTGCGCCGAAAAACAGATAGCCGTTGCGCTCGACCCGCCGCTCCTGCCATTCGAGCGGGTATTGCCAGATCGGATGGCCGGTGACATAAGTGGTCTCGTCGCTGCGCTCCATCAACTGCTTGACGGCGCTGTAGTAGGCGCGGTCGAGCGCATCATGGGACAGCGCTTCGGCCCGCCGTTCGATCTGCGCGTCGTAGTCGATATCTTTCTTGAGGTCGAGGTAATACTGCTCGGTGTCCGGCGCCTTGGAGATAAACTGGCCGTTGACGGTTTTCAGGATTTCCCGCAGCACGGTCTGCACCAGCGAGAGCAGGTCCGCCGCCGGTTCGCCGCCCATCTCCTCGATGCCCGGCTGATACAGGCACAGGCTGTCGCGCAATTCCTCGGCGGTCGGACCGATCGGTATGTGAATATCGCCGCCGGTGGTCAGGCGATGCACCGAAAGCGCATGAATGATCCGCAGCGCCAGCGGCTTGTACGCCGGGCGGGTAAAGGCTTGCTGCACCCGCGACTCCAGCACTTCCGAGACCCGGATGACATCTTTGATGGCCGGGTCGCTGCGGAACACGGAGTTGCCGTGGACCGTCCGCCAGTAGTTATCGTAGGCGATCAGTCCGGGATAATCCCTGGGCGCCTCCCGCTCCAACAGGGCGCGCATGGCGAGCGACAAGGTTTCCAGCGCGTTGCGCTTCTCCGCAAAGCCGATCCGCTCGAAGGTTCGCAGATAATCCGGATGGACTGGAAACAGCCGCACATACTCGTCCATGCGCTCGTTCATCGCGCCATAGAACCGGGCGAACGGCGTCAGATAGGAACGGATTTTTTCCTGCTGGTCCACCGATTTCCTGAGCAGACGTTCGGCGACGACGAAACTCACATCCTGGCGCGCCAGCAGCACCTGGGTGAAGCGGTCCTTCACCCGGCGCAGACTGGTGGCGACGTGCTCGAAACGACTGCTGTCGAAGATGGCCTCCTGCACGCCGGCTACGAAGCGAAAGCGCAGATGCTTGGTGACTTCCCCCAGTTCGCGCAAAAAGGACAAATCCAGCACCAGCTCGTGATCCTTGCGCGAGCGCAGATATTCAAGAAACTCGTCCACCACCAGCAGCACGCCGTGATCGGGATGGACCTCCGCAAACGCAGCCATCATTTCCTCGAAAGCGGCCTTGTTGTTGACCACCTTGTCGGCGGGCGGAAAGGAGAACTCCACCCCGTGCCGGCTCAGAAAACTCTCCAGTTCGCCGGTTACGATATCGCGCAGCGACATCTGGCTGGAAATCTCGCTGCGATGGACCTTGAATTTACCGGCAATGGCGCCTGCCGCCGCGGCGACCCGGGAATGCCGGAGCAATGGCAGATAGCGGGCATCCTCGGCGACGAGCGAAAGCACCGACATCAGGTGCGACTTGCCGGTGCCGTAGTTACCGACGATCAGCACGCCCTTGTGATCGACCGCCGCATCGAACGCCAGTTGAGGAATAATCAGCTTTTCGATGCGCTCGGCCATGTCATCCGAAATAACGTAGGTCGAGACCAGTTTGTCCGCTGCCTCCGGCCGATTGGCGTCGAGCAACTGGATGACCGATTCAATCGGCTCGAACTGGATGAGATCGGCGTAGCGCATGCGTGCCTCGTTTCAGGTGTCAAGCGGTAACAGGACTACGCCGTCCACAGCGAAGTCCTCATATTCGGGATGATTGATATGGGCATAAGTCAGCCGACTGTGCCCGCCCACTGGGTGCAGATCGCCCGGCCATACGGCGACGACCCGGCGCGCCTGGGCCTGCCGTCTGAGCAGGTCCAGCGGATTGAGCTTGAGTGTCTCGTCGAACAACAGTTCGAGGTTATCGAGCAGCAGCAGGTCGCCCGGCGCATGCTGCGCAATCAGTTCCCGCAGCGCGGCCGCCGCCTGGATCGGGCGTTGCCGGCTCGACAAGGCAACGAGCCGCCGTCCCAACACCGCTCCTACGTTAAGCGGCGCGACGCCTCTGCTCTCTCCGAACAGCCGCAGCAACCGGGTCTTGCCGCTCCCCGGCGGTCCGACCAGCAGAATCGAGCGGCTGTGCAGGGCGCCAATCTCATCGACCAGCCGTTCGAGTTTCTCAAGCATGGATGGTCTCCATTCAGGCAGTATTGAATACAGTGACTAATTTGATAGAAATTGATAAACCGCGTCTATTTCGAAACTTATAGTTTTTCCGTAACCGTTACCCTTCAGTTCCCTCCCCCCTCGCGGGGGAGGGCTAGGGTGGGGGGGAACGTGGGAGTTAGAACCTACCGCAGCAGTTTTACCACCCTTCACCCCCACCCTAACCCTCCCCCCTCAAGGGGGAGGGAATCGGTGGCTATAACGACCGCGCCGGTTTGGTTCCCCCGAACTCCAGGTCTCAAAATGGGCGCGGTTTAGTAAACCGTAGTCAGTTTCGTAGGTCGGAATAGGCCGTCAGGCCGTATTCCGCCGAATGGTTTTTTGGCTTACCCGCCTCATACGGCGCATTACACTGCGCTAATCGCTACGCTAATGCGCCCTACGCGCTGGCCCGCGAGCTTGACCTGCGCTATGCGGCCTGCGCGGTGGTGGCCAACTGGGCCGCCGGCAAGAGCGGGGGCGAGATCACCATGGAAGATATCCAGCGTCAACTGATCGGCGGGATGGAAAAGGTCAAAATCCTGCTGCGCGAAGTCGTCGCGCTGCTCTGAGGACAGACCCTTAAGGGCGTCTGTCACTCCGGTCCTGGGGGGAAGTGGAGCCGCGCTGTTGCTCTTTCTGCCGCTGTAGATAGCGATCCGACCAGCGGGCCAGTGCCAGAATGGGATAGCCGATGACCATCACCGCCAGAAAAATAAAGATCAGCATGGACAGCCAGGGTGGCAAATACGGCCAGATGTGCTTGACAAAATAGACCATTCCCCAACCCATGGCGGCGGTTACCAGCAGGGCGATGATCAATGCGCTGAGGTCGTTACGTTGCATGGTGGATTCCCGGCAGCACCGTTGTCGATTTTGACCCTGTTTTTATAGTCTGTTCCAACCCATGGCGCCAGTCAAACGACTTTATCCTATATCCTTACTATTGAAACCCAGAGGTAAGTGATGACTCCGCTCGAGCTGTTACGCACTGGCTTCGATCCCGGCATAAAGCAATGGCGCCTTGCCGAGGTCCGATGGCAGGTTTTCCAGGATGGCCGTCGGGCCGGTGTATACCCGGATAGGCGTTTCCCGGCCTTTTACCCTGAATTCACCCAGGTCGATGAGGTCCCTGGCTATGGCCTCGGGAAGATGTCTGCAAATCTCCGCACTCAGCAGGATATCGGTTCTCAATTCCTTGTTCAGCGCCTCGAGACGGGCCGCCACATTCACCACATTGCCGACCACGGCATATTTTCTGCGCCTCGGACTGCACAGATGACCGACAATTGCCGTACCACAGTGAATGCCGATGCGGGCACTCATATACTCGCTGCGGCGTTTCCGCCAGAATTGCGTTAACCCCGCCCGGCGCCATTCCCGATTCAAGACTTGAAGTTGGCGTTGCATGGCAATGGCGCAGCGCACCGCCTGCTCGGCGTGGTCAGCCCGATAGTACGGAGCGCCGAACACGGCCAGAATACCATCACCCACGAATTCGATCACCTGACCGTGATACTGATCGACCAGTGTATTCATCACTGCCAGATATTGATCGAGCATGCTCACTACTTTGAGTGGAGGCATGCATTCACAGGCAATTGAATAATCCTGGAGATCGCTGAATAGGATGGTGACCACCTGTTCCTCACGGTGCGGAGTGGGCCGAGTGTGCCTTAATATTGTCAAGTACAGCCAGGTGAATAGAGACCTTACGATTGCCATTCGATTCTCCTTGAATCAGGGGTAAGATAATACTCGACTCGGTGAAATATGTTCCTTTGCCAGGACCTCGAAATAACCACGCCCTGCCTCTGAATAAGTCTATAGGGTATGCTATGCGCACCATTGAATGTCAGAACCCTGGAGAATGGGTATGAGATTTCTACACCTACCAGGAATGAGCAAGCATTATGCCAACCCATCATAGTGGTGGAAAGAACAGTTATTTAGGGCTATAAAGACGAATTCGACGTTAAAGTAAAGGGAAGCAGGGAAGGCACGAAAGAGCAGATAGATTTTAAATCTGAAACAGAGATGTTTCAGCGTATTTCATTCTGCAACATCATTCTCCTTATTCGCTTGAATGTGATAGTCCTTCATCCGCCGCCATAAGGTGGTGCGGCTGATCCCCAGATTTTTGGCCACGGCGTTGAGATTGCCCTGATGGAGTTTGAGCAGCCGCAGGATTTCCTCCCGCTCGAACTGTTCCAGCCTGGAGTGTTCCACGGGATTGGGACGTGCTTCGGGTAGCCAGTCACCGGGTTCGATCAGCGGGCTGGCGCTCAGCAGCATGGCCCGTTCGATCAGGTTTTCCAGTTCCCGCACATTGCCAGGGTAGGCATAGCGGCATAAGCCCTGTAGCGCCGCTTCGCTGAAGCCGGTGATTTGACTGTTGAGCCGCTGGCGATGCTTGTTCAGGCAGTGTTCCGCCAGCAACGGGATATCGTCGAGCCGCTCCCGCAGCGGTGGCATCGGAATCGGAAAGACGTTGATCCGGTAATACAGATCCGCCCGGAACCGGCCCTGCCGGACGTCGGCTTCCAACTCCCGATTGGTCGCCGCGATGATCCTCACGTCGACCTGGCGGTAGACGCTGTCGCCCACCCGGCGGAAGCGGCCTTCCTGCAGCACTTGCAGCAGCTTGACCTGCATGGTCGGGCTCATTTCGCTGATTTCGTCCAGAAAGATAGTGCCGCCATCGGCCATTTCGAACAGCCCTTTCTGATCGCTCAGCGCGCCGGTAAAGGCGCCGCGCTTGTGGCCGAACAATTCGCTCTCCAGCAGGTTTTCCGGCAGGGCGCCGCAGTTTTGTTCGATAAACAGCTTGTCTTTGCGGGGGCCTTGCGCGTGAATATGACGGGCGAGGAGCGTCTTGCCGGTGCCGGTTTCGCCGGTCAGCAGCACGCTGACCGGGTTGGCGACGACCTTGCCGATCAGGTCGAAAACCCGCTGCATGGTGGGACTTTTGCCGATGATGGCGGCGCCGGTCGCCTCCCGGTCGAGTTCCTTTTTGAGCACGGTATTTTCGTCCTTGAGGCGTTCATTGGCGGCGGAGAGTTCCTGCAGCAGCCGCTGATTTTCCAGGGTCAGTTCATAGCTGTCCAGCGCCCGCTGGACGATGATCCTGAGATCCTGCCGGTCCCAGGGTTTGGTGATGTACTGATAGATGCGCCCCTGGTTGATGGCCTGGATCAGGGCGGCGGTGTCGGTATAGCCGGTCAGGATCATGCGGATGGCGTGCGGCTTGAGGTGCAGCGACCGTTCCAGCAGTTCCACCCCGGTCATCCCCGGCATCCGTTGATCGGCGAGAATAAGCGCAATGTCCTGCTTTTCCAGAATTCCCAGCGCCTCGGCGCCGTTGGTGGTCGTGAACACCTCATAGTCGTCCTCGAAGGTGAGGGTCAGGGTCCGAAGGATTTCCTTCTCGTCATCGACGAGGAGCAGGCCATGGCGTTTCATGAGTTCCTCCGGTTCAAGTGCAGCGGCAGCTCGACGGTAAATTCCGTGCCCGTGTTGACTTGGCTCTTTACCCGGATGCTACCGCCGTGTTTTTCGATAATGCTGTAGGTAATGCTGAGCCCCAGTCCGGTGCCGGCGCCGACCGGCTTGGTGGTGAAAAAGGGATCGAAGATTCGGTGCAGGTCCCGCTCCGGAATACCACTGCCGTTGTCCCGGATCGTTATGGTTACCCGGTCGCCCTCCAGCGCTGTTTTGATCCAGACATCGCCCTTCTCGGGGATGGCCTGGGCGGCATTCTGCAACAGATTCATAAAGACCTGATTGATCTGACCGGAGTAGCATTCCACCGGCGGCAGCTTAGCATAGTCGCGGTGCACGGTGATGCATTCCCGGTATTCCTTGGTGAGCAGATTCAGGGTGGACTCGATCCCTTCATGCAGATCGGCCAGCACCGGGCCGGTATCGTCGGCGCGGGAAAAAGTGCGCAGGTCCAGGACGATCTTCTTTACCCGTTCCGTTCCCTCCCGGCAACTGGCGATCAATTCCCGCAGGGTCTTGAGCGTGGCGCCGACCTTGGCCTTTTCCTTCTGCCGGTCGCCGGCGCGGCGGCTGGGAGGATCGTCCTGGCTCGCGCCGCCATAGGCGTCGATGACATTGGCGAGGCGGTCGGTGTATTCGCCGATGAATTCCAGATTGCCATGCACATAGCTGATCGGATTATTCAGTTCATGCGCGACGCCGGCCACGAGCAGGCCGAGCGAGGCCATTTTTTCGGAATGCACCAGTTGTTGCTGCGTCCGCGCCAGCTCCTGGTAGGTGGCTTCCAGTTGTCGATGGCGCTGGCTGAGTTCCTGGTGGGCAGCGGAGAGTTCCTGGGTACGCTCGGTGATTTTAGCTTCCAGGTCGCGGTTGGCCTGTTCGAGCAACTGACGACGCTCGCGCTCGGCGGCCAGGGCGCGAAACAGCAGATGCCCGCTGTAAACCAAGCCAATCCCTAGAATTCCGGAAACCACAGGAAGCCATAGATTCATTTTTATGAATGCCGCGTAAGTCAGTGCTAACCATAAACCTGCCAGAAGGAGTGTCGCCAGCAAGGCGCCCACCGGCTTAAGCCGAATAACAAGCAAACTGGAGGCCAACAGCAACAACGACAGCAAGCCAAACTGTAATGGTTTACCCGGCGCCAAAACAAAGGAATTCTGCAAAAGATTGTCGATCAGCGTGGCCTGGATCTCCACGCCTGAAACCGGCCCCGCCGCGCCCAGGGAAAACGGCGTCAGGAAGGTATCACTGGACAGTTGCTGCGGTTCCGGCGTCGCTTCCAGCGAGCGGCCGACCAGGACGATCTTGCCGGCAAAAATTCCCGGCGGTAACAGGTGCTCGTAGTCGAGCGCCTGATAATACGAGACCGTCTTTACCGTGCGTGGTGGCCCAAGGTAGTTGATCAGCGTTTCATTGGAAAGCTCCTGGCGATTCCAGGTTTGTCCCGCTGCCGGGTTCGAGGCCGGCGTCTGTTCACCCCGATAACGGCTGATAATCTGGAAGGCAAAGTGGGGCAGCTTTGGAGACAGAAAGCGGGTCCGCCGCACCGTGCCGTCGGCGTCCATCACCAGGGTCGGAATGCCCACGGCGGCCACTTCCCGGAGTTCTGGAATCGGCTCGGCCCGGAGCGTCTGGCGAAAGGCGGGATCATCGATCACCGTCAGTTCGCTGACCAGCACCACGTTGCCGGCTTCCCGCAATGCCTGCGCCAGGGCGCGATCCTCGTCCGGCTGCGAGGGTTCCGCGAACAGGATATCGAAACCGATGACCTTGGCGCCGGCCTTGTTGAGTTGTCGGATTAATTGCCCATGAAAACTGCGCGGCCAGGGCCATTGCCGGCCTAATTCCGCGAATGAAGGCTCGTCGATAGCGACGATAACGATGTTCGCCGGTTCCGCCAGGGGACCACGCAGGATAAAAAAGAGATCCAGCCCCTTGAGTTCGAGCAGGGAAAAGAAAGATGAATTGCTGAAAATAACGATAAGCCCTAGCGCGACTTTCGCCAATTGAACGGTTGGAGGTTGGGATTTTTGCAGAAAAATTTTTTTAAACAATAACTTATAACACTTCCCTAGGGCATTTTTGTATACACAAACTCTAGATTCTGGGATGCCAAGGTAAATCCC
>CAIMUS010000324.1 GCA_903844665.1 uncultured Pseudomonadota bacterium
CGCGCTGCCGACGTTGGAATCGTCCCAGCGCGACTGGAGCCGGTTCGCGCAACGGTTCGCTGAAATGCTCTATCGCTGCCATCGCCTGGAGGCGGCGCAGGCGAACGAGGTCGGCGACCGTGTCGCCGACCTGCAGCGACAGGCGGATGAGCGGCTGCATGCCTGGGTGGAAAAGCATTACGCCGACCTGCCCTCGCTGCCGGCGGCGAAAGCGCCGGTGATGGTGCATCATATCCCGCGCTTTCTGTCGCTGCGTCGCGACGGCGGCGAAACCAAAATCGCGCTGCTGGTGTTCGACGGATTGGCGCTCGACCAGTGGATTCAGATCCGCGAGCAGGTGGCCCGGCGCTCACCGGGCATCGGCTTCGAGGAAAATGCCTGTTTCGCCTGGCTGCCGACGCTGACCTCCGTCTCCAGACAGGCGCTGTTCTCCGGCCTGAAGCCCAGAGAATTCGCCGACTCCATCGACACGACAGCGCGGGAGCCGTCCTTATGGTCGCGGTTCTGGCAGGATCAGGGATTGAGAGCCAACGCGGTGATATACCGCAAGAGCGTCAGACGCAGCGAACAGCTCGAGGAGCTGGACGCCGCCTTATCCAACCCGGCGATCCAGGTGGCCGGCGTGGTCGTGGACAGGGTGGATGAAATCGTGCATAGCGCGGTGCTGGGCAAGCGCAGCATCGCCGGCCAACTCGACCTCTGGTGCGAATCCGGCTTTGTCGAGCGGTTGTTCGCGTTGTTCCTCGACCGGGGCTTTCACGTCTACCTGACCGCCGATCATGGCAATGTCGAAGCCGTAGGGATGGGAAAACCCAATCAAGGCGTGCTGGCGGAAAAGCGCGGCGAGCGGGTTCGGGTCTATCGCAGCGCCGCGTTGCTGGCCGAGTCAGCGGCCGCCTGCGCCGGAACCTTCCACTTGAATGTCGCCGGACTGCCGACGGACTTCATGCCGCTGTTCGCCGGCGGGCGCACCGCCTTTACAACCCCAGGCGAGCCGTGCGTCGCTCACGGCGGCCTGTCGGTGGAAGAACTGCTCGTGCCATTTGTAAAAGTAATCCAGGCGGGTGGCGCGGCATGAAGACAGACGCTCCTCGAATCGGCTTCGACCGATTTATCCAGTTGGACTGGGCGACGGCGGCGCTCAAGGCGCGCGCGGGAATGGCCGGCCTGAATGAACTGAATACGCTGCTTGACGCCGCCGGCCTCGGGGTGGCCGCCCGCACCAAGACCCGCACCGTATTGAACCGGCTGTGGCTGGAGCCGCGGGCTGAATTGATCGGCTTCGCCGATCGTGGCGCCGGGCTTTGCAAGGCCAATCCCGCCGCGCCTGCCGTCGCCTTAAGCTGGGGCATGGCCATCGCGACCTATCCTTTTTTCGGCAAAGTCGCCGAACTGATCGGCCGTCTTGCGGCCCTGCAAGGCGATTGCGCCGCCGCCGAGGTGCAACGGCGCATGAGCGAGCACTATGGCGAACGGGAAGGCACGTACCGCATGACCAATAGGGTGATCCAGACCCAGGCCGGCTGGGGCGCGGTCGAGCGTATCGCGCAAGGCAGGCGTCTGATCCGTCGGCCTCCGCGGATCATCGCCGACGCTGAACTGGTCGCCTGGCTGATCGAAGCGGCGGTCCGCTACACCGGCAAAGGGATTGCGGTTTCCGCGCTGCCCTCGCTGGCGGTGCTGTATCCGTTTGCCCTGGACGGGCCGCTGGCGTTCATCGTGTCGAACAGCGCCTATCTCGAGCTGCGCTCGGAAGGATCGGGCAGCCAGTGGGTGGCGCTGCGCCAGTCAGCGTAGGATGGGTAGTAAGAGTAGGATGGGTAGATGGGTAGGATGGGTAGAGCATAGCGAAACCCATCATAACGCAGCTCCGGGTTAGAGAGACTCAACGGATAACCTCGAAGGTCCGGTTCAGGTCTCGACCGTATCTGAAAATAGCGAAATCATTATCGAAAGTTGCAACCCGCTGGATACTCAGCCGCTGCATAACGGCGAAGCTGGTACGATCCACCATCGAATCTGCAAATTTCTTAAAAATTATCTCTTCTCCCCTTCCTTTGGAGTCGCTGTCGGGCAAGGCAGCGGTTCGGGTATGGAACGGGGTTGGCGAGCATGCAGAACAACGTCTGGCCATTGGGATGATGGCACAGGCTACCACACCGATGGATTACAGATAAGGCTGCCAGGAGTCCACTGGAGCGCAATAATAGTAGATTTTTTGAATATAATCTGCAAAAATTAGCATCAAGTTATGTTTACAGCGAGTTCCCATCCATGCTCATCGAGTTCAGCGTGACCAACTTCCGTTCCATCCGGGAAACGCAGACGCTCAGCCTCGCGGCCAGCGCGGCTATCAAGGAGTTGCAGGAACAGAACAGTTTTTTGACCGACTTGGCCGCGTTGCCACGCATGCTGCGTTCCGCAGTGATCTATGGCCCCAATGCGGCTGGCAAAAGTAGTTTCATCCTGGCTATGGCATTCATGAAGGACAGAGTAATAAACTCCGCCAAGGAGAGCCAGCAAGGTGAAAAGATCGATACCAAGCCTTTTTTATTCGATCGAGCCAGCCAGTCACAGCCTAGCGAATTTGAAGTGTTATTTGTAGCAGATGGTGTTCGCTACCAATATGGCTTTGCTGTCACCAGGGAGCGTGTAACCCATGAATGGCTGCTGGCTTACCCCGAAGGACGTGCACAGCGTTGGTTCGAGCGACAGTATGATACCTCGATCCGGCAGGAAAATTGGTATTTCGGCACTCATCTCAAAGGTCGTCGCCAAATTTGGCAGGAAGCGACCCGCAACAATGCACTCTTTCTGTCAACGGCCATTCAACTCAACAGTGAGCAGTTGCAGCCGGTTTTCAACTGGTTTGCAAATATGTTGCAAATGGTGGGACCTGAAGGTTTGGACCCAGGGTTCACTATGAGTATTTGTGCGACAGAATCCAGCAAACAAAAAGTGACGCGTTTTCTAGCGGCGGCTGATCTAAGTATCGCGGATATCAAGCTGGAGAAACGGAAATCTTCAGCCGACGAGTTACCGGAAGATACGCCGGACAAGATCAAGAAGTTATTGGATGGCAAAGACATCATGAAAATAAAATTCTTACATACAGTTAATAATACCGAAGACACTATCGAACTGGATATGAACGAGGAATCCGAGGGTACAGCCAGGCTGTTTGCCTTTGCCGGACCGTGGCTGGATGTGTTGGAAAATGGTGCGATCTTACTGGTAGACGAACTCGACAACAGCTTGCATCCTATCATCGTTCGTTTTTTGGTCGGTCTTTTCCACAACTCCGAAACCAATCAGCGTAATGCCCAGTTGATTATGGCAACGCATGATACCTCATTGCTTGACAAGGAGCTGTTTCGCCGGGACCAAATCTGGTTTATGGAAAGAGATCGTAGTCATGCCACACGACTATATCCACTGTCGGGCTTCAGTCCACGTAAGGGCGAAGCCTTGGAGAAAAACTATCTGCATGGTCGTTATGGCGCCTTGCCATTTATTGGCGAGTTGAAATTCTGATGGGCACGGATAATTTACACCACAAAGACAAGAAGCGTTCCGCACGGTCTCTTGAACGCCAGCGCGCGAAACGCCGGCCTTATGATCGGGTGTTGATCGTCTGTGAAGGGGCCAAGACTGAACCGGGGTATTTTGAGGAATTAAAAAGTATATTGCGGCTGGCAACCGCCAATATCACTATCTGCGGTAAAGAGTGTAATTCTGACCCACTGAGCATAGTAAATTTTGCACTAGAAAAGTATCATAAAGATAATGACTATGATCGAGTGTACTGTATTTTCGATAAAGATCGTCACACCACATATCAAATGGCCCTGGATAAAATCGAACAATGCAAAAACGCCAAACGCCGCTCTATCCCTGTTTATCCAGCCAACTCCGTACCTTGCTTTGAGTTCTGGTTATTACTGCACTTCAAATACACCAGCCAGTATTTTCAATCGGCTGGTCATCGCTCGATCTGCGATCAAGTCATCCGCGAATTGAAAAATTTCATCCCGCATTATGCCAAGGGTCATGAAAAAATACTTGCAGAGATCGCCAAATCGCGCCAACTTGCCTTTGAAGAAGTGATTGATTACGCCATCAGGAACGGTCAACAGCTTGAACAGCAACAGAACCGCCAGTATTCTGACAATCCTTCCACACGGTTGCACCAACTGGTCGCTTATCTGCGCGATTTGAATAAGGCATTCTGAACGCCGGTTCTCTCCTGGCCGCTGGCATGATGCAGGACCCGGCGGCGCTGCGCAACCGCGTGCTGGACGGCGTCGAAAGCCTGCTCGACGCGCTGCCGACGTTGGAATCGTCCCAGCGCGACTGGAGCCGGTTCGCGCAACGGTTCGCTGAAATGCTCTATCGCTGCCATCGCCTGGAGGCGGCGCAG
>CAIMUS010000325.1 GCA_903844665.1 uncultured Pseudomonadota bacterium
GGATTGATCTTGAGTTCCTCGAAGGCTTGGTTCAACGCCTGCCGGCTGAGGCGGGAGCGGCTGAGCAGCAAGGCCAGCACCGCCGCCACGTTATACAGGGCCACCATGGGACCCATCACCACCACCGCCGTCGCCTTGGCGACGGCGGCGTTCTGGCCGGCGGCGGCGGAGGCGTAGATAATCACCGGCAGGCCGACGAAAGCCAGGTTGCCGCGAAATGACGCCTGCAAAAAAGTACCGATGGCGGCTCGGGGAACAGCCAGCAATCGCGCCAATCCGTACCCTATTGCGGCCCCCAGACCGGTGGCGGCCGCCATCACAAAGAACACCCGGCCCGCTTCGCCGAACAGAGGATTGGCGGCGGCGATCTCGGAGAATAACAGACAGGGCAGAGCCACCCAGTAGGTCAGTCGCGCCATGTCCTGCAAGGTGGTGACGGACAGAAACTGCCTGGACCTGAGCACCCAGCCCAGCGCCATGACCAGGAAGACAGTAGTGGTAGCCCGGATGCAGACCGAAGGCCGGAATCCAGGGTTCGAGGGAGGAACCCGGATTGCGCTCCGCCAGCTCCGCTTCATCCGGGCTACGCTGACTGCCGTTACAGCTTGTATTGAAGCCAGGCGGCCAAGTCCTTCACTGTCTGAAAATCCAGCAGGGCTTCACCGATGGCTTCCAACTCGGTCACCGACAGCGCCTGGATGCGCGCCTCCTGTGCCGGGTCCAGCGCGCCGAAACGGCGGCGCAGTTGCCGCAGCACCAGCGCCACCTCTCGTTACCGGCCTTCCTCTCGGCCTTCGGCGAGGGCTTCCTGGTAGACGAGGGTTTGTTTCAGATCGACATCGGGCAGGTGCAGCATGGCTTGAATCCTCTCACGGGTCACAGTGGGGAGTTTGTAGATCAGGATGGTTTCAACGAAGTCGAAGAATTGCCGGATCTGGGGATCATCCAGCCGGTCCCGGTAGCTGTCGGCCAGCGCGTTGGTTTTAGCCATTGCTGTCGCAGGTTCGGCGATGATCAGTTGCACCAGTCCAATAAGTTATGTTCGCTTTCAGCTTGAGTTGGCGAAGTCGGATTAGGATCCCCGCAGTGAGACGGTTGTAAGCTCACGCACCTGAAACATGGGTTTGCTCTGCTTTTCGCCGGAGACAAACTCGTCAATCTCAGCGGCAATCGCCGTGGCGACATGAATGGCATCCATTGCCGCCATGCCGTAACGTTGCGCCAGATCGTGCGCCTGGTAAAGCACATCCATTTGCCAGGGACTGCGCTCGGCAGCGGCAAACACCGCCTCATAAAATCCGCACTCTTCATGCTGTTGGTGATGCAGAGGCTTGGGCATGACCTCCAGCCACAGCGCATCGCTCACCACGAGCGCGCGTTCGGGGTCTTCCAGAATGGCCGTGGCTTTTTCGGCGATGTCTCCCTGACCCCGCCAGGCAGCGATGAGCAGACTGGCATCAATGTAGGTGCGCTTTTTACTCATCCTCCAGTCATCCCCGGCGCCGGCGCACCTCCTCGTCAATTTCATCCCAGGTCATGAGTTTGCCACCGCTTTCCAAGTAGGCACGCCGCAGTGCGAGCAGTTTATGTCCAATTTCGGTACGTGGCTGGTAATGGTCCAGAATCGGATCGTGCACGACCCACTCCACAGTGACCCGAACGGTGCTTCCTACAGGCAGCGACGCCGGCAACTCGTAATGTAACTGATGATCAGCGGCCACTGCCGTTTCAAAGGTGAGTGCATTCATGGTTGCTCCTCGGTCTTAGCCAATCCATAACCACGGTAGTCAGGCGTGTTGCTGCAGCCAGGCGGCCAGTTCGTCGACTGTCTGAAAGTTCAGCAGAGCTTCCCCCAAGGCTTCCAGGCCAGTCACAGGGAATGCCTGGATGCGCGCCTCCTGTTGTGGGTTCAGCGTGCCGAACCGGCGGCGCAGCAAACGCAGCACCAGCGCTGCTTCCCGTTGCCGGCCCTCCTCCTGGCCCTCCTGGCGGCCTTCCTGGCGGCCTTCCTGGTGGCCTTCCTGCCGACCTTCGGTGAAGGCTTCCTGGTAGAACACGGTTTGTTTCAGGTCTACATCGGGCAGGTGCAGCATGGCTTTAATCCTCTCACGGGTCACATTCGGGAATTTGTAGATCAGGATGGTTACAACGAAGTCGAAGAACTGCCGGATCTGGGGATCATCCAGCCGGTCCCGGTAGCAATCGGCCAGGGCATTGGTTTTAGCTATCGCTGTCGCAGGTTCGGCGATGATCAATTGCGCCAGTTGCAGGCCCGGCGTGGTGGCCGGGCAGTCGGCGATGTCTTCGAGGTAAATCCGGTATACCCCCGGCAGGTCGAGCAGCGTCGCGAACGCCCGCGGCGGCGGTTTCTCCGCCGCCCGGTTGGGGTAGATCACCACTGCCCGCCAGTCGCGTTCGCGGCCCTGACGGTACAGGAACAGGAAGAGCGAGGTGAACCAGCGCGGATAGAAGCCGTCGTCCGGCTGTGACTGGGCTTCGAGAAAGACCATTGGCGCGTCGGGGGCGGTGTCCGGCGGCACCAGTATCCCATCCAGCCGAAAAGCGGTCTGTTTGACCTCCTCGGCGTGCAGGGTGTACGCCGTGTCCGTCGGCACGGACCCGCCGGTCAACTCGAACACCAGTTCCGGGTATTCATGAAACAGGCGGTAGAACAGGTGATCGGTTTTCATGAGGGTCCGGTTGCCAACCAGAGATCAGTGTTGCTGAAGCCAGGCAGTCAGGTTGGCGACCGTTTGGAAATCCAGCAGGGCTTCACCCAGGGTTTCCAAATCGGTCACGGGTAGGGCCTGGATGCGGGTTTCCTGGGCGGGTGTCAGTGGGCCGAGACGGCGGCGCAGTTGCCGCAGTATCAGCGCCGCTTCGCCAAGTTGGCGACCTTCGGCGAACACGTCCTGGTAGAAGCGGGTTTGTTTCAGATCGACCTCCGGCCAGTGCAACATGGCTTGAATCTCCGCGCGGGTGAGATGCGGTAGCTTGTAGATCAGGATGGTTTCAACGAAGTTGAAGAATTGCCGTATTTGGGGATCATCCAGCCGGTCACCATCACGAATGCCAGTTCTGAACCTCATGGTTAGCGCTGTGTAGCACGCCGCAGGGCTTCGATCTCGTTCATATCGGGTTGGAGCTTCGTATAAAATGCTCGTAAAGATGTGGTCTGTCCCGAATGGCACTAACTTTTCACGTAACCTATTGATTCCGCTATTTTTTAGGCCACCAGCTTGGCTTTAAATTGACGGTAGTGTTCCAAAACTGTTGCGAATCATTTATAAGCAACTGTTTGAATAACTTAA
>CAIMUS010000326.1 GCA_903844665.1 uncultured Pseudomonadota bacterium
AGTTTCCACAATTGGGAAAACGCTATTGGGGTAAGCATTTTTGGGGCATTGGGTATGCTGCTTTCAGTTCTGGTCATGTGACCGATGAAATGATCCAAGAGTATTTAAAGCACCATGAAAATCATCCAAATCATCGGGATGATGATTTCGGAGTCGAATGACTTTCAGTCAGCACACACAAGCTCTAAGCTTGCATCTTTCAGTCAGCTTTAGCTGAAACCGAGACTTTCAGTCTCCAAAACATTCTATGCACTTTCAGTGCATAGTGGTTGAATTTTTTGACCCTTTGCTGGGCCCGTCCCTGTTTTCGGTGTTCGATCCGACGGCCGACAATGGCTTCCACCTCATCGATAAAACGGCTCTGTCCAGTCAATTGGCCCCGCTGTATCGCGTCCCGGATCAAGTCCCATTCGCCCGCCGGTATGGCAGAGAGAACAAAATCCCGGTATCGCGCCGCCCGCTCCGGCTCAGTCATGGCAAGCGCCTCGAAGCAGGGGTCGGTGTCCAGCCACGGGTACGGCGCCGCTTCCCCGGCACGCTGGACATAGCTGGACCCTCGGTACTCGCCAGGATTCGCCACCATGCCCGCCCTGACGGGATTCAATTCCACATAGCGGCAGCACGCGAGCCGATACGCATCGGTTTGCATCGGACTCGACTTGTAGCGGCTCTCCCACAAGGTTCCGCTACGCCTTTCCTGCCGATTGACATAGCGCGTCTGGCGACCCGCCAGCCGTTTCATCAACTGCCCCAGTCCCGCCACCACTTCCCCGGGTTGCACAATCAGATGGACGTGATTGGTCATGAGGCAGAAGGCATAAACTTTGATGCCGTACTCTTCCTTGAATTCGGCCAGCGTTGCCAAGTAGTACTGGAAATCCCCCGGTTCAGCGAAGACAACCTGCTTATTGTGTCCCCGCTGGATCACATGGTGGGGATAGCTGGGTACTACCGCCCGCCCGAGTCTTGGCATTTTGGGTTCTCCCGTGTGCGCGCAAAGCGCATGCTTGGAAACATCTTAGAGATGTTTTGGGAAAATAAATCTGTTTCCATTTCCATTCAGTGCCGCCTGAACGGCTTGTGCTAAGCCGTTTGGCCGCATCGCCGCTGGCTCCGCGCTCCCCGGCCGGTTTACCGCTCCGCCGGCTCGCGCTCGGTCACCCCCTGTCGGCACCGCCAGCACCGCCGGCAGTGGTGCCCCCGACGGGGCCGCCGCTATCGCCGCCATGACCGCCTGTCCTTCCCGCGCGGTATACCGCACCCATTCCGCCGCCACCGCCGGCTCTACCCCCTGGAGTTTGTCGTAGACCGCCTGGATGCTCACCGGAATCGCCTCTTCCATCGCCTGATAGGCGGCCCCTACCGACTTGCGTGATCCGCACACCACCTCCAACATTATGCTCACCACGGTCGAAAACAGCAGGTTCCGGGTGTACTGCTCCGCCGCGACCTGCTTAAACCACTGGTCTATCTGCCCGGGGTTCAGCAGCCGTTCGACTAAACCTCGCATCATCACGGACAGTGGGCTGGCTTCGATAAAAGGCTTAAAGATATCGCTCAGCATCGGACAGGTTCCTCACTAGACCTCATCAATGACCGATGCTAGAATATGTTACTTAATTAAAATCAACAAGTTGTGATCACCTTTCAAGGGTTGGGTGAGGCCGGTAAATCCAACCGATTTAGGTCTTTTTTCTCCGAACAGAATTTCTGGCGCCAAGCAAGAGTTTCTTCGTCCCTTTGCACAGTCATTATCCTGGGTTCAAGAAGATTTTTGGTATCGATTGGAATTTGGACTAGATCAGCTATCTTCTCAATAAGGTCTCCAGGTGACTTTTGTAATTGCTCATAGGATATTTGTAGAGGCCGGATATCGTTGCGCATAAAATATGCGTCCCACCGCCGACTGTTATACATGATCTCAAACATAATCCGCTCAATAGCATCTGAATTGTACTGTGGCTTATTCTCTAACGGTACATATGAATGATAACTATTGCTTATTCGCGCTTTCCACAGAGAAATTGCCTGCAACAGTATGTCCTCTCGGGTAAGTCGCACGAAGACTGGGTTTGGACAACAGTCTTCAACTGGACTTTGGCCATCCTGAAGGAGCATAGCCAGTCGTCCGCTTTCGGACAGGAGCGCACCGGCTCGCGCAGGGAGCCTCGGCGGCAACCCCGTGTTTGCGAGCCCGTTCGTTTTCCCGGCGCCAGAGAGGGGCTAATGTAACCTCTTGATGACCCCTGCAGAGCGCTCGGCGGGTTACCCGCCGCTTGGAGTAGGCTACAC
>CAIMUS010000327.1 GCA_903844665.1 uncultured Pseudomonadota bacterium
CGTGATCGGCTCCGATATTGGCTCTGGTTCTACTGGCGCTGGTTCTCGTCCAAACCCAATTCGCGGTTCCTCCCCATAAAGGCTTGGTGGTTCACCCGGCATTCGACCTGGTTCTCGTCCAAACCCAATTCGCGGTTCCTCCCCATAAAGGCTTGGTGGTTCACCCGGCATTCGACCTGGTTCTCGTCCAAACCCAATTCGCGGCTCCCCACCGGGAGGCTCAACTCCGGGGCTGCGCAGAGTCGGGAGTGGCTCCGTGATCGGCTCCGGTGAGGGGATATCCGACGAGGACGATGGAGGGAGGATAGTGGTGCCGGCCCCTACGGGCTCCGCCGGTGTGACTACAGTCGAGATATCAGGTTCTACAGGCGTGAAGTTCTGCTCTTGGGGCGTGTAACCCTCCTCATCTGGGACAGACTGACAATTCCCTCCCCACTCATTACACACCTCCTTTCGTTGGATGAGTTTCAGAGCTGATGAAATATCGATCGATCGCTGTATCTCTTCTTCTGCCTCACAAGCGGCGCATTTCATCTGGACATCGGGCTGGTCAGCGAGCTGCTTTGCCTGTACACCGCCGGTTTGCTGTACTACGTGAGTCAGCTCATGCGCCAGTAGATGCTTTCCTGCGACCGAGCCAGGGTCGTATTTCCCGTCACCGAAGTAGATATTACTGCCATGCGTAAAGGCTTGCGCCGCCAATGCCCGATTCAGATGCGCGGCTCCGCTGCCCGCATGCACCCGTACCTGGCTGAAATCGTAGCCTAAGCGTGGTTCCAGGAAGGTACGAACGTCATCCGGCAGCGGGCTGCCCTCACCGCGGCTTTGGCTGAGCCGATTCTCCAGATCATCGTCGATCTCAGAGACATCCTCGGCTGACCGTGATAATGATGGCATGGTTTGGAGAGCTTCCGCCCCCAGGTTCCGTTCAGCCTGGTTAACTGGAGAAGCAGGCATGCTCATCACCATATCTGCCACTTGGTCCGCTTCCTGCTCATATTCGTCCCCAGGTTGGCTTACAGCCAGCTTGGGTTGAATAGCTACTTTAGAACGCAGTAACTGCTGTACAAAGCGGTTGCCATGTGTGCACTGAAGGCTGAGCAGCGCTGCAACCCCACTCACCGGCTGCGGCGTATGATTAATCGCCGCCGCTTGCGGTTGCACTTGCGCTTTTGAAGCATTCTCCTTGCTCGCCGGTTGCACTGCTTTCAGTTGCATCGCTGTTCTCCCCGAAAAAACCGTTCACGGGTTCTACTGGACATTTTGCCACGTCCGCCCCAATTTCTGGTGCTCCCGCCGCGCCGCCCGCATTAAATGCGGCATGCGGATCGCGCCGCCGTCGCTGGCGGCATAAAACGCCGCCGTCAGCCCGATATTCTTGATATTGCCGCCGGCCAGCTTGATCTCGCGGGCCAGCAGGTCGAAATCCACATCCTCGCCCAGCGGCGCCTCACGCGGAAACAGCGCCTCCCAGATGCGCCGGCGGTGAACCTCGTCCGGAAACGGAAATTCCACAATGGCGTGCATCCGCCGCACGAAGGCCTCGTCTATATGACTGCGCAGGTTAGTAGCAAGTATAGCAACACCTTCGAATTCTTCCATCTTTTGCAACAAATAACCGACTTCGATGTTGGCGTAGCGGTCATGGGCATCCTTGACCTCGGAACGCTTGCCGAACAGCGCATCGGCCTCATCAAAAAACAGTATAGCATTGGTATTTTGCGCTGCTGTGAAAATGCGATCCAGATTTTTCTCGGTCTCGCCGATGTACTTGCTCACCACCTGCGACAGGTCGATCTTGTACAGATCCAGGTAGAGTGCATTGGCGATCACATCGGCGGCCATGGTCTTGCCAGTCCCCGGCGATCCGGAGAACAACATATTCAGCCCCTTGCCGAGCGCCAGTTTGCGTGCGAAGCCCCATTGACCGTAAACGATATGCTGGTTTTGAGCCTGCCGGCAGATTTCCTGAATCTGGGCCAGTTGATCCGCCGGAAGCACGATATCGTCCCAGGTGTATTTCGGCGTGATTTTGCGCGCCAGATTGAGCAAATGATGATCGGTTTGGGCGCGGGCGGCGGCGAACAGTTCGGCTATCGTCGGCTGGCTGTTTCCGGCAGCCGATTGGGCGGCGACGCGCCAGCGGGCCTGATCGATGGCGCCGGCGACCGTCGCCGTTATTTGACCGGGCGTCAACCGCATCTGTCCCGCCAGCGCATCCAGCTCGGCGGCCGCCAGCGTGAGGCCAGCGGTCGCCAGGCTGGACTCCAGGCAAGTCCGCCGTTGGGAAAAATCAAGCGCGGGAAAAGGCACAGGGAAGAAATCCGAGGTCTGCCCACTGCCGGGCTTCCAGGGTTGGGCGCCAGCCAGAATGACCATTCCCCGATGTGGGTCGAGCCGGTCCAGCAGCAGGCGACAGCGTCCATCCCGCTCGTCGCTTAGCAGAGTATCCAGACCGTCGCCATACAGCACGGCCTCGTGCAGCAG
This sequence comes from uncultured Pseudomonadota bacterium, assembly GCA_903844665.1. GTDB lineage: Bacteria > Pseudomonadota > Gammaproteobacteria > Competibacterales > Competibacteraceae > CAIMUS01. The sequence continues at coordinate 2,488 of CAIMUS010000327.1, forward strand.
GGCGGTGCGCAGCAGAACTGTCAACGCCGCTTCGAATTCTGGTGCGGCGGTCGGCGCGCGGGCCAGATCGGCGACCAGCAGCGGCGCCTTCAGCAGGCCGGCCAGCGCCGCAGCGACAGAGCGCTTGCCGACGCCGCCCAGTCCCTGAAAATACAGTCTGAGCGGCTGGCGCGTCTGCCCGGCCTGTGAGGCCAAAACCGGCAACGCCTGCCGCAGCTCAGCGCCGACCGGCAGCTCGTCCAGTGAGCCGGTGGGTTCCACCCAGTCGCAGAACGGCAGCAGGCGCGCATCCAGGGATTCCTGACCCAGCAAAAAAGCGACGATCTGGCCATCCAGCTTGAGATAGTGCGCCAACAACGGCGGCTGGAGCTGCTGCGGGTCGGCGAGCAGGGAAAGCAGACCGTAGCGGCGCAGGGGAGCGGTAGCCGCCAGGTGGGCGCGTCGGGTCAGCTTGTCCGCCGCCGCCGAACACAGCAGGTTGAAGGCAAGATCGACACTAGGGCGGCGGCGGGTTACGTCATCCTGCAGATAGGCATAGAGCCGTTCGTAACGCAGATCCAATTCCGGCGCCAGGGCGACCAGGACCAAATCCAGATCGAAGGAAGACAGTTGGAAAGTCGTCTTCAGATGCTGTAAGCGCGACTGCCCGTCGAGCGGTTCCGACAGCGGCAGATCGAACCCGACGGGCTGCAATACCGGCGCCCCGGGCTGCCGGGCGAGCAGCCGTTCCACTTCGGGTTGCCCGACATAAAGTCCCCGGTAGGGATCGGTGGCGGCTTCGGCGCCATAAGTGGCTTGCGCCACGCCGACCGCCGCCTGCAACAGGCTGTCCAGCCGTTGCAATGCCGGCAATAGTTCCTGCAGCGCTGTGCTTAGAACGTTGCATTCATCCACGCGGGTCGGGCCTGTTGTAGTGACAGAGGGACTTTCTTCGCAACCACCACGAACTTACCGCAGCGGCTGCCAGCTGTAACCAACTATAGACGAGAAATTTCTCCTGGCAAGTCGAACCCGCACCGAGGGTGCAATTATAAAGTGTGAGGCGCCTTCATCATTGCCACTGGTCCCCCCTGGGAGCGCCGGCGTCCCCGCCGGCATAAATCCGGCCAAAGGCCGGGGCGTTCAAGGGGCCGGCGAGGACGCCGGCGCTCCCAGGAACGAGCAACGATACCTCACAGTTTTAATTGCACCCCCACACCGACCCAGCGCTCAAACGCGAATATGACCGTCGCCCAGCACCACGAATTTCTGGGTGGTCAGCCCTTCGAGGCCCACCGGGCCACGTACATGCAGCTTGTCGGTGCTGATCCCGATTTCCGCCCCCAGACCGTACTCGAAACCGTCGGCGAAGCGGGTGGAGGCATTGACCATCACCGAACTGGAATCCACTTCCCGCAGGAACCGCCGGGCGCGGCTGTAGTCTTCGGTGACGATGGCATCGGTATGCTGGGAACCATGGATATTGATATGGTCGATGGCCTGGTCCAGGTCATCCACGATGCGGATGGACAGAATCGGGGCCAGGTATTCGGTATCCCAGTCTTCCAGGGTGGCGCCCTTGATATCGGCCAGGATATCGCGGGTCTGCCCGCAACCCCGCAGTTCCACGCCTTTTTCCTGGTACATGACCGCCAGCGGCGGCAACACCCGCTCGGCGATACCCGCCGCCACCAGCAGCGTTTCCATGGCGTTGCACACCCCGTAGCGGTGGGTCTTGGCGTTGTAGGCGACTTTGATCGCCTTGTCGATATCCGCCCTGTCATCGATATAGACATGGCAGATGCCGTGCAGATGTTTGATCACCGGCACTTTGGCTTCGGCGCTGATACGCGCGATCAGGTCCTTGCCGCCGCGCGGCACGATCACGTCCACGTATTCCTGCATGCGGATCAGTTCACCCACCGCCGCCCGGTCCGTGGTCTCGACCACCTGGACACAAGCGCCTGGCAACCCAGCCTGCCGCAAACCGTCCTGAATACAGACGGCAATGGCCCGATTGGAGTGAATGGCCTCGGAGCCGCCGCGCAGAATGGCCGCATTGCCGGCTTTCAAACACAGGCCGGCGGCGTCGGCGGTTACATTGGGCCGGGATTCGTAAATGATGCCGATCACCCCGAGCGGTACCCGCATTTTGCCGACCTGGATACCGGACGGACGATAGCGCAGTTCACTGATCTCCCCGACCGGATCGGGCAGGGCGGCGATTTCGCGCAAACCCTCGGCCATGGCCTGAATCCGGGCAGGGTTCAATTCCAGCCGGTCCAGCAGCGCCGCGTCCAGACCCTGGGCAGCGCCGGCTTCCATATCGTTACGGTTTTCCTCGATTAAACGCGGCTGCGCCGTTTCGATGGCGGCGGCGATGGCGGTTAGTGCCTGGTTCTTGGTAGCGGTTTCGGCGCAACTGATGCGGCGCGAGGCGGCCCGCGCCTGCCGTCCCAGGCCAAGCATGTACTCGTGAATGTCGATGACAGGGGTTGCTGTGGTCATGGTGTAGTTTCCTGCAATTGGCTTACTGTCATTTTGGTCGAAGTTTAAGAGTAAATAAAGGGTGTATTCCGCCCTGGATGCAATTAAAACTGTGAGGTATCGTTGCCCGTTCCCGGGAGCGCCGGCATCCTCGCCGGCTTCCCAAGCTCTCTCACGGTCCTTATGTGGACCGCCAATCCGCACCAGCCATCAGGTTCGCAACCGATAGATCCTCATCGATTTCGGGCCAATGCAAACTGATGCCACCACCGCCGATCTCATAGTATTCTCTCTGCTCGGATGTGGCTTCATCCAGTAGCGGAAACCAGATGACAGGTACACTGATAATGCGCCCGTCTATCAAAGAGACATGCATCATGTCATCATTGAATTTCAACGATTTCGCCAGTGCCGTGGTTGGAACATAAGCCCGACGGAGTGTGGACTTATCCCTGGATTCAATGTCAACTGAAGCGCTCATACCATGCCTCGATAAATTCAACTCGATGCTGCTGAACAATTCGTTTGATTTCATTCAACTCATGTGCCGCAAATCCATAATTGGAGGCCATTTCAACCGGATCGAGCCAGAATTTTGCCTCACCACTACCGGCCTTGACGTGAATATGGGGCGGTTCGTCTCTTTCGTTGCTGAAGAAGTGAAAACGATAACGCCCTACTCGCAGTAGTGTCGGCATCGGAATAACCGTACAGCCGCCGACCGCATTATAGCCATTCGCTCTGTCCCGCCGGCAATACATCCCATCCCGCCAGACTCAGACCCAGGCTTAAGATCTCGTCCCAGGGACTGCCCTGCTCCACTCCTTTTATCATCCGATCCAACCGGGCACAACGGTCCAACAAACGCCGGCAGACGTTCACCGGCAGGCGTTGCAAGGCCCGCCGCAGCAAGGGCTTACGCTTTTCCCAGATCCCGTTGCGGGTCAGTTCCCGCTCCAGCGCCTGCCCCTGCGCGGTGGCAAAAGCGAGCAGCGCCAACAGGCGTATCTCCCGGTGTAAAGCCCAGCAGACCAGCACCGGTTCAATCCCCTCGTCGCGCAGTCCGTAGACGATTCGCGCCACCCGTTCGGCCTGTCCCGCCAAGGCGGCATCCACCAGGGCATAGACGCTGTAACGGGCACTGTCACCGACTACTTCCAGTAACTGTTCGGCGCTGATCGCGCCGCCGCCGAACAGGAGCTGCAACCGGGCGATCTCCTGAGCGGCCGCCAGCAGGTTGCCTTCCACCCGTTCCGCCAGCAGGCTGGCGGCCTCCGGCGTAGGCAACAGTCCCTGCGTGCGCATCCGCTGCTCGATCCAGGCCGGCAACTGAGATGCATCTACCGGCCACACGGGCACGACGATGCCGGCGGCATCCAGCGCGGTAAACCAGGCACTCTTCTGTGCGCCGGCATCCAGCTTGCCTGCGCTGAGCAACAACACGACATCCTCGGCGGGGCGTTTGGCATAAGCCTGCAGGATTTTGCTGCCGGCCTCATCGGGTTTGGCGCCGCCCAGCCGTACTTCCAGCAGGCGGCGCTCGGCGAACAACGAGGGACTGGCGGCGCTTTGCCAGAGCCGGTTCCAGTCGAAGCCGGCTTCCACCGTCAGACACTCGCGCTCACTGTAGCCGCGGTCTCGGGCGGCATCGCGGATCGCGGCCAGCGCCTCCTGCACCAGCAAGGGTTCATCGCCATAAACGACATAAAGCGGCGCCAACCGCCTGGCAAGTTGACCGCCGAGCTGTTCCAGGCGAATCTTCATCCGCTGCGACCGAGGGCTTCCAAGCGGTAGAAAATGGCGCGCACCACTTCATACTCCATTTGCCGGTAGGCAACATTCTCACCCTGGCCCCTGCTCAGCACCGCCGATTCAGGGTAGGTAATATCCCTGGAAACGTTGGCTCTGGTCTGCGGCAGCAAGACTTTGCCATCGGGCAGAACGACGCGATAATCCACTACATAAGTCAACGTGTCGGTCCTGGTATTACCCTGGCGATTGGTCGCCACCAGACGATTGCTCTTCTCCTGATTCACAATCTCCAGAATAGCGGTTGCCTGTTTAGCATCCGTGGCTACCTCTGCGCCATTGGCTTTTAGAAAGTTTTCCAGCGCCCGCTCCAGGGTTCCAGGAGGGGCGCCAGCCGGGCGATTGACCTTGATATAGGTTATGTGCATCGCTGGCGGCAATTCCATCTGCCCCTGCAGTCTAAAGCCGCAACCGCCCACCAGCGCCAGCGCCAGCAGTCCCGGTAGTCCCCACGCCAGGATGGCCCACCATCCCCTGGCGCCATCCGGACAGCTTGAGCCTGCCGCCCGTTCACCCTTGCTTCGATCGTACTTCGTATTCATCGCGATCTCCCGGCGGACTTTGCTAGCAGACAATGTTGATCAATTTGCCCGGCACCATGATAAGCTTGCGCACGGTTTTACCCTCGACAAAGCGCTGCACGTTGGGGGACGCCAGGGCCATCTGTTCGATCAGCCCCTTGTCGGCGTCCAGCGGCGCCTCGATCTGCCCCCGTACCTTGCCGTTCACCTGGACCACCAGAGCAATGGTATCCCGCCGCAAGGCGGTTTCATCGGGCGCCGGCCAGGGCGCATCGATCACCGCACCCTCATAACCCAGGGTCTGCCATAAGGTATGGGTAATATGCGGCACGACCGGCGATAACAGCCGCAGCAGGATACTGCACCCCTCCCGCCGCACGGCGGCGGTCAACGGCCCGACGTCCGCCGACAGCCGGGACAGGCTGTTGAGTATCTTCATCGCCCCGGACACCACCGTATTGAACTGCCGCCGGTCGAAGTCATACAGGGCCTGTCGCAGGGACTCATGTATTTCCCGTCGCACGGCTTGCAGTTCACCCCCCAGTAGCGCCCAGTTGGGCTCCACCGCCGCCGTCCCGATCGTTGCGGCATGCTCCGCCGCGTAGGCCCACAGCCGGCGCAGGAAGCGATAGGCGCCCTCGACCCCGGCATCGGACCATTCCAGCGACTGCTCCGGCGGCGCGGCGAACATGACAAACAGCCGCACGGTATCGGCCCCATACTGCTCGATCAGTTCCTGTGGATCGACCACATTGCCCTTGGACTTGGACATCTTGACGCCTTCCTTCAGCACCATGCCCTGGGTGAGCAGGCGGGTGAACGGTTCATCCGAACGCACCAGACCGGCGTCTCGCAGCAGTTTATGATAGAAGCGGGCGTACAGCAGATGCAGGATGGCGTGCTCGATGCCACCGACATACTGATCCACCGGCAGCCAGTAATCGGCGCGACCATCCAGCATGACGCTGCCCTCGTCCGGACAGGCGTAACGGGCGTAATACCAGGACGATTCCATAAAGGTATCGAAAGTATCCGTTTCCCGCTCGGCCGCGCCGCCGCAGCGCGGGCAGGTGGTCCGATAGAATTCGGGCATCTGCTTGAGGGGCGAAACCACTCCCTGAAAGGCCACATTCTCCGGCAGAGTCACCGGTAAGTCGTGCTCCGGCGCCGGAATCGGGCCGCAGCCGGGGCAGTTGATTATCGGAATCGGCGCCCCCCAATAGCGTTGCCGGGAAACGCCCCAATCGCGCAGCCGATAGTTGACCTGACGCCGGCCCTTACCCTGCGCCTGCAAAGTATCGGCAATGGCAGCGAAGGCTTCCTGGAAACCCATGCCGCTGAACGGGCCCGAATCGATCAGGATCCCCTTGTCGGTGAACGCCTGTTGACTCAGATCGATGTCCTGGTCGCCGTCGGGCACGATGACCTGGATCACGGGCAAGCCGTAGTGGCGGGCGAATTCATAATCGCGCTGGTCGTGGGCGGGAACCGCCATGATCGCGCCCGTGCCATAGCCCATCAGGACGAAATTGGCCACCCAGACCGGGATTTTCCGGCCGGTGAGCGGATGCACCACCTCCACCCCCAGTGGCATGCCTTTTTTCTCCATGGTCTCCACGGCGGCTTCGGCCACACCGCTGCGCTGGCATTGTTCCAGGAAAGCCCGCAGTTCGGGCCGGTCCGCCGCCGCCTGGATAGCCAGTGGATGCTCGGCGGCCACGGCCATGTAGCTGACGCCCAGCAACGTATCGGGACGGGTGGTGTAAATCCGTAGCGGCTCGGCCTCGCCCGGAATCGCAAAATCCACCTCGACGCCCTCGGAGCGGCCGATCCAGTTGCGCTGCATCGTGCGCACGGCTTCCGGCCAATCCTCCAGCCGATCCAACTCGGCCAGCAATTCTTCGGCATAAGCCGTGATCTTTAAAAACCATTGTGGAATCTCGCGCCGTTCCACCAGGGCGCCCGAACGCCAGCCGCGGCCATCGATCACCTGCTCGTTCGCCAGCACGGTCCGGTCCACCGGGTCCCAGTTCACCATGGCGTTTTTCTTGTAGGCCAGCCCTTGTTCGAACAGCTTGATGAACAGCCACTGCTCCCAGCGATAGTACTCCGGGCGGCAGGTGGTCAGTTCCCGTTCCCAGTCGTAGCCGAATCCCATCCGTTGCAACTGCTGGCGCATATGGGCGATGTTTTCATAGGTCCACCGGGCGGGCGGCAGACCGTGTTTGATCGCCGCCCCCTCTGCCGGCAGGCCGAAGGCATCCCAACCCATCGGTTGCAGCACATTCCTGCCCAGCATCCGCTGATAGCGGGCGATGACATCGCCGATGGTGTAATTGCGCACATGGCCCATGTGCAGGCGGCCGCTCGGATAGGGGAACATGGCAAGACAGTAGAATTTCTCCCGGTGCGGGTCTTCGCTCACCCGAAAGGTCCGGTTTTCTTCCCAGTAACGCTGGGCGGCGGCTTCAATCTGTTGCGGTCTGTAAACGTCGTCGATCACGATATTTCCCTGGTTCCGGATTGGAGGGGCTAAAGATAACTTACCGGTGCCAGACCAAACAACAGAGTTAGCGTGAAAATTGCTGTAGGTCGGGTTAGGCGCACCCCCTACCGAACCAGTTGTAGGCCGGAATAAGCGGAGCTTGCGGAGCGTTTCCGGCGCTCCTGGGCATGCCGGAAACGGCCGCCATTGGCGGCCTTATTCCGGCCTACGGCTAATAGTGCAACTGTCCCTGCTGGCTGAACAGCAAGGCCAGAACGGCAGCCAGAACGATACCAAAGATGACCGCGGCGACAATTTTCCAAGGGCTGTAAGGCCGTTCACCCTGGACTTCCCCAGTGCGGCCGTTGACCAGAAAGCGATAGGTTTTATTTCTGAAGCGAAAGGCGGAAACCCAGATCGGCAGCAGAATATGCTTGCAGCGAATGTCGCCATAGCGGGTATCGAGACGGGCAATCTGCTGCTGATCGCCGCCGATAGCGCGGGCGACATCCACGGTAATCGTCCGCGCCATGATCTGCCGCGCTTGGTCGAAGCCTTGCGCCGGGTCGAGCTGATACATCTCGCTGCGAAAGCCGCTCAGGTATTCCTCCTGATAAGGCCGCACATTCTGTAAATCCCAGGGTTCCAGCTCTTCGGTGAGGTAGCCCGAAAGCGTTTCACTGGCCAGCACCAGCACGTCATCGAAATCGCGGGTCACCGTGCCGGCCGCCGGATTCCAGCGGATCCTGGTGACCATGCGGGTGCGCGTCACCGTCCGGCCGTTTTCCACCGTCTGATAGGTTTCGGGCACTTGATAGTAGTCGCCCCGCATCCCTTGGTATGCCGTCCGGGTAGCGGCGTCATAGGTCCAATAGGGGACATACATGCCGGTCAGCCTGCTGTCGTCGCGGCCATAGCGCTTCAGCTTTCCCGGCGCGAACCACAGGCTTTGCAACCACCGCCGGAACAGGTCGCGGGACTGTCCGGCGGGGATAGCGAAGGGTAGCAGGGCGTTCACCTGCAGGTGGCGATGGCGGGTCGTCCCGGCCACGGCGGCGGCGCCACAGAAAGGACAGGTGTCGGCATGGATGGCGGGGTCGAAGCTGTATTCCGCCCCGCAGGCGTCACAGTGATTGACGATGCTTTCCTGCCGGCTCTCACGCGCCGCCAGTTCAGCGACGACCTGATGGAAATCCAGTTCCTGAACCTGCGCCGTAGAGGGCATAATGCGATTTTCATAGCCGCAATGCCCGCAGCGCAGTGACTCCGTGCCCGGCGCATAGTGCAGCTCGGCGCCACACTGGGCACAGGGAAAACGCCGCGCCGCCTCTGCCGGCGCCATGCCGAGATCGTCAGTAGCCTGCATGAGCGGCGTCCGGCCTTTGGCGGCTGACTGGAATCGACCCGATCACTCAGACAGGGGTCGATTGGATACCCAACTGCTGATGGATGGCCTGGATCGTCTGGGCATCCAGACCCAACTGCTGGGCCAGTTGTTGCATATAGTTCATTTCGGCAGACGTATCGAGATTGATCGCCATCAGCGATACCGCATACACATCGGCCGCATTGGCCGGACTCACCCCTTTGAGGAAATCCAGGTTAAGGGGCTTGGCTATTTCCTGGCGGACGAATTCGACCTCTTCGGGGCCGAGGCCGGCTAATTTGGCCGTGATGTTCTGCTGCTCCTGGGCATCGATCTGACCGTCCGCCTTGGCGGCGTTGATCATGGCCTCTACCAGCACCAGCGCCTGCTGATGCGCTTGAGCCGCGTCGGGTACGGCAGCGCCACCCATGCCCAAGGTTCCGGCCAGCGCCGCCAACGGGGCTTGCCCCGCGCCTGCGCCTGCCGGAGAAGAGCCGAGCATCCCCGCCAGTGCCGACAGCGGGGATTGCGCGGCGCCGCCACTCGGGGCGCGCTGCATGTACTGCTGCAAGGCGGTCATCGCCAAACCGCCCAGCGCCACCACGATACCGCTACTGACGGCAGACTGCTGGCCGCCGTAGCCCGCCTGGCCGCCATAGCCCGCCTGGCCGCTGCCGGACAGACTGCTGGCCAACTGACCGAGAATCTGATTGCCCATGCCTGAAGAAGTGGCGTTGTTGCCCAGCAGACTGCCCAATAATTGCATTGCATCCATTGATCGACCTCCAAAGATGGTATTTGATTAGGTGAGAAACAAGGTTGAGAAATACGGTTGAGAAACAAGAGTTCTTACAGTTTAAAAACTCATTCCAGCGGAATGCGGATTTTCTGCCCCGCATAAATCTTATCCGGATCCTGAATGACTTCCCGATTAGCTTCGAAAATCTTGGGATACGCATTGGCGTTACCCAGGAATTTCTTGGCGATGGCCGAGAGCGAATCGCCCTGCTGGATGATGTAATAATCGACCTTGCCGGTCTGTGCCGGGGCTTTTACCTGGTCGGCGTTCACTTCGCCGACCCCCTGGACATTGCCCGCGATGAGCACGGCTTTTTCCATCGCCTCCGCACTCGCCGCATCGCCGGAAAGGCTGACCTTGCCATCCTTGAACTCCACGTTGAGATTCTGGATGCCGGGATTGGACGCCTCGATCTCCTGCTTGATCTTGGCGGCGGGATCGTCGCCTCCACCGAACAGCTTCTTGCCCATATTGACGGCGAAATCGAATAAACCCATGACAAACCTCCCATACTGATTCAACTGGTTTAAAGATAATTAAGGTAAGTGCTTGAAAAACTGGCATCCCTGTCAAGCCTTGGGCAGGGGCGGCGGCATGGCGGCGAACCATTCGTTTAGCCGTTCCAACTCCCCCGCCGGCGTCCAGGCAGCCATTCCCTGGGTCCACACCAGGCTGGCGCGAGTCAGTTGGCCGTTGCCCGCCTGTTGTTCCAACTCCTTCAAACTGAAAGGACCGGTCTGCCGACCGTCGATGGCGACAAAAAATTGGCTCTCCCCCGGCGCCGGCGGAGGCGTTGGACCACCTGTGACCGGCGCGGCGGTTGCCGGGAGGGAGGACGAGGACAAAGACAGTGTCTCGCCCAGCTTCTGCCCCATCGCCAACCCCACTCCCAGGTTGACGGCATTACCGCCACCACCTGGATTGGCAGCCGCCGTCCGCATGGCCTCGGCCGCCTGGAACTGGGTATATTGCTCCAGATTGCCGACGATTCCCATGCTGGTGCGCCGGTCCAGTGCCGCTTCCACCTCTTGAGGCAGGGAAATATTCTCCACCAGCAGGCTGGCCAGTTCCAGACCGACGACCTGGAAATCCGGTGCAATCCGCGTCAACACGAATTGGCTCAAAGCATCGTAATTGGCGGCCAGATCGAGAATGGGAATGCGGGATTCCCCCAACACCGAAGAGAAGCGGGCCACGATCATATCGCGCAACTGTTCGGTGATCTCGTCGGTGGTGAAATGGCCGTCGGTGCCCACGATTTCCCGCAGCAACACCGCCGCGTCGGCAATGCGGATGGCATAGGTGCCGAAGGCCCGCAGCCGCACCGGACCGAACTCGGCGTCACGCAACATGACCGGGTTTTTGGTGCCCCATTTCAGGCCGGTAAAACGACGGGTATTGAAGAAATAGACTTCCGCCTTAAAGGGACTCTGAAAACCGTGCCGCCAGTTCTGTAATGTGGACAGGACAGGCAGGTTGTTGGTCTCCAACTGGTAAAGCCCCGGCTCGAAGACATCGGCGAGCTGGCCCTCGTTGACCAGCACCGCCACCTGTCCCTCGCGGACCGTCAGCATGGCGCCGTATTTGATTTCGTTGCCGTAACGCTCGAAGCGGTAAACCAGGGTGTCATTGGAGTCGTCGGTCCACTCGATGACGTCGACGAATTCACCGAATAATTTATTGAACAGCCCCATGGCTTAACCCGCTCCCTGTGGCTTGACGGCGGCGGCTCTGGCGTGGGCGGCGGCCAGAGTTTGGCGCAACTCGGCTTCGCAGGTTTCCAACTGGGCGGCGGCATCCTGACGGCGGCGCCGGCCTTCGTCGGCGATTTGCAGGCTTTCCTCGATGGTGGCGATGAGGGTGTCGTTGGCCTTCTTCACCGTCTCGATATCGAACACCCCGCGTTCCATCTGCTGCCGTACCTGGGCATTGGCCTGTTTCAGGTTCTCGGCATTGGACTTCAGCAGTTTATTGGTCAGATCGGTCGCCGCCTTGACAGTTTCCGCCGCCTGGCCGGAACGGTAAATGGTGATCGCCTGGGCCAGTTGCTGCCGCCACAGGGGAACGGTGTTGACCATGGTCGAATTGATCTTGTTGACCAGCCCTTTGTCGTTCTCCTGCACCAAGCGGATGCTCGGCAGACTCTGCATCGTGACCTGCCGGGTCAGCTTCAGATCGTGCACGCGCCGCTCCAGATCGTCGCGAGTCATGCGCAGATCCCGCAGTTCCTGAGCCTTGATGATGGACTGGCTGCCGTCTACGTCCTGCTGCAGGGCGGGGATGACCTGCTGGTCGAACTCGCCCAATTTTTCTTCGCCGGCCTCGATATACAGTTCCAAGGTATGAAAGTAACTCAGATTGGCCTCGTAGAGCCGATCCAGGGAGGCAATATCGGTCAACAGGGTGGTCTTATGGCGCTCCAACTGGTCGCAGACGGTATCGACCTGATTGCGGACCGTCTCATATTTCTGGATCGTTTTGGCCAGTGGATCGGCAAAGCTGAGCAGCCGGGAGAAAAAGCCCTGCTTGTTGGGGTCGAGATCATCGACCTTGAAGCCGCGCAGTATCGCCACCATCTCGTTGAGCGCGTTACCAGCAGGGCCGATGTCCTTGGCGCGCACCCCTTCCAACATCTTGTCGGAGATCAGGGTGAGCTGTTCCTGCGCCTTGGTGCCGAAAAAGATGATTGAATTGCTATTTTTAATGTCGATCTGGTTCATCAACGCCTTGACCTGCTGCTGGTCTTGTTCCGGCATACCGGAGACAGCGGCCAGATCCTGGCCGATATCGGCAAACACTTCGGCGCCGGGCAGGGTAACGGGCGAACCGATAACAGCAGGAGGATTGGACGTTGTGGTGGTCTGGGCCATTGTTGTGTACTCCTCGAAGTAAGTGAATCAGGCCGGAATAAGGGTCTTGAGTTATTTTTCCAAAACTCGTTTCAAACGACGCCCTCGCGTTTAAGCTGCTCACTCAACACTTCGATCTTGATATCCAGATCCAGCACGTCGTTTTCCAGCAGTTTCTGCTGCTGCTCCTTGAACACATCCTCGATGGTCGTGAGCACGTTGCGGAAATTGGCCTCCAGTTGCTGTGACTGCGCCTGCTGGTGGGTGCGGACGTAGCCCTCGGTCACCTGTTGGGCGCCATCGAGGTAGACATTCAGGAATTTCCGCGCCCGCCTCAGATCGTCGGGGTTCTCTTCCAGGTTCTTGAGGATCTGGCGGGCAAGCTTGATGATGTTATCCAGGCGGGAACGCAGTTCATTGTTACGGATATTCTTTTTAGCCTGTTCGATGGCGACGATGGTTTTTTCCGCGCTCGTCAGCGCCTGCAAGAGCTGGGGGGTGGCGTCCAGACCGTAAGAATCGGTAGCCCGTTTGGTGGTGCGGGGATCGAAGCCGTAGACCAGATAGAAACCCAGCAGCGCACCCAGGCCGAAACAGATGCCGATAGCGGGATTGTAGCCGGCGGCGAAGGTGGCGGTAATACCGGTGGCAGCCGCGACCAGGGCCGCTCCCAACAGCTTGAGAGGATAGCGCGGGGCATAAGCGATTGTGCGCCGTTCGTATTCGGCCTGATTCTGCATTCCACGGCGGGCCAGAATAGCGCCGCCCAGGAACAGCACACAACCGACCGTATTGGCGATCACCCCTCCCAGATGACCCCTGGTGAGGGCCAGAATCGCCGCGACCAGCACCGGCAGAGGGAGCAGAAATAACAGCAACCCTTTGGGGCTGGGCAACCTGCCGGGAAACGGGCTGGGAATCTTTCGAAATCTTTCTGCCATAAACTGCCTGAGATCATTGTAATCGTTGCTGAATCAAGCCCGCCGCCGGGCGGGCGGCGCCGGAATCACCGTTCCCCCGGAAAAATTACGCTGCGATGAAGGCCTGGCAGGAGGCGACGCCCACGGTGGCGAACAGAATGATCAAACCGATTAGCTTGTAAACGAAAGGTGACATAAGCAGTATCCTGTTTTCAAGTATTTTGGTCGAGATAGCTACACGTTGTCGATAGACTGTCCGTAGGGTAACTGGTTCAAGCGTTCTTTTGCCCGTTGACCGACAATTTCGATCAAGAATAGCAGAAATTAATGATAGCGCCAGGGGAAAGCTGGAATACGAACAGGCGCCGGGCCCCCAAGCAGGCTTACCATCCCCCCAGGACGCTTACAAGGGTAGTTATAGGTATAAGTTAACGGGAATAACCTGTGGGAGCGGCGCCCCCGCCGCGATCAACCCACTGGAAAAGGCGATCCCCCCAACAGCGACTGGTATGACCAGCCGGTTCGAACCGGGGGATTATTTTTTACTGGACAACTGGCGGAGACTGTCACTGAGCGCTTCGATGCGCGTGGCAATCTTCTGAATATCATCGTTCGTGGGTACACCCAAGCGACCCAAGGCACGGGCGACCCGGTCTTGAAAAGCCTGCTCGAGCCGGTCTAACTTGTCGGTAGCTTTGCCTCTCACTGCTTCCACCTTGCCCTTCATCTCTGCAAACATGTCATCAGCGGTTTTTCTGGTTAACGCTTCGACTTCTTCCCCCTCCTTAACCAAAGTCTCGAACAGCCTGCCACCTTCCTGCCGGGTCCTGGCGAAGGCGCCCAAGCCAGCCAGCCAGATCTGGCTGAACGGTTCCAGGAAGGCGCTGCCGGTCGGCTTCTCGTCCAGCTTATCTTTCGATGGCTGTGTCATTGTATATTCTCCCGAGGGGGTTTAAACAGCAAACACACGTTTATCAGCATAGCGCCAGGACAAGAAATGGGGTGCAACTTAGCAACTAAGATTAGAGCAAACATACCAGGCGTGGGACGGCGGCACGCGTGGCCGAATTCGGCAGCATGTCCTAACTCCGCTCCTGCTTGCTCTTCCTTAATTATCAGGGTGGCTGAAAATTTTGGTGGTGTCCCTCAGTTTCCGTGATGGGTAAATTGATGATTTTTGACACAATATGTAGAAGTATCAATGCTGCTTGATGCCTATATGTAGTGCCAATTCGCTAATCGAATCTCATCAAGGCAGTTGAGGGACATTACCTAGCACTGTATATAGTGAGCGCTGCCCGGCATCCTGAATCAGGATTGAGGCCACTGGCCTGGTCTTAGCACGCCTCCGGGGTGCCGGAACGACAGATCCATCCGACACCACTAATGAGCCGTGTTCCCTGGGTATAATGCCGGTCATGGTAGGCGTGCTTGCCGCGCCTCATGGCCCTTTCCTAATTTCCTTATGGAGCACGACCCGATGGCACAGTTATTTCTGGGTTCCAGCCTCCGCCGGGCGGCGACCGAGTGGCCCTGGCTGCAATCCTCTCTCTGGTGGCTGGAGGCGAGCATTCTCGGCGCCTTCTGGCAGTTGTGTTCGTGGTTGCCGCCGGATCGCGCGGTGGCCTTCGGTCAGGGGTTCTTGAGCCGGATCGGTCCACGCCTGGCGAAACACCGCCAGATCAAAGCCAACCTTCGGGTCGCGTTTCCGGAGAAGGACGCCGCCCAGATCGAGACGTTGGCGCGAGGCGTGTGGGGCAATCTCGGCGCCGTCCTGGCCGAATATCCCCATCTGAACACCATTATCGCCGATCCGACCGGACAACGGCTGGAAGTGATCTTGAAGACAGATATCACACCTTATGTCCACGGGAAAAAGGCGGCCATCTTCGTCAACGCCCATCTGGGCAATTGGGAACTTCCCCCCGCCCTCGGCAAAGTCTGGAATATTCCCCTGGCCGTCCTGTATGCCCCTATGCGAAACCCGTGGCTCGAGCGCATGCTCTGGCAGAAACGCCGGTTTCTGGGCTGCGAACTGCTGGACAAAGCCAAGAGCATGAAGGCCACAGTACAGCGGCTGACCGGCGGTACTTCGATGGGTTTCCTGGTCGATCAGCGGGTCGATAGCGGTGACTGGATCCCTTTCTTCGGTCGCGACGCCCTGACCACATCCAGCCCGGCACGGCTGGCGCTCAAGTTCGACTGCCCGTTGATTCCGCTCCAGGTGGAGCGGCTCCACGGCGCGCACTTTCGGCTCACGATCCATCCACCGCTGACCCCGGAAGATAAGCAGGCCGATCCCACTACCCAGGCGCGGCAGATGACGCGCCAACTCAACGCCCTCTTCGAAGAGTGGATCCGGCATCACCCGCAGCAATGGTTATGCACCAAGCGCCGCTGGCCCCAAGACGGCTGAGCGGCCTTATTCCCGTGCCTATCGGCGCCAGCGTCCTCGCCGGCTTGAGAGCAGCGGCGCCGGTCGACAGCCGGCAGGATGCCGGCGCTCCCAGGGGAACCCCTCTGCGGTCAGCCTGCAAAGCGTCCCGGCTTAAGTGGATACCCTACACCTGCTTATTATCGTAATGATCGATAGCGGTAGAGGGTGCAACCGCCGACCGCTGTTTTGCCAGAATCCGGGCCACCAGAACCCCGGCTTCGAACAGCAACCACATCGGCACCGCCAACAGGGTCTGGGACACCACATCCGATCCCGGCGTCAGCACCATCCCGAGCGTAAACGCCCCGATGATGACATACGGGCGCTTGGACACCAGCGCATCCGGGGTAATGACGCCCAGCATCACCAGAATGATGACGGCGATCGGCACCTCGAAGGCCACGCCGAAAGCGATAAACATGGTCAGCACGAAGTCCAGGTATTTGCTGATATCCGTCATGACCGCCACCCCCGCCGGGGCGGTGCTGACAATAAAAGCGAAGAAAATCGGCAGGATAATGTAATAAGCGAAAACCATGCCGCAATAAAACAGGATGGTGCTGGCCACGACCATGGGAATCGCCAGCCGCTTTTCATGCCGGTACAAACCCGGCGCGACAAAAGCCCATACCTGATACAGCACCCAGGGTATGGCGATGAACAGCGCGACGATCAGGGTCAGCTTCATCGGCGCCATGAACGGCGAGATCGGATCGATGGCCACCATCTGTCCCCCCGTCGGCATGTGCGCCAGCAGCGGTTTGGCCAGGAGCTCGTAAATCGGGTTGGCGAAGGGCAGCAGCACCAGCGCGACCAGCAATACCCCGACGATCATCCGTAACAGGCGGGTCCGCAGCTCCAGCAGATGGCTGAGAAAAGGTTGTTCCTGCTCAAGGTCGGCCACGGTCGATCTCTCACTTTACCGCAGGATCGGAGGAAGTCTTGGAGCTTGGGGATTCGGCGGGAGCACGGGGAGGCAGTATCGGCGTCGGAGTGGTGACGTCGGTAATCACCCCCTGGACATCGGTATTGATCGACTTGACCCGCTCGGCCAGTTGCTTGATCTCGGCGATGCCGTCCTGCTGGCGCATCGCCTGCTTGAGATCCTCCACCTGCATTTCCCGCTCGATCTCGCCTTTGACCTCGGCGGCCATGCGCCGCGCCTTGGCCACCCAGTGGCCCAGTGTGCGCGCCAGACCCGGCAGGCGCTCCGGTCCCACCACGATCAGCGCCACCACGAACAGTAGCACCAGTTCCGAAAAGCCGATCTCGAACATGGTCGTTACCTGCTATCGCTGTAAGTTGTCCACACCAGGCGTAAACAAGCCGCCAGTCGTTTAAACTTTCGGTTGCTGCTTGCGCAGTGGCTCCGTATCCGGTTCATCCGGAATCGTTTCTCCCTCGATAATCCGACCCTGGGCAGTCTTTTCAGCCGGTCCGCCGGCCGCCTCCCTCGCTTTCTCCTGCCCGCTTCCCTTTATGGATTCCCGAAAACCCTTGATCGAAGCACTCAGGTCGGCGCCGATACCGCGCAGCCGCTTGCTACCGAACAGTAGCACCAGAATGACCAGGATAAGCAATAATTCCGCCATGCCGATACGCATGTCAGTTTCTCCTCGGAAGGATGTCGGTCGCCCGCCAGTCGCCAACGGGCGAAAGCAGCGACTCTGGTTGATGTTCTCGCCATGCCCCCATCAAGAGCTTTTGCTACGGCCGGCCTTCTCCGCCAGACCGGATAGGCCGAACCGACGCCGTAGCTCCTGGAGTACGGCATCCGGCCCCAAGCCCCGCCAGGCCAGCATCAGCAGGGTGTGAAACCAGAGAATGGTTGCCTTGTTCATAAGGGTATCGAGGCTCATCAGAGACGCACCTCGATACCGTAGGACTGCATATGGCGCTTGGCCTGCTCGATCGTGTACTCGGCGAAATGAAAGATGCTGGCCGCCAGCACGGCGTCCGCTTTGCCTTCCAGGATGCCGGCGACCAAATGATCCAGGGTGCCGACTCCACCCGAGGCGATGATCGGTACATTGACCGCTTCACTGATCGCCCGTGTCAATGCCAGATCGAAACCCAGTTTGGTGCCATCCCGATCCATGCTGGTGAGCAGAATCTCGCCGGCGCCGTAGGCCGCCATCCGGCGGGCCCAGTCCACCGCGTCGATGCCGGTCGGCTTGCGCCCGCCATGGGTGAAGATTTCCCAACGCGGCGTGGCCGCGGGAGCGGGCGCCGCCTTGGCGTCGATGGCCACCACGATGCACTGGCTGCCGAACCGTTCCGCCGCCTGCCGCACGAATTCCGGATTGAAGATGGCCGCGGTATTGATAGACACTTTATCGGCACCGGCGTTTAACAGCCGCCGGATATCGTTTTCCGTACGGATGCCGCCGCCGACCGTCAGGGGGATGAATACTTGATCGGCGACCCGTTCCACCACATGGACCATGGTTTCCCTATCGTCGGAACTGGCGGTAATGTCCAGAAAGGTCAACTCGTCGGCGCCTTGCTCATCGTAGCGATGGGCGATTTCGACCGGATCGCCGGCATCGCGGATATCCACGAAATTGACGCCCTTGACCACCCGACCATTATCGACATCCAGACAGGGAATGATGCGTTTTGCTAGACCCATCGCTCACGCTCGCTTGGTCTGTTAAAGTCAATGCCGCGGCCCTGGCCGGGCGCCGTCATTCAACGGATAAATTCATCGACCCAACGCTGGGCCTCGGCCAGATCGATATCGCCTTCGTAGAGCGCACGGCCGATGATCGCCCCCATGATGCCTTCCTGCCGCGCTTCGCACAAGGTGCGAATATCGGTCAGGCTGCTGATGCCGCCGGAGGCGATGACCGGAATGGAAACCGCCCGGGCCAGTTCGACCGTGGCCTCGATGTTGACTCCCTGCATCATGCCATCGCGGCTGATATCGGTATAGACGATCGCTTCCACGCCGTCGCGCTCGAAAATCTGGGCCATATCGATCACATCGTGCCTGGACAGCTTGGACCAGCCGTCGACCGCCACCTTACCGTCCCTGGCGTCCAGACCGACGATAACATGGCCGGGATACTCCAGGCACAAATCGCTGACGAAGTAGGGATCCTTGACGGCTTTGGTGCCGATGATGACGAACCGTACCCCGGCGTTGAGATACGTGTCCACGGTGGCCTCATCGCGAATACCGCCGCCCACCTGAATAGGCAGATCCGGAAATGCATCGGCAATCCGGCGGATGACATGGGCATTCACCGGCCGCCCTTCGAAAGCCCCGTTGAGATCCACCAGATGCAGCCGGCGGGCGCCGGCTTCCACCCAACGGCCAGCCATGGCGACAGGATCGTCGGAGAATACCGTAGTTTCTTCCATCCGTCCCTGGCGCAGCCTTACACACTTGCCATCCTTGAGATCGATTGCAGGTATCAACAACATGGTGGCGTCACATTGTAATTATCAGGTTAAACTTTAGTGGTCGGACGCATTAATTTTGACAGGTGTTCCTCGGTGAACTATGTTGGCAGGAGGAAGAATACCTATGGCCCATAAATACCTTGTTGATCTTACTGAAGCTGAGCAGGCATACCTGCTCAAGTTGATCCAAAAAGGCAAACCATCTGCGCGCAAAGTGGCACGTGCGCAGGTGTTGTTGCATGCCGCCGAAGAAGCGGACCGACGACGAGATTGCGCAAGCCCTCCATCTTGGCGTCCCGACCGCTTACCACCTGTCAGTTTAGGAAATCGCAGAGTCAACCCTTCAGAAAGTGACACTAAGTACTTGATTTGCAAGTGTATAAGATCTGCTGAAATGCTATGATTCCAGGGTTGGAAGCAAACTGACAGGTGGTAAGGTCCCGACCGTGCATCGTACCCGCCAGCGGTTTGTTGACGAAGGGCTAATATCTACCGTAAGAAGGATTTACACCTGTGACTTAGGTGTCTGTCGGACTTGAAGCATTTTTATGGGAAAATAGTCATATAAAGTGGATCCCCTTGTCAAGACAATTTTTCGACGAAATTAAGGTGGCCTCCCGCCGTTAGTGTTAAGTGGACCCCTTGGTCAAGACACTTTTGAGTCGAGCGCTCGGCCCCAACAGGATGACGGGGCAGGGCCTGCATTTCTTCATTCGCGATCGTCTGGAGGAACTGGCGCGGGGAGAGGTTAAGAAAGTCGAGTTTCTTGTTCCCCTGGATGGGACCAACTACAACCTGAGAATAGCCCCTATTCCGGCGCCAACCCCAGGCGTTTTATCGCTTCGAATGGAGAGTGATAATTGGCTGGCCAAGCTGGTCGCGCCCCCCCTCGAAGTCGAATACGAGCTTGCAACGAAACGGCTATTGTCCTATAAGGGCGTGTCGAATTTACTGGGTCACGATCGGGACCTGCAAAACGTCGTAATCACTTATCGTTATGATAACCGCTCCTAAGGCGGCGGGAGGTTGAACCGATGACCGTGTTTGTAAAGGATCTCCATTACCTGCTGAAAACCGCCAAGGATGCCGCCAAGGTGCTGCGCCATAATGCGGAGTACTTCGAAGCCCAGGGCAAGGACGCCAAAGCCGAGCGTGACGCGGTGCGATGGCTGAATCTCGCCATCCAGTTGGTGGAACAGGACCTGGATGACATTGAACAACAGCCGGAAGCCGCCAAAGAACGGGTGAAGCTGTGATAGATCCTTGTCTTACCCGTCATCCGCCGGACTGCCGCCCGCCGGCGCGATCGGGATCCGCCTTGTCCGAAGCGTGCGGCAACCCGATCCCGCCCCCGCCTGTTTAGACCAAGGTGTTCTGTCGCGCCGCCCGCCGGCGTTGCTGTTCCTGCAGCAGCTTTTTGCGCAACCGAATGGATTTGGGCGTCACTTCCACCAGTTCGTCATCATCGATAAACTCCAGGGCCTGTTCCAGACTCATCCGCAAAGCCGGCGTCAGGATGATATTCTCATCGCTACCGGCGGCGCGGATATTGGTGAGTTGCTTGGCCTTCAGCGGATTCACCACCAGATCGTTATCGCGGGAATGCAGGCCGACGATCATGCCCTCGTAGACTTCGTCACCGGGACCGATAAACAGGCGGCCGCGCTCTTGCAGATTGAACAGGGCGTAAGCCAGCGCCTTGCCGGAACCGTTGGCGATCAGCACGCCGTTGGTACGGTTGCCGATAGTCCCTTTCTTGAGCGGTCCATAATGATCGAACACATGGTAGATCAGGCCGGTGCCGGAGGTGGCGGTGAGAAACTCGGTCTGGAAACCGATCAGGCCGCGCGCCGGTATTTGATAGTCCAGCCTGACCCGACCCTTGCCGTCCGGCTGCATCGCCTGCAATTCCCCGCGCCGGTCGCCGAGCTTCGCCATGATCGTTCCCTGATGCTGTTCTTCCACGTCCACCGTCAGCTGCTCGTAAGGCTCGCCCGGCTCACCGTCGATCTGGCGGATGATCACCTCGGGCCGGGATACGCCCAGTTCATAGCCTTCCCGCCGCATGTTTTCGATCAGGATGGCCAGATGCAGTTCACCGCGCCCGGAGACTTTGAACTTGTCGGGATCGTCGGTATCCTCCACCTGCAAGGCGACATTATGGAGTACTTCCCGATCCAGGCGCTCGCGCAGGTGGCGGCTGGTGATGTATTTGCCTTCCCGGCCGGCGAACGGTGAATTGTTGACCTGAAAAGTCATGCTCAAGGTCGGTTCGTCCACGCTCAGCGGCGGCAGTGGCTCCACGCAGTCCGGGTCGCACAGGGTGTCCGAGATCTTCAGCGCGTCGACGCCGGTAAAGGCGATGATATCGCCGGCGCCGGCCTCTGGAAATTCCAGCCGTTCCAGCCCATGGAAGCCGAGTATCTGCAAAATGCGCCCGCCGCGCCGGTTGCCGTCCCGGTCGACGATGACGACCGGCGAGTTGGTCTTGATCGTACCGCGCTGAATCCGACCGATGCCGATCACGCCGACATAACTGTTGTAATCCAGCGAGCTGACCTGCAACCGGAACGGTCCGTCCGGATCGACCTGGGGCGGCGGCACATGGTCGATGATGGCCTGAAACAGCGGAGTCATATCGCCGCCGCGCACGGTCTCGTCGATCCCCGCGTAACCGTACAGAGCCGAGGCATAGATGACCGGAAAATCCAATTGTTCCTCGCTGGCGCCCAGGCGGTCGAACAGATCGAAAGTCCGATCCAGCACCCAGCCGGGCCGGGCGCCGGGCCGGTCGATCTTGTTGATGACCACGATGGGTTTGAATCCCATGGCGAACGCTTTTTGGGTCACGAACCGGGTTTGCGGCATGGGACCGTCCACGGCGTCCACCAGCAGCAACACCGAGTCCACCATCGACAGCACCCGCTCCACCTCGCCGCCAAAGTCGGCATGGCCGGGGGTATCGACGATATTGATCCGGTAGCCATGCCAACGCAGGGCCGTATTCTTGGCCAGAATGGTAATGCCGCGTTCCCGCTCCAATTCGTTGGAATCCATCAGCCGTTCCTGGGGCACGGCGCGCGCTCCCAGGGTGCCGGATTGCTGCAGGAGTTTGTCGACCAGGGTGGTCTTGCC
>CAIMUS010000328.1 GCA_903844665.1 uncultured Pseudomonadota bacterium
GGCTACCAACTTAAGGCGGGACAATCCGACCCTGGGAGCGCCGGCGTCCTCGCCGGCCCCAGGGCATCGACGCCAGTCAACAGCCGGCAAAATGCCGGCGCTCCTAGGGAATCCCCGTAGGGGCGGTTCGCGAACCGCCCCTACGGGCTCAGCCTGTAAAGCGTCCCGACTTAAGTGGATACCCCAATCTACCTGTCAAAACTTCTGCGGCAGCCCATTAGGGCTCGCGGGGCAGCTCGCCGGCTTCAGAACCGTTGGGCGGAGCACTTTAACCAGTGGGCGGGGAAGGTTCGGTTTTCCGCCCGCATTTGACGAAGGTCTGAGTCGCAGTGTTAAAACAGTAACGTTGGGTCGTTCTGCCCTTCGTGTCATCCTCGGCGGCTACCGAGACGTCCAGGAATAGGAAGTCGTCGGCCAGCTTGATTTCGGGAGCGCAGCCACCGTAATTGGGCGGACAACATTCGCACTCGGCCAGCCATGAATCTCTGAACACCGACCGGGGTGGGGCGTTGGCGGCCGCTACGAAGAATATCTCCATGCGGGTTTCCTCGCACGCTCCGCAATAACCCTCGGCGGTGGCGCTCGCCATGTCGGTGGTGGGTCCCACGGCCAACAACCAACCACCGGGTACGGGTTGAAACCGTGTTTTCGATTCGATGCCGAGGAGTCGGCTGCGGGTCAGCGTTTTCCCACGGCGAATCGCCAGTTCGGGCCCGCAGGCACGAACATCCGGCCCCAGTTCCAGGCTGAATAACGTAGTCGTCGAAATTCCGGGAGAGCGGTCCGGGACCTCGTTAAATCCGGTCAGCTCGTTATCGATGACGAAAATATCGCGGATGTCCTCAACAGACCGAGGCAGGAAATAGGCGGGCAGCCGCTCTGGTTTGAAAGATAACGACTCGGTCTCGACGGAACCCCCGGGAGCTAACTGCCACTCCCCGCTCAGGGCGAGTCGCCCCCAGATGTTGTAGCCTTCCAGCGGCAGGTCACACGGCAGCCGCCAACGGCGCGGCGGGTTCAGGGCGACCCGGTTTAGGCTCTTGACCTTGCCGTAGGCGCGGGTCGGGGAGGTCGTGCTGAACGGTCCATACCGCCCCGCGGCTCCTGGCGAAAACACATCGACCAGCACCCGCAGGCCGCTCAGATTCAGCCGGTCGGAGGGCGGCAGGATTTCCCAAGGCATGAGGGCCTCGAAGGAATAACCGGAGGTGGATGTGGCGAAACGGCTTAGCGGCTGGCCGCGGGGGGACAGGGTTTGCAGGTCGTCGCCCGCAGGCAGTGCCGCAAACGCCGGCCGGGCGTAGGTTTCCACGGCCACGTTCGGTGCCAACTGCCATTGACGCACGAAAAGGCGAAGCAACTGGCGGCGGTACCGTTGCTGCTCGGTGAGCCAAGCCACTTTCCTGTCAGGGTCTAAATTTAATGGATTATCCTCGTCGCCTGGCCCGGTCATACCGAATTTGTGGTACCACCCGACGGGCGGTAGCGGAATATCATCGGCGAGCGCGATCCAGATTTCCACGTGGTCGCCGTTCGGCATGTCCTCGGGACTCTTGGCGAAGACGGGCGGCGGCCCCTCGACCCTGCCGGCTATGACTAACCCTTGAGAGGATTGGGCCAGCCAAATCTTGCCTGGACGGGCGCCCGCGCCCTTGGAAATAAGTGTCAAGGCGGGGGGCTGCTTCGCCCATTCCTGGACGGCACCATCCAGCTCGAAGCTTGCCACAACCGGGCCGATGGTTACCGCCGGCGCAGCGGGGGCATGGCTTGCGGAAGACAAGAACAGGGCAGCCCCGAGAAAAATCCGGATGATCCCACACCATGCCGGTACATTCGCCCAACGGCTTGTCGAAGAAACAGCGCTTGCAATTGTCCTAAGCATGTCATTCTCCTGAGGATTCACCAGGCGGCTTATCGGCTAGTAACCGTTCACCGGGATTGATCATGAAGTCTAAGTTTTTCAATTGGTTAGGTGATCATAGTCCTCGTTGGTTGAAAAATTATCACTTGAAGAATCAACAACTTGTTGACCTCGGTGAACGGTTACTATCGGCTGAGCCACACTTCTGGCCATTCCACTCAAGCCAATGAGCTGAACCTTCAATTTTCATGGAAGAGGCGGTGTACATGGTTTACTGAACCCCTCGAGCCACTTCCTTGCTGAGATCAGTCTCGGTCAGAACGAACCGGCGCCGACCTGCGCGGCGCCATCGCCGCCGGGCGGCTGGCGGAGTTTACCGCGGAGTTCTATGAAAAACGCGGGCAAGAAGCATCGCCTGTGTATAATACTTTGCCTTCATAACGGTCCTTGACCGATTCCATGACTTAAGATAACTCAGCTAGAGAATTACTATGAACTTTTCGTTGATTGCCGATGCGATGGCGCAGGCCCAGGGTCCGGCTGCCGGTCAGCCGAGTATGCTCGGGATGCTGCTGCCGATGGTTATTCTGTTCGGAGCGTTTTATTTCCTGATGATCCGCCCCCAGCAAAAGCGGGTCAAGGAGCACCAGCAGATCATAGAATCGTTGAAAAAGGGCGATGAGGTGGAGACCAGTGGGGGAGTCATAGGGCGTATTACCGAGGTGGGCGAGGAATTCATTCGGTTGGAAGTGGCGGATAACGTGCAACTGAAAGTGCGGAAGAAATCCGTCTCCACTCCCTTGCTCAAAGGCACCATCAAGGGCGACCTGTAAGCCTTACATAGCAAAGAAGACGGCTCATGTTAAATCAGTATCCCTGGTGGAAATCCCTGCTCATCGGCCTGGTTGGGGTGATCGGTCTCCTCTATGCCTTGCCCAATCTGTTCGGTGAAAACGAAGCGGTGCAAATCTCCCCGGCGCGGGCCGCCGTGACCGTCGATCAAGCCCTGTACGAACGGGTTGAGAAAACGCTCAAGGAGAAGAATATCTCCATCAAGGCGATGGAACTGGACACGGTCCAGCGTCGTCTGCTGGTACGCTTCCAGGACCCGGAAGCCCAGCTTAAAGCGGCCGATCTACTCAAAGAAACGCTGGGACGCGACTATGTGGTGGCTCTCAATCTGGCGCCCGCCACCCCGGCATTTCTGCGGGCTTTGGGTTTGCGGCCCATGTATCTGGGCCTGGATCTGCGTGGCGGAGTTTATTTTCTGATGCAGGTCGATATGAACGCGGCCCTCAAGCAGGCCGAAGATGCCTATGTGGATGATGTGCGCGTCCTGCTGCGGGACGAGAAGATCCGTTATGTCACGGTGGACCGTACCGTCGGCGGTGGCATCCGGGTAAGCTTCAAGGAGGCGGCGGAGCGGGATAAGGCGTCGGCGCTGCTGAAGCAGAAGCTGCGTAACCTGCAGCTCGGCGAAATTCCCGACAGCCTCGACCTGAAACTCGCCCTCAGTGAGCAGGAGATCAAGGAAAAGCGCGATCTGGCCTTGCAGCAGAACCTCACCACGCTGCGCAATCGGATCAATGAGCTGGGCGTATCCGAGCCGCTGATCCAGCGGCAGGGCGCCGACCGCATCGTCGTGCAACTGCCGGGGGTGCAGGACACCGCCCGCGCCAAGGAGATTCTGGGCGCCACCGCCACCCTGGAGTTCCGCCTGGTGGATACCGATCATGAGGCCCGCGAGATCGAGACCAGTGGCCGGGCGCCCGTCGGTTCCCGCCTCTATCACGACCGGCAGGGCCGTCCGGTGCTGCTGCAAAAGCGGGTGATGTTGACCGGCGATTATATCGCCGATGCCGCCTCCGGCCTGGAGCAGCAGAACGGCCAGCCGGCAGTGTTCGTTACCCTGGACAGCACCGGCGCCAAGCGAATGGAGGAAGGCACCAAGGACAACATCGGCAAACCGATGGCGGTGGTGTTCATCGAAAACAAGACCGAGACCCGGCTGGTCGATGGCGAACCGCGCAAATCCAGCTATAAGGTGGAAGAGGTCATCAGCGTCGCCACCATCCGCGACCGTCTCGGCAAACGCTTTCAGATCACTGGACTGGACACCGAAGAAGCCCGTAACCTGGCCCTGCTGCTGCGCGCCGGCGCGCTGGCCGCGCCGGTGGAAATCATCGAGGAACGCACGGTAGGCCCCAGCGCCGGGCAGGAGAACATCGACCAGGGCAAACGTTCGGCCTACATCGCCCTGGTGCTGATTTGGGGTTTCATGTGGTTCTACTACCGACAGTTCGGTTTCATCTCCGGCGTAGCCTTACTGTTTCATGTGATCTTGATCATCGCGGCGCTATCCCTGTTGCAGGCCACGCTGACTCTGCCCGGTATCGCCGGCATCGTCCTGACCATGGGCATGGCGGTGGACGCCAATGTACTGATCTATGAACGCATCCGCGAAGAACTCAAACTGGGCAATACGCCCCAGGCCGCCATCCATGCCGGCTTCGAACGGGCGTTCGGCACCATTCTGGATTCCAATATCACCACCCTGATCGCTGCGGTGTTGCTGTTTTTTCTGGGCAGCGGTCCGGTCAAAGGTTTTGCGGTCACCCTGACCCTCGGTACTTTGACGACCATCTTCACGGCGGTGACGTTCGGCCGGGCGATCATCAATTATTTTTACGGCGGACGCCGTCTGGAAGGGTTATCGGTCTGAAGGCGACAAACATGCAAACTAAAATTCGGACATTTATCGGCGAGACCCATATCGACTTTATGAGCAAGGATAAGCTGGCCATCAGGATGTCCCTGGCGGTGCTGGTGATCTGCCTGCTGTCCTTGCTGTTCCGGGGCTTGAATCTGGGCCTGGATTTTACCGGCGGCACCATGATCGAGGCGCATTACCCGGCGCCGGTGGCGATTCCCACAGTGCGGGAGACGCTGAGCACGGCGGGTTTCGGCGATGCCCAGTCCCAGTACTTCGGCACTTCCAGCGATATATTGCTGCGCATTCCGCTGCGCGAGGGTCTGGCAGCGGGAGACATCAGCCAGAAGGTGCTGGTCGCGCTCAAACAGGTCGCCGGCGGCGAGCAGGTAGAGTTACGGCGGGTGGAATTCGTGGGTCCCCAGGTGGGGCAGGAACTGGTCGAGAACGGCGGTCTGGCGATGCTCTTTGCCTTGATCGGCATCATGGCTTACGTGGCGTTCCGGTTCGAGTGGAAACTGGCGCTGGGAACCATCGCCGCCACGATGCACGATGTGGTCTTTACTATCGGCGTGTTTTCGCTGTTTCAGATCGAATTCGACCTGACGGTGCTGGCGGCGGTCCTGGCGGTGACCGGTTATTCGGTGAACGACACCGTGGTGGTGCTGGACCGGATTCGGGAAAATTTCCGCAAGATGCGGCGCGAGTCGGTGCGCGAAATCATGAACGCCGCGATCAATCAAACCCTGACCCGCACGATTATCACCGCCTTTACCGTTTTTCTCTCGGTGGTCGTATTGCTGATCTTCGGCGGACCGATCATGCGCGGCTTCTCCATCGCCATGTTGATCGGCGTGGTGGTGGGTACGTATTCATCGATCTACATCGCCAGCGCGGGCGCTCTGCAACTGGATATCAAGCGTGAGGATCTGCTGCCCAGGGCCAAGGAGGCGCTGGATAACCGGCCTTGAACTGGAAAAACCTTTTATAGCGTTCGAACAACCCGGGTGGGCAGACAGGCTGCCCACCTTACTTATGCTTCTACAGTAGCTGACTGGAACACATATTGAGTAACCGTTCAGACCCCTCTCCCCGACCCTCCCCCACAAGGGGGGAGGGAGTTATTGCAAAACAGCTACTTAGCGTATTCCCCCTCCCCTTGTGGGAGGGGGCTAGGGGGAGGGGGGTGAACGCTTACCATATTGAGCCTTCCTATAAACCCC
Source organism: uncultured Pseudomonadota bacterium (assembly GCA_903844665.1). Lineage (GTDB taxonomy): Bacteria > Pseudomonadota > Gammaproteobacteria > Competibacterales > Competibacteraceae > CAIMUS01. The sequence goes on from CAIMUS010000328.1 coordinate 5,795, forward strand.
GGTTAGCAGCATTGTAGAGGAACTCCATCAGGATACCATGAGGAAGTCCAGCGGTAACTGGACCCCCTCATGGTATCTACGCTGGCTGATACGGGCTTTGCCGAGCGAACAACCTTTCCTCGATCTGCAAGGAAAAAGCAGAACCGCTGGCGGGATGCGGCTCGGAAAACCAAGTGTGATCCAGCGTCATCGGGTTATACTCCTCTGGATTCAGCCGGGTTGCTGGCCTTTTGACCCGGCAGTCGTCGGATGCGGAGAAACGGCAGTGAACGAGAGCTCGATGCAGTCACCGGCCTGGACCCTGGACCAAGCGCGCGAAGTATACAATATCACCCGTTGGAGCGGAGGTTACTTCGATATCGACGCCGACGGCCGCCTGGTCGTTCGCGCGCCACACGCCGACCCGCATCCGGGCATCGTGCTGGCGACGCTGGCTGCCGATCTGCTGGACCGGGGTTATGGATTGCCGGTGCTGGCGCGGTTCAGTCATATTCTGCACGACCGGGTGGATACCCTGTGCGAGGCTTTTGCCAGGGCCATCGAGACCCAAGCCTATGAGGGGCGCTACACCGCCGTTTACCCCATCAAGGTCAACCAGCAGCAGCAGGTGGTCGGCGCGATCGTCCGGCACGGTGGCGCCAGGGTCGGTCTGGAAGCCGGCAGCAAGCCTGAACTGATGGCGGTGCTGGCCCTGTCGCCGCCCAATGGCATTATCATCTGCAACGGTTACAAGGACCGCGAATATATCCGGCTCGCCTTGATCGGCAGGCAACTGGGCCTGAAGGTGTTCATCGTCATGGAAAAGCTCAGCGAATTGGATCTGATCATGGACGAGGCGGATAGGCTGGGCGTACGCCCCGAATTGGGCATACGGGTCCGGCTGGCCTCGATCGGCGCCGGCAAGTGGCAGAATACCGGCGGCGAGAAGTCCAAATTCGGCCTGTCCGCCGGCCAGGTTTTACAGGCCGTGGCGCAATTACGCGCTCACGGTTGGCTGGATGCCCTGACCCTGCTGCACTGCCATCTGGGCTCGCAGATCGCCAATATCCGCGATATTCAACTCGGCCTGCGGGAAGTCGGACGTTATTACGCCGAACTGCGCGGCCTGGGGATACCGCTCGCTTATGTGGACGTGGGCGGCGGCCTGGGCGTGGACTACGAGGGCGCCGGCTCGCGCAGCGACTGCTCCATGAATTACAGCGTGCAGGAGTATGCCAATAACGTCGTCCATACCTTGGGGGAGATTTGCGCCGAGCGACAATTGCCTCATCCCGACCTCATCACCGAATCGGGGCGGGCGCTGACCGCCCATCACGCCGTCCTGATCACCAATGTCATCGACCACGAGCCGGCGCCGGGCGGCGCGGCGCCGCCGGCGCCCGAACCGGGTGACCCGCCCGTTCTGCATAACCTCTGGTCGGTCTATCGGACCATCTCCCCCCAGTCCGCCGTCGAGGCGTACCATGATGCCGTCTACTGGCTGAGCGAGGCCCAGAGCGGCTACCTCCATGGCGTCCTCGGCCTGGAACAGCGCGCCCGGGCCGAGCAGATCTATTACGCCATCTGCCGGCAGGTCAAGCCCTGCCTCAATCCCGGCGCCCGCGCCCATCGGGAATTGCTGGATGAACTGAACGATAAGCTGGCGGAGAAGTTCTTCATCAACCTGTCGGTGTTTCAATCCATGCCGGATGTGTGGGCGCTGGATCAGATCTTCCCTATCATGCCGTTGCAGCGCTTGCAGGAACCGCCGTCGAGCCGCGCCATTCTGCAGGACCTGACCTGTGATTCCGATGGCTGTATCGAATACTACGCCGACAGTCAGGGGATAGAGACCACCCTGCCCTTGCCGCCTTACCGTCCGGGTGAACCCTATCTGCTGGGTATTTTCCTGGTCGGCGCCTACCAGGAGATTCTGGGGGACATGCACAATCTGTTCGGCGACACCGACGCCGTCAACGTCGAATTGACCGAGGCGGGCGGTTACCGACTGGTGGAACCGGAACATGGCGATACGGTCGCGGATCTGCTGCGTTATGTGCACTTCGAGCCGGAATTGTTGCTGGCGGCCTATCAGGACAAGCTGGCCGCGAGCACGCTCGGCAAAGCCGAGCGCAAGGCGTATCTGGCCGAACTGAAAGCCGGCTTGCAGGGATATACTTATTTGGAGGATTAAAGTGGTAGGGTGGGCAGACAAGCTGTCTACCCTACAAAACTGTTTGGGCCTGTTAGAATGATTGTCAGGAGGTAATCATCGGTGACAAAGATAGCTATCCTGCCTGTATCAACCAATCGGGGCAGTATCTCCTACTATGCCGTGGCGGGAGATAAACATTCAAAGGGTAGAACCGCCGGCGAGGCGTTGGACGCATTAACGGCGCAATTATCCAGGGACGAGGCCGGCATGCTTATCATTATCCAGAACCTGCACCCGGACCGCTTCTTCAATGCGGATCAGCAACAACGCCTGGCTGGCTTGATGGATCGGTGGCATGCCGCGCGTGACAGGGGAGCGATGCTGCCAACCGATGAGCAATCTGAACTGGAGGAACTTGTCGAAGCAGAGCTACATGCCGCCGCAGACCGGGCCGCTGAACTGGCAGATGAATTAGGGCTATGAATCCGCGCTATGCACAGGTAGCGCGGCGGGCGGGGCATCGTTGTGAATATTGCCGCGCGCCTGAAGTTGTATTCAATTTTCCGTTTGAGGTGGAGCATATTATTCCTGTCTCGGGTGGCGGTCTTGATACCGAGTCCAACTGGGCGCTGGCCTGCCGCTCCTGCAACCTCCGCAAAGCCACGCACCTCAGTGGCATCGACCCTGAGAACCAGACGGTTGTCCGTCTTTTCCATCCACGGGAACACCGCTGGGAAGGGCATTTCCAGATTGATATTGAGAGCGGGAGAATTGAGGGTCTCACCGTAACCGGCAGGGCAACAGTGGCCCGTCTGGAGATGAACAGTCAATCCCAACTGGCAGCACGGCGACAGTGGTTGCGCCTTGGCCTTTTCCCCTGAATGGGATCAACGGGCTCGCATCGGAAAAAACTACGCGTCGAGCCACGCCCCGATCGCTACTTCATCTTGCGTGACATTCTCAGCAGTCCCTTTCACCACCGGGATGCCGAGACGCGATACGTGCTGGACAAAATCGATCAGCGCCAAGTGCGCCACCTTGGCCGCGCGTCCCAAAGAAAGATCACCTTCGCGAAATAGAGCAGTCGCCAAGGCGAGGCGGACCCCCGGCATGTCGAGAAGCTTCTTCTCATCCAGGTGCATCAGCACTGCATCAGGGGTATCACGATTCATCACCACGACTACATCCTCCCGCGCCAGGCGCAGGGCGTCGGCGGGGTTGTTTTTGAGTTGACGGACATTCACACTCTTTATAGAGGGTTATCTCCTCACTTGTCCCAGGCTACCAACTTAAGGCGGGACAATCCGACCCTGGGAGCGCCAGCGTCCTCGCCGGCCTCAGTGCACCAACGCCAGTCAACAGCCAGCAAGGTGCTGGTGCTCCCAGGGGAATCCCCGCTGTGGTCAGCCTGCAAAGCGTCCCGGCTTAAGTGGAGGCCCCTTGTTCCACGGGTCTATCGTAGCTTAGCACCTAATCAGGCCCCTCTGTCGGGTTAAGATACGCCCGTAATGTCCCTGCTATTTGCCGGCTCGGTAGAGGGCGCGTTTAACCCGGTCTAAGGGGATTTTCACAGCAATGGATAGAGGTGGTAAGGGGTAGAATCACAGTAAGTTGCGCACGTATGGATCATCGCACAACATCCGATACATCGTCTGGTAGCCCAATTCGCGGTAGGCTTCGAATTGTTTTTCATCGAAGAACTGGTCAGTCGTGGACTCTTCGGGAAACTCCGGGTGCGTGCGCTGATAGCCGAACAAATCGTCGCTCAGACCTCGAAAGAATGTCGTCGGAATATAGATCAGCGTGCCTTCCGTATTGTCCGGGTAGCGAATCCTGCCGACGAGGTAGCCCCGCTCGGCGTATTTTATGGAATCTCCACCCTCGGGTTCACGGGCCGAAGAGTCCCGGTCACTTACCGGAATGAGTGACTCGATGCCGGGTGGATCGAAGGATATCAGCGCGCCGAAATCGGCTCGAACCTTCTCGATAGCGTTCGCGAGGTCGGCGAACTGATACTCCGGATCGGCGCCCCCGTCGCAAACGATGATGAGCTTGAGCTTCCGGCGCACCAGTTCATACAGTCCAAGGTTTTCGAAATGGCCGCCGTCGCTGAGTTCGAGCCAGCCACTCTCTTCATCGAGGTTGTACCGCAATATGACTTCACCGAGTCCAGGATAGAGGAAATTCGGTGTCTCGTCGCTACCGAAGGCCGACAGTCTGAGCAGCGCCCTGGTCAATGCATTGCCGACTGGTTTGGGTGGATCAATAGGCGGCGAACATTCCTGCTTGTGGGTCAGCCATCGCGGATTGGGAATCCAGTAACCCAGGCGCAGGTTGAGCAGCCCCATCAACAAGGACAACATCCGGTTTCGGGTGATTCCTTCCCCACCGCAGGCCGCGTTGGGATTGACGGCAGCCCCCGAGGCTGCCATGGCCGAAGCCAGGGTCATACCATCGTACAAGACCGAATCGGTGGCTGCCCAGCCGGTGGCATTGCTTCCGCAGTAGAGGGGCGTCAGAATGAAATTGTCCCCGCCGCGGCCACGAAACTTGGGAATGGCCGAAGAAACCAGTATCACGTTGGCATTGATGATGTGATAGGGCGCGTCCCAAGGATCCGGTAGCACGCCATGATAACGACCAAGACAATCATCATCATGTGTCTTTGCGAGATCTTTCGAACAAGCGTAAGCGTCTTTGTTCCCGCCCCAGAGAAATTTCAGCAGCGTGGTATTGCCGACGGTGGTGCACGTCTCAGTCCCCTGCTTCTCAGTCCCCTGCTTCAACACTTCGTCGACATCCGGTATGAATGTCTCCATGAGGCGGTCGCGATAGTAACGATGCACGGAGAGGTAATTCAGATTCACGAACCATCCGAGGCATAACACCAGCACGAACAGCCTCGTCCACTCCAGCCATCCCGGGGTTGAGTTGGGGGACAGCCACGGCCGAGCAAACCAGAATCCCAGAATCAGAAATCCGACCAGTAGCGCCGCCACCCCGACAACTACTGGCACAATTGTGGGTATCCAAGGTTTCTTGGTTCTGCCGGTCTGGAAAAATACGGAAATGGCCGGAACAACGCTGGCAACGGCAGACACAAGAGGTACGGTAGGCACAAACGAAGGTGTAATTCCGTTCTCATAATAGATGTTATAAATGTAGGGCACGACACCGACTGCAGCAGTGAGACCCACCACCAGAATCAGGTAATGGTATAACTGCTCTGAACAGCGGCGTAGAGTATAGGCACACTTATGGATCAAGCGGCCGAACAGCCATGTCGATACGCTGTAGAGAAACCCCAGCAGCACAAACAATTTCAGCAGCAACGCGGCCAGATTCAGTGGCAAATTGTCTTTGAACGGCCACGGCGAAGTGATTATGTCTTTCAGCAACCCTTTAACGCCGATCCACACTTGGCATAGGGGTGGAGTCTCGTACCCCGTGACGATGGCCACATAATAAAGAATAAAAGCATAAATAAGCACGACAATAAGCACGACAATAAGCACGACCAATTCCTGCCGTAAACAGCCCATTTCTTCGCGTAACCTAGCGAAAAGGTAGTAGACCGATACCGGTATTAGGAATAACCAAACGGCCAGGGCAGCGTACACTCCAACCAGGGCGGCGTACTTTATGGCCGACTGATTCCACCATTCATATATGTTTGCCAGTTCCAACCGTCCCAACTGTCCCAACAACCCGTATAACAAAACCACCAAGCCGAGAAAGAAAACAAAACTTACCAGCGTATTACGTAACAGCACCCCGATCAATGACAGCAGATCGAGGTTTTCGGACGGTTCAAGATATTTCGCGTTCTGTCGAAGGTGACGCAAGAGCTTGCCACGGGCGCGATGGTAGGTACCCTCCGGGCTGTCACTACCCTGAGGATCGACCATAGGATAAGTGCCCAGAGGGAAGGTATCCCAGCTAAGGCTAAACTTGATTAGCTCTGTTGGTGTGGATGGCGGCGGCGCTTGCCAGTCCTTGTGCAGCAGGTAACTCAAACAGCAACCGATATAGCCGCCCCCGGAAACCGTGGAAAGATAATCGATCTTTTTCAGCCAGCCCTTGTACGACAAAGCCTGCATCACTCCCAGAGCAAAGCTCGCCGAACGAATCCCACCCCCGGACAGGGCTAAGCCGTTTTGGGGCTTATCGACGCCCCGACGCGCCTTGATGGCCCGATGCTCAGCCTCAACGATTTCTCTCGCACCAAAATATTCGGTGTCCGCGTACTGATATTCAACGTAATTATTCTTGCTCGATGGCATATTCTTTCCCCCTTGATCATAGCGGCCTTACAGAGTAAAAATAGCACGGTTGAAACAACTCTGTAAATAGCGATGGAGTTGAGCAACAAGCAATGGATGCCCTAACCAAATACTCCAGCCAACCGGCTGCCACCGGCAATTGAGCTTGGATCGTAAATTTAAACCGCCTCACTCCGCCAAAGCCCGGCGCATGAACTCCGGCGTGGCCAAGGAGGCGCGATGGATATCCACGTTATAGTATTCCGTGGCGAACGGCTTGGCGGCAGCGTCCTGCTCGCGGAAGCGGGTGGGATCGCCGGTTTTGGTGGCCAGCGTGACGGTCCACCAGCCGGAAGGATAGACGCACTGCGGAAAGTGCAGCGTATGGACTGCGGTAAAACCTGCCTGATAGAGATTCCGCTGCAACGGTTTAAGGATGTTTTCCAGATGGAACAGCGGCGACTCGCTTTGCTGCACCAGCAGGCCGGTATCTCCCAGCGCCCGCCGGCAATCCTGTAAGAACGGGGCCGCGAACAAGCCCTCGGCGGGACCGACCGGATCGGTGCTGTCCACGATAATCACATCATAGGAAGCGGGGGCGGCGTTCCGCACCCAGGCGATGCCGTCGGCGAAATGCAACTGCGCCCGGGGATCCTGATTGGATTCGCACAGTTCGGGAAAATACTGTCTTGCTGTAAATTTTCCAGTGATGGAGACAAGTTGATACACTATTTTGTGTAGTAATAGCAAAGATAACACTACATGTAGTGCTCACATGTTCTCATCACTGGGAAATTTACACTACCAGAGATTTTGGGGGACATGCACAATCTGTTCGGCGACACCGATGCCGTCAACGTCGAATTGACCGAGGCGGGCGGTTACCGGCTGGTGGAGCCGGAACATGGCGATACGGTTGCGGATCTGTTGCGTTATGTGCACTTCGAGCCGGAACTGTTACTGGCGGCCTATCAGGACAAGTTGGCCGCGAGCACGCTCGGCAAAGCCGAACGCAAGGCGTATCTGGCCGAATTGGAAGCCGGCTTGCAGGGGTATACTTATCTGGAAGATTGAGGCGAATAGGGAACGGGCGTAACCAGTCGAGCGCGCCCTCACCCAGCTTGCGTAGGGCGGACTCGCGTAGCGTGTCCGCCGCCATGCAACTCGCGTCACGCTGCCGCCAGCCCGCTTTTCCTTCGGCGGACAGCCTGACGGCAGTCCGCCCTACCTCAGCTGTCCTTTATTTTCCGCCAGGAGAAATCGCTATGCATATTGAAGCCGAACTCGATGAGGTTCACGCTGAACGACTTCAGCTATTACAGGAAAGATTGCAAAAACCCCTGCCGGAAGCACTCGCTTTGGCCATTGACGCTGCGCTGGCGCAGACTGAAACCACAGGTTCGCACGCCTATCGAGTATTGAATGAGGCAGGACTTATCGGCTGCTTCGAGGGTGACAGCCGTCTTTCGGTCGATTACAAGAAACACTTGTGGGGCAAGCAGCGATGATCATTGCCGATACCGGCTTCTGGATAGCCCTGTTCAATCGTCGGGATGCCTATCACGCTCTTGCCAAGCAGCGTCTGCCGTTGTTGACGGAACCCTTGGTGACTACGCTGCCGGTGATGACGGAAACTTGTTATTTGCTGCAACAGCAGGTTGGGGTAACTTATGCCGTTGCATTTTTGCGTAGCCGGAGGCGGGAAATATTCAACCTGTTTGCCTTGGATGATCGCCATCTGGAGCGCATGGCAGATCTGATGGTTCGCTATGCTGACCTTCCGATGGATTTTGCCGACGCTTCATTGGTGATTCTGGCCGAAAGCTTAGGTCATGGACGCATTCTCACGACGGACCGACGAGATTTCAGCGTTTATCGTTGGGGGGGAAATCAGGTGTTCAACAATCTATTGTTGCCTTGAGTCGCGGCGTGGCCACCATGCCCAACAACCTGCTGGCGCATTTACCATGCAGAAAAACGTGGTCTTGGTCTGTCCCCTATTTTCTCTATTTTCTCCCTATTTTCTCCCTATTTTCTCCCTATTTTCTAGTCCTGGTACTGGTTCAGTCTGATTATCCCCCAACTCATTGATTGTTAATCAAATACTGAAGATAGGCAGCCTTTGAATTCTCAATACTTGCGCCCATGAAAGACCCTCTTGGCTCTCTGGTATCTTGCGGGGTACCCGATTATAATATAAACAAGTAGTTACAGTTGTTCCTGAAGGTTCACGTAGCGAGGCGATGAGTTCCCATGAACCGTTTTGAGATACCCGTAGATATCGAAGATGTCAAGATTGAAGCCGTCGAATTCACCCCGAATAATGAAATTATTGGTAGTGTAAATTTTCCAGTGATGAGAACATGTGAGCACTACATGTAGTGTTATATTTGCTATTACTACACAAAATTGTGTATCAACTTGTCTCCATCACTGGAAAATTTACAGCAAGCAATATTTTACATATCATA
>CAIMUS010000329.1 GCA_903844665.1 uncultured Pseudomonadota bacterium
CCTTATTACTAAACTCCTCAAAATGCTGCTGGATTCGGTCCCGCACTGTGGCGATATCGACGCTGATTCCCTCTTCCGTTTCCGCCGCTGAACAGACGGCGAGCACATTCGGCAGCGCGCCTTTGGTCACCAGCAGATACCAATCATCCTGTGAAACCAGGATACTCAAACGTTTGCGCAGAAAATCATAGGGGATTTCGTCCTGCTTCCGGTAGCCGGACAGGTCGAACTGGCGATGGGTGCGGATGGCTGCATCGATCGGGTTGGTAAAGCCGGTCTCGTAAACCGCATTGAGATAAGCGTGGAGCAGGACTTTATCGCTGGGGGCGCCTGCCACATCCAGGGCGGATTGTAAGTGCACGGTCCCTTCGGTCAGGGTGCCGGTTTTATCGGAGCAGATCACGTTCATGCTGCCGAAGTTTTCAATCGAGGCGAGCCGTTTGACAATTACCTTCGCTTGCGCCATCCGTTTGGCGCCATGCGCCAGGTTGATGCTGATAATCGCCGGCAACAATTGCGGGGTCAGCCCGACGGCGAGTGCTAAGGAAAAGAGCAGGGAGTCCAGGACTGGACGCGCCAAATAGACGTTAATGGCAAAGATCGCCAACACCAGCACCAGCGTGACTTCCATGAGGAAATAGCCGAATCGCCGTATGCCGCGTTCAAATTCCGTTTCCTGCGGCCTGAGTTTCAGCCGCTCGGACACCTTGCCGAATTCGGTTTCCTTACCGGTGCGGAGAACCAGCGCCGTGGCGCTGCCGCTCACTACATGGGTTCCCATCCACAGCACGTTGGTCCGCTGACCCAATGGTGTCTCTGCCGGCAATACCGCTACCGCTTTTTCGACCGGGAAAGTTTCACCCGTCAGCATGGCTTCATCGACGAACAGATCGTTGGATTCCTGAACCAGACAGTCTCCGGGAACGATATCGCCAGCGTTCAGGATGACGATATCGCCGGGTACAATGTCTTCGACTGGAATTTCTTTGGAACTTCCATCGCGCCGCACCGCCGCTTTAATTTGCACGATGGAAAGCAGTTTCTCCACGGCGTTGGTGGCGCTGCGCTCCTGCCAGAACCCGAGCAGGCCGCTGGCGAGGACAATGGTGAGAATAATAAAAGCATCGACAGGATCGTGTAAAAAAAACGACAAGCCCGTGGCAAAGAAAAGAATGAGGATAATCGGACTCTTGAATTGAGCCAGCAGGAGCGTCAATACATCCGACCGCTTGGGAGGCCGCAGGAGATTGGCGCCATAGCGCGCGAGCCGCTGTCTGGCTTCAGCCCCGGTCAATCCTGCCGGTGTCGTTTGCAGTTGCTGCAGCAGCTCGGTGGTGGAGAGGCTCCAAAAGGCCAAGGGGGGTTGGTTCATACTCTATATCCTCTCTTGGAAATCGCGCCTGACGAGACGGGAGTCGAGCGTCCCCTAGCGGTGACGCTCGAACGCGGCCTATAACAGAGCTTCCTCGCCCGTCAGCGAATCTTGATACCGTTTACTGCGCTCGGATGTTCAATGACGAGGTGGCCATCAGCCATCGTCGCTGCCGCACCCTCGACCAATAGCTTCTGACCGATGGCGAGTTTTACGAGTTCAGCGCCATGCGGCCCAAGATGCACAAAATCACCGCTTTCGAGCACGGCGCCGTTCACTTCGCCGCGACGGGCATAGTTCAGATACTTGACCACGCCCTCGATCTTCCCGACGTTGCCGGGCTGCGGTTGTTCCCCGGGCTGCGGTTGTTCCCCGGGCTTTGGTTTGAGCATGACGATCTCCTCGCCCTTGGCTGTAGTGAGTTGTTGCAGCCGGTAAACGGAGTGGTCGCCCTCTGATTTTTCGGCCACGGCAACCACGCTGATCTGGTCGCCCGTCGCCACGGCCTTAGCCACTTCCGCCGCCATGTGCGGCGGGAAATTGACTTGCGCCAGCTTGTCTGCGCTTTCGATCAACACGCTTTCATAGCCACCTTTGGGATTGTAGTTGAAACGCTCAACGACACCCTTCAGGGTTTGGGGTTCGTGGTCATTGGCGTATTCGAACGTCGGTAAACCTTTGAGCACTTCCTTGGTTGCACCCGGCAGGATCAGATTGTCGCCCTCTTCCTTGAAGTGGCCGATCGGAATCGAGACGTAATGCCCGCCCATGCCAAGGAAGCCGCCCACCTCGACAATGACGTAGGACACCGTCTTGTCAGGGGCGATGATAATGTCTTCCACCGTACCGACTTTTTCCTTATTGTCGTTGTAAATCTCATGCCCCAGAATTGTCTTCTTGGCGCTCCAGCCACGTGCGACATTTTTCATCTCCTCCACTGTCACACCGAGGGTAGTGGAACCCGCGACCTGGGCGACAGCATTGCCTGCTGTTGCCAGCATAGCCAGACCTGACAGTACAGCAATTGCGATGTGCTTCTTCATGGATACTCTCCTTTCATTCAGTAGTAGTAGGGTGCACCCTGCGCACCCTAGAAAAGGTGCGTGGGACGCACCCTACAAGAAGTAAACGCCGCTCACACCCTCTTCTTAATCACCCACCCACACGTACCCCTGACATGGAACCCAAGACCCCGAAGATACTCAATAGCCAGAGAACCACTACAATGACCACTACCACATTCAAGATCTTCTTGATGGTAGCGTCCATCGGTATGTAGTTGTTAATCAGCCAGAGAGCAACGCCAACGACCACTAAAGCAATCACTAATTGAACCAACGGCATGGTTTTTCTCCTTACGATACTACGGCGTGCGCGCCACGAGATTGGCTGGCTGGCTGGCTGGCAAGGATTAGAGGTCTACCCCTTGATCCTGCCGGCCAGACCCGATAAACACCCTTTTCCTCTCCAGTGGGAAAAAGGGTGGAATTATTTGGCGACTGGCCGATCATTCGCCTGGCCAGCAAAGCCTGGACTCGGCTGCAGGCTAAGCAGTTGCTCGCTTTAGCTGTTCTTAATGTCCTCCTTAAGATCGCCATAGTCCGCTTGGCGGTCGCCAGCGTCTTTTTGAGACTTCCCTTTTTCTTCCAAGTCCTTATTACCGATTACCTTGCCGGTGACTTCCTTGACTTTACCTTTCGCTTCTTCGATTCGGCCTTTGACTTGATCTTTGTTCATGATGGTCTCCCGCTAATGAATGTGGACGATCGAGCGGAGCGTCTTACTCAGTTTTTGGCGCTCACTGTAGCAATAATACGCGCAAAACCAGGCGCGGTCTGTACGATAGCGCACATAGATAAAAGCTTTCGTTAGGGACCTGATGTCTGGGGATAGCCTAACGGCCAGCGTCAGCCGCGCGCGAAGCGAAGTACGTTGGCTGCACGCGGGGTTAGGCGCGAACTGGTGTGCGTAAAACTACTGTTAATCAACAAGATCTGGAAGTTCTCAGGAAATTGCTCGCGCTATCAAAAATGCGACCGCTGCGGCAAGCCCTCCAATCAGCACTGTCTGGATTGCACTTCTTAGGGGCGACGTGCCTGTAAAATGACCTTTGATGTACCCAAAAATTGTCAACGCAATTAGAGTGACAATGATGGAAACTGTCAATGCCGTACCGGATGTGGAGAAAAAAATATAAGGGCCAAGCGGTATAAAGCCACCTGCGATATAAGCCCCCGCAATCGTGGCAGCACTGATAAGGGCTCGTTTGGGGTCGGGTTTCTCAAGCCCTAACTCAAATCGCATCATAAAGTCAATCCATGCTTCTGGCCGCTTTCGTAATACGTCAACAACCGGCTTGCTTTCTTCAGGCGTCAGACCGTAAGACAGAAATACTTGAGTAACCTCTTCAGCCTCGGTATTTGCCTTCTCGTTAACTTCGAGTTGTTCTCGAATTCTCTCACTGTCATAATGTTCGGAATCGCTCTTGGCCGCCAGATAACCCCCTAAACCCATAGCGATTGAACCGGCGGCGATTTCTGCTAAACCCGCAGTCATAATGATACCGTTGGTACCCACTGCACCTGATAAACCTGCCGCAAGCGCAAATGGAACCGTCAGCCCGTCTGACATTCCGATGACAATGTCCCTAACCGTTTCGGATGCGGTGAAATGTCGCTCGATATGTGGTGTTTGTGGCATGATAATCTCTTAAACATTTCGGCGAAAGCGCCTGATTCTCGGTGAACCCACGTCGCTCGGACAGCAATGGTGAGAATAATAAAAGCATCAACAGGATCGTTTAAAAAAAAACGACAAGCCCGTGGCAAAGAGAAGAATAAGGATAATCGGACTCTTGAATTGAGCCAGCAGGAGGGTGAGCACATCCGACCGCTTGGGAGGCTCGCAGGAGATTTTTGCAAAACAGATGCTTAACCTATTCCCTCTCCCCTTGTGGGAGAGGGTTAGGGGGAGGGGTGTGAACGCTTACCAAAAGGGCTTCCTCGCCCGTCAGCGAATCTTGACACCGTTTACTGCGCTCGGATGTTCAATGACGAGGTGGCCATCAGCCATCGTCGCTGCCGCACCCTCGACCGAGAGCTTCTGACCGATGGCGAGTTTTACGAGTTCAGCGCCATGCGGCCCAAGATGCACAAAATCACCACTTTCGAGCACGGCGCCGTTCACTTCGCCGTGACGGGCATAGTTCAGATACTTGACCACGCCCTCGATCTTCCCGACGTTGCCGGGCTTCGGCTGTTCCCCGGGCTGCGGTTGTTCCCCGGGCTGCGGTTTGAGCATGACGATCTCCTCGCCCTTGGCTGTGGTGAGTTTCTGCAGCCGGTAAACGGAGTGGTCGCCCTTTGATTTCTCGGCCACGGCAACCACGCTGATCTGGTCGCCCGTCGCCACGGCCTTAGTCACTTCCGCCGCCATGTGCGGCGGGAAGTCGACTTGCACCAGTTTGTCTGCGCTTTCGATCAACACGCTTTCATAGCCACCTTTGGGACTGTAGTTGAAACGCTCAACGACACCCTTCAGGGTTTGGGGTTCGTGGTCATGCGGACCAGCCCACGCCGACTGCATCGCGCTGACCAGCAGTCCGGTAAGCATCAAAGCTGTGGCCCAGTGCGGCCATGAATATCTCTCAAGAAACACTTTCATCGTAACCTCCGTTCATAGCCCGATTATTATTCAGGCCTGGAAAAAAGCCCGCTCTGCGTTGCAGCCAAGCGGGCTTGAAAAGCTGAAGCAGTGAGGAGTGGTTATTGAGTTGTCTTACTTCTTGGCGTATTCGAACTTCGGTAAACCTTTGATCACTTCCTTGGTCGCACCCGGCAGGAGCAGCTTGTCGCCCTCTTCCTTGAAGTGACCGACCGGAATCGCGACGTAATACCCGCCCATGCCAAGGAAGCTGCCTACCTCGACAATGACGTAGGACACCGTCTTGTCAGGGGCGATGATAATGTCTTCCACCGTACCGACTTTTTCCTTATTGTCGTTGTAAATATCATGACCCAGAATTGTCTTCTTGGCGCTCCAGCCATGTGCGACATTTTTCATCTCCTCCACTGTCACACTGAGGGTAGTGGAACCCGCGACCTGGGCGACAGCATTGCCTGCTGTTGCCAGCATAGCCAGACCTGACAGTACAGCAATTGCGATGTGCTTCTTCATGGATACTCTCCTTTCATTCAGTAGTAGTAGTAGTAGTGCGCTTTGCGCACCATAGGAAAGGTGCGTGGGACGCACCCTACCTGGCTGGATTTTGCGACAGGCAAGCCCTTGTTTTTGTTGGCTTCCGTTTTTGTCGCGTAACTTACCCTTTGTGCATTATCGGGGTGGCGGCGGCGATGAAAGTAATTCGCGCGCTCGGATCAATTGGAAGGCTGAACAATGACGGTGGTGTCACCGCCAGAGCCGGTGCTCCCTTTTGTACCTGTACGCCCCTTCGTTCCTTGACTTCCAGTAGCTCCCTGCCGGCCAGTGTTGCCGGTGTTTCCTTGATTTCCAGTAGCTCCCGTTTCACCCGTGTAACCGGTGTTTCCTTGATTTCCAGTAGCTCCCTGCGGTCCAGCAGGGCCAGCACAGGCGCTCAGTCCGATCGCCAAAACCAGCAGCGCGGATGGTATTGAATATTGCATGAGGTTTCTCCTAGTGAAGTGTAAATTAATTAAGTGGCAACCTTTGTAGGCTTTTGTCACATTGTTCATTATAACAACTGACAGGTCTTGAAACAAGGAACGATACGGAACATCAACTCTGACGCATAACCTACCCAGAGCAATCTCATTAAAAATTCATTACAAATCAATTAGTTAAGCTTACGGCCAATTTTTCCAAAATAGTTTTAGAATCTTTATTACCCCACCGTAGTCAAAGATGAGTATATTTCCAGTCTCGAAAAAAACGCCTCTCTTTTTGCTAAAGCCAAGTAGGGGAACGCTGTGCGTACCTTTTCCCTCGTTTTGGTACGCACAGTGTACCTTACGACTCTCACAACACCCGCCCGGTCTTCCGTCACTTGACCCGCATGTCATTCTTGACGGACTTTACGCCCGCGATCCCGCGTGCAATTTCGACCGCCCTGTTAATATCCGCCCGAGAACTGACGAAGCCGCTTAATTGGACCACGCCCTTGAAGGTTTCGATATTGATTTCGCTGGATTTCAGGTTGGAATCGTTGAAAATCGCCGTTTTCACTTTCGTAGTAATGACAGTGTCATCAACATATTCCCCTGTTCCCTCTTGCTTTGATGTGGAAGCACACCCCAAGAAAGAGGCCAACAGGAGGATAGTGAAGAAAAAGGTAGTGAACCGGTTAAATCGTCTCATGGTCGTACTCCCGATGAATGATGATGAAGCTAAAATTTCGCTACTGGGGTAATAACCCCAGGGCTGTTCAATGCTGATGGGTTAAGGCATTCCTTTTAATACCTTCCCATATACATCCCCGACATGGGGCCCAAGAGCCCGAAGATACTCAATAGCCAAAGAAGCACTACAACGATCACTACCGCGTTCAAGATTTTCTTGATGGTGGCGTCCATCGGTATGTAGTTATTAATCAGCCAGAGAGCAACGCCAACGACAACTAAAACAAGCACTAATTGAATCAACGGCTCTGATATGGGGCCCAAGACCCCGAAGATACTCAACAGCCAAAGAAGCACTACAATGATCACTACCACATTCAAGATTTTCTTGATGGTGGCGTCCATCGGTATGTAGTTATTAATCAGCCAGAGAGCAACTCCAACGACAACTAGAGCAATCACTAATTGAATCAACGGCATGGTTGTTCTCCTTTCATACTACGGCTTGCGCACCGCGAGATTGGCTGGCTGACGGGGATATGAGAGCCAAGTAAGATGGGCAGCAAAGCTGCCCATCCATCACACACGCTGTGGAACATGCAGAAGATTACCATCGCAAAACCACTTCTGTAAGTTTACCGCTGCTCACCTCGAGCTTGTGCTCCAGATTCTTCCCAAAGCCGCTCGCTTGTACAGTATAAGCGCCTGGAGGTAGGCTGGCATAGAACCAGGGGCCATCGGAGTTGGCCTGCAATACGACATTGCCCTGTCGATCCAGGATGCGGACCTGGATATCGGCCAGGTATTCTCCGGAACTGGCGGCAAACACCAACTTGAGATTGAAGCGGGACTCCATGGTCTTCAGCGCCTGTTGCCCCTCATCACCGACACCGCCGCTGACGTAGGGAATACCCTGGTATTGTTGAGTTGCCGGGTAGTCACCGGCTGCCGCCAGCAATGCAACACCACTGCTGAGAATCAAAACCAATATAAATTTGCGCATTTCAATGACTCCTCCTCAATTATGATGCCAGGGTATTAGGGTTGCAGGAATGGGGCTCACCACCGCCACCCATCATCAAAGAGTTCATCCAACGCCGCTCACACCCTCTTCTTAATACCTTCCCACATGCATCCCCGACATGGAACCCAAGACCCCGAAGATGCTCAATAGCCAAAGAACCACTACAATGACCACTACCACATTCAAGATCTTCTTGATGGTAGCGTCCATCGGTATGTAGTTATTAATCAGCCAGAGAGCAACTCCAACGACAACTAGAGCAATCACTAATTGAATCAACGGCATGGTTGTTCTCCTTTCATACTACGGCGTGCGCGCCGCGAGATTGGCTGGCTGGCTGGCAAGGATTTAGGGGTCTACCCCTCGATCCTGCCGGCCAGACCCGATAATAATATGGTTATCGAACTCAAATGCGTAAGTCCGGTTGAGAAATACTCATCGCCGCCATGCGACTGGCTGATCATGCGCCCGGCCAGCAAAGCCTGAACTCGGCTGCAGCTAAGCGGTTGTTCGCTTTAGCTTTTCTTAATGTCCTCCTTAAGATCGCCATAGTCCGCTTGGAGGTCGCCGACGTTTTTTTGAGCCTTCCCTTTTTCTTCCAAGTCCTTATCGCCGATTATCTTGCCGGTGACTTCCTTGACTTTACCTTTCGCTTCTTCGATTCGGCCCTTGACTTGATCTTCGTTCATGATGGTCTCCTGCTAATGAATGTGGATGATCGACCGGAGCGTCATACTTGGTTTCCGACGCCCACTATAATAATAATGCGCGCAAAATCAGGCGCGGTCTGTACGGTAGCGCACATAGATACGGGTTATATAGCTCCGCCAATGATTATCCAGACATTGCAGGGTGGTTGGTAGCCGCGCAAATACCACCCCTGGGAGCGCCGCACCCCAGTGCGGCATTTGTAGGGCCG
>CAIMUS010000330.1 GCA_903844665.1 uncultured Pseudomonadota bacterium
CGCCGAAGCCCGGCTCCGGCTGCGCCCATACCGGTCCCACGGCAGTGACCGCGGTAATACCCAGGGCGGCGATCATAGCCAAAGAATTTTTAGTCAAGGTTTTCATATCGATGCTCCTAATAAAGTTGTGTCTTCAGTTGCTCGCCAGCATTAGACAACGGCTATGTAACAGACGTATTGCTGGGAAAACCGTCTTTGTAACCGTTTGTAACAGCGCATCAACCCACCACAGCCGTGAGTTAATATGACGTAGTGAAGGGGCGTAAAGCATGCCCCTGACTGAGTGACAGCCAAATTAGACCTCGTATGAACGATCATATCCTTGTTGTTGACGACGATGCCGAGCTACGGGAACTGCTGGCCGATTACCTGGGCAGGAACGGTTTTCGGGTGACCGCCGTGGTGGATGGCCCTGGCCTGTGGGAAGCTCTGGAACACGAAGCAGTGGATCTGATCATCCTGGATCTCATGCTGCCTGGCGACGATGGGCTGGTATTGTGTCGTAACCTGCGGGCGCGCTCGGACATTCCGGTGATTATGCTGACCGCGCGTGGCGATGAGACCGATCGCATCGTCGGCCTGGAGATGGGCGCCGATGATTATCTGCCCAAGCCGTTCAATCCCCGTGAGTTGCTGGCCCGGATCAAGGTCGTGTTGCGGCGCAGCCGGCAGCAGCCCACGGAACCGGGTGAAACCCGACGATTTCATTTCGCCGGCTGGCTGCTGGATGCCGCCGCCCGCCATCTGGTCACGCCGACGGGCGTGGTAATGCCCCTGAGCGGCGGCGAATACCGGCTGCTGCGGGTCTTGCTGGAACATCCCAACCGGGCGCTGAGCCGCGACCAATTGCTGGATCTTACCCAGGGCCGCGAGGCTGGGCCCTTCGATCGCAGCATCGATGTCCAGATCAGCCGGCTGCGACGGCGGCTGGGAGACGATCCGCGCACCGCCGCCCTGATCAAGACAGTGCGCAGCGAAGGTTATCTGCTGGCGGCGCCGGTCAGGCGGGAATCCTGATGCAGCTGCTGCCGCAGTCCCTGTTCGGCCGACTGCTGCTGCTGCTACTCGTGGGACTGATTCTCGCCCAGTCCCTAAGCACGGCGATTTTGTTATACGACCGTGGACAGGTGCTGTATCAGGCGGCGGGTGGCAATGCCGCCCACCGCATCGCGGCCATTGTCAGGCTGCTGGACGAAATACCCGCGCGCGAGCGCAGCCGCGTGGTAGCGGCGCTGGATATCCCGCCCAGCCGAATCAGCCTGAATATTCCCTGGCGGGATACCGTCGCCGACGAGAGCGGGCAACTGCCCTTGCTGGTGGCGCTGCTGCGCCGCCACCTGCCGCCGGACCGGCCGCTAAGCATCGAAGTGGAGGATGCGGCGGCGCCGGAGCTGGCGCCGGAGCCTCCCACTCCAGGTCCGCCCTACCGGCACGGCCGCTACCCGCAGTGGGAAAATTTCAAAGCCGTGCTGATACAGGTGCAATTGCAGGATGGTACGGTCGTCAGTTTCAGCCACCGCCTGCCGGATGAGGTGTTGGAATGGCCTTACCGGCTGTTGCTGATCCTGCTGGTGCTGCTGGTTTCGGTAGGCGTGCTGGCGGCGCTGGCGGTGCGTGGGTTGACCCGGCCGTTGGCGCTGCTGGCCAAGGCGGCGGTGGAACTGGGCCGTGATATCCAGCGGCCACCACTGCCGGAGCGGGGTCCGCTGGAAGTACGGCGGGCGGCGCGGGCGTTCAACACCATGCAGACTCGGCTGGCCCGTTATATTCAGGATCGCAGTCGGGTATTGACCGCCGTCTCCCACGATCTGAAAACGCCGTTGACCCGGTTGCGGTTGCGCGCCGAATTGCTGGAAGAGCCGGGTTTGCGAGAAAAATTTCAGGCCGATCTCGACGATATGGAAGCGATGGTGCAGGCCACGCTGGATTATATGCGCGGCATCGAAGTCAGAGAGCCGCTGGTCGCGGTGGATATCGACGCCCTGCTGGAAAGCCTGCAGGAGGATGCCGGCGCTACGGGGGGTGAGGTCGGCATCCGGGGAAAGGTGCAAGCACCCTTCCAGGGCCGGCCTCTGGTTTTGAAAAGATGCCTGACCAATCTGCTGGACAACGCCCTGCATTATGGCAAACGCGCGCTGATCCAGGTGGAAGACAGCGCCGACTGCTTGCGTCTCGTCATTGCCGATGCCGGGCCTGGGATTCCGGAGGCGGAATTAGAAAAGGTGTTCGAGCCGTTTTACCGGTTGGAAGGCTCCCGCAGCAAAAATACGGGCGGAACCGGACTGGGACTGGGCATCGCCCGCAATATCGCCCGCGCCCACGGCGGCGAGTTGACCCTGCGCAATGGCGCGCAGGGTGGTTTGGAGGCGGTGCTGGAGTTACCGCGTTGACTGGTGCGTTATGCTACGCTAATGCACCCTACTCACCAGCTTAAAAGAAATAATCGAAATCCTCCTCGGTATGGGTCCGGCCATGCAGGCGGAAGATATGCGCCGGCGTCAGCTTGGGATCGAGCTGCACGTAGTTGCGGGGGCCGCTCCATATATAATGGTCATCGCCCAACAGATCGTGAACCTCGAAGGATTTTTTGGGCTCGAGCTCCAGGGTCTCCAGGTCGAGGTTCACCCAGCCCGCCTGCACGTGGTGCGGGTCCAGATTCACCGTCACCAGGATAATGTCGGTCTTCTTGTCGTTCCACTTGCTGTAGCAGATGATCTGCTCGTTGTCGGTCTCATGGAAGCACAGGTTCCAGTCCTGCCTGAGCGCCGGACTGCCTTTGCGAATATGATTCACTTGGGTGATGAAGTCCGTGAGCGGGCCGGGCTGATCCAGAAGATCCCGTTGGCGGATCTCGTATTTCTCCGAATCCAGGTACTCCTCGCTGCCGTGCTTGACCGGCTTGAATTCCATCATCTCGTAGGCCGGGCCGTAGATGCCGTAATTGGAGGTCAGGGTGGCGGCCAGCGCCAGCCGGATCATAAAGCCGGGGCGGCCGCCGAATTGTAGGTATTCGGTCAGAATATCCGGCGTGTTCGGCCAGAAATTGGGGCGGAAATATTCGCGGCCGATGGTCTGGGTCAGTTCCTTCATATACTCGGCGAGTTCCCATTTGGTATTGCGCCAGGCGAAATAGGTATAGGACTGGGAATAACCCAGCTTCGCCAGACGATGCATCACCTTGGGACGGGTAAAGGCTTCGGCCAGAAAAATGGCGTCGGGACGTTTTTTCTTGACCTCGGTGATGATCCACTCCCACATCGGGAAAGGCTTGGTATGGGGGTTATCCACCCGGAATATGCGCACCCCCTGATCGATCCAGAACTCGAAAATGCTCTTCAATTCCTCCCACAGGGCCTGCCAGTCGTCGGTCTCGAAGTTGAAGGGGTAGATATCCTGATATTTCTTAGGTGGATTTTCGGCATATTGCACGGTGCCGTCGGGGCGCCAGCGAAACCACTGCGGATGTTCCTTCACATAGGGATGATCCGGGGCGCACTGGAAGGCGATGTCCATGGCGATATCGATGCCGAATTCCCTGGCCTTGGCCGCCAGGTGGCGGAAGTCCTCCAGCGTTCCCAGTTCCGGCAGCACCGCCTTGTGGCCACCTTCCCTGGCGCCGATCGCCCAGGGACTGCCGACGTCGCCCGGTTTTGGATCCAGGGTGTTGTTCTTGCCCTTGCGGTTGACCCGACCGACGGGGTGGATAGGTGGGAAGTAAAGCACATCGAAGCCCATCTCGGCGATGCGAGGCAGCCAAGCTTCACAATCCTTGAAGGTGCCGTGCTGCCCCGGCACCGGGCTGCAAGAGCGGGGAAACAGCTCGTACCAGGCGCTGAAGCCGGCGCGCTCGTCATCCACCACCAGCACGAGTTCCTTGTCGTAGCGGGTCGCCAGCCGCTTGTCGGGATAGCGGGCCACCATTGCCGACAGTTCCTCGCTCAGAGCGTACTGCAGCCGTTCCTCCAGGCTCTGCTCGCCGACCAGGGCCTTGGCGCGGCCTTTCAGCCAGAGGGCGTCGCCACCTTCGGCGCGTTCGCCGGCTTCTTCCAGGAGCGTCGCGCCGACCTGCAGGGCGATGGCGATATCCTCCCGCTGCACCCGCCGGGACAGGTCGTGGCGCCAGGATTTGAAATGATCCACCCAGGCGCTGAAGGTATAGCGGTAGCGCCCGATTTCCCAGACCCGGAACTCGCCGCGCCAGCGATCGTTGACGAGCGGCTTCATCGGCACATCGGTCCAGGTGTCCTGACCTTCCTTGCGATATTGCAGCACGCAGGATAGCACATCGTGGCCGTCCACGAAGGCGTCGATTTCCGCCGCTACGGGTTGGCCGACGGTGCGCTTGATAGGATAACGGCCGCCGTCGATCTCCGGGCTGACGCCCTCGATCACCAATCGTTTTCTGCCGTCGGGGGTAGCAGCGAAATCGCTCTGTTTGGAGCGGGCGCCGGCGGTAGCCGTATTGTCAGGCGTGAACGGCGTGGACGGCGTGGACGGCGTGGACGGCGTGGACGGCGTGGACGGCGTGGACGGCGTGGACGGCGTGGACGGCGTGGACGGCGTGGACGGCGTGGACG
>CAIMUS010000331.1 GCA_903844665.1 uncultured Pseudomonadota bacterium
AAGAAAGTGGTTAAAATGAGAGCTGTTCATTATGGCTTCCGAGGAAGTCAGGGGTAGTTTTTGTCGTTATGATTCTTGCGTAATTACTGATCAATTAGCTACCGGCGTCGGTACATTAGAGCGGGAATTGCTGGCCGCCGGTTATCACGGGGTTTGCCACGATCGAGCGGCTGCCATACTCCGGCGCGGACGCCGGAGCCACGGTACTCCGGCGCGGACGCCGGAGCCACGGTACTCCAGCGGGGACGCCGGAGCCACGGGTACTCCGGCGGGGACGCCGGAGCCACTATTTGCCCGGTTAACTATGAATCCGCACCGCCAACACATCACAGGGTGCGCCGTGGAGCACGGCGTTGGCGGTGGAACCCAATAACAGCGCCAGCCCATGACGGCCATGGCTGCCGATCACGATCAGATCGACGCCCAGCTCCCGGACAGCTTCCAGGATACCCTCTTTGGTGGAGACGCCGGTGATGACACGCTGCCCGGCATCCGGAATTTCCAGGCGCTCGGTCAGCCGCCGCAGCGCCTCCTGGGAGGAGGTCTGCAAGACCTCGTCGGGCAGCTCAGGCATTACCGGCAGCAGATCGTAACCGGGACTGACAACGATCGGCTCGATCACATGAATCAGCGAAAGACGCGCTCCGTAGCGCTGGGCGATCTCCTTGGCGCGAGCGCCGACTTGCAAGGCTTCATCCGTAAAGTCGGTTGCGAACAAAACATGCTGATAGGCTTGCATAGTACCTCCTCAATGAATCCGACCAAGCAGACGTGGATAGCTGACAGGCTCCAGTATATCTTCTTCGCCCCGCCTATGGTGCTCCATCGCCACCCATAAGCGGATGCGCTCGGTCAGTTCCACGCAAAACAGGCGCAGCAGTTGCCGCTTGTTGTCGTCATTTCCCAGAAAGTCCGCCGGATCGGGCAAATGCCAGCGCAGGTGCACGTGTTCACCGGAGAACTCACCGACATAAACTTGGGCTTTGTCGCAGAGGGTGATGATGTAGTCGAATTCCTGGCCGAAAAAATGGTCGATTGCAGTACTCATCTGGCCGGATATATCGATCCCCAAGGCGCCCATGATTTCCATCGCCAGCGTATCCAGCGGCTCCGGCTGGATCCCGGCGCTGAAAACCTGAAAATCATCCTCGCCAATCCGACGCAGCAGCGCTTCGGCGAGTTGCGAGCGAATCGAGTTACGATAACAGATAAACAGTACCCTTATCGGGTAGCACATGATCGCTGCTCCTCAGGTAGGTGGCCTTAACGATGCTCTTGGCGGCGCTTCTAAAACTGCTATTGTAGCGCTAACTTGGACGACCGTCGGCAAATCGGCCTGGGATTAACGATTTCTTTAGCAGCCCTTCAAATTTTAAGGAGGATGCCTAATGCAACGAGCGGATTTCAGGCATTTTATAGAATTACCCGTGCGTTGGGGGGATATGGACGCCTTCGGCCACGTCAATAATGTGCAGTATATGCGCTATCTTGAATCCGGACGGATAGCTTATATCGGCGAGGTGCCGGGCGTCGCCATGGAGGCCGGGGAAAATATCGTCCTGGCGGATATCCACTGCACTTTTCTGCAGCAACTGCGCTACCCGGTCACCGTGGAAGTCGGCACCCGTGTCGCCCGACTCGGCAACAGCAGCCTGCAAATTGTCTTTGCGATCTATCGCCGGGGAGAAGAGCAGCCGGTGCTGACCGGGGAGGGTGTCCTGGTCTGGTTCGACTTCGTCAATGAGAAACCCATCCCTTTGCCCGAATCCGTCCGTTCAGCCATTTGCCGGTTCGAGGCGGTTCCGCCGCAGGCTTGCGCCGGTTAGGCCGGCGGGTTGGTAATGCGTCTATGGGTAGTCTGACTTGGGCGGTAATCGAGCATGAAATGGTCTAATCTGACCCTGACCGTTTTGGTCATAGCGGCCAATAAGGCGCTGACCACTTTTGGTAAAATCAGAGTGCCGGCAACGACTATTCAGAATTTGATCGAGCCGAAATTTCCTATCCAGATGGAACAATACTGGTTGACGTTGGCGCTCTGTAATCCCTTGGTGAAACTGAATGAAGGCGCCAATAAGATCGGTATAGAATTGACCCTGCGTTTGTCCGCCCCCGGTAATATCGGCAGTGAATGGCGCGGTTTGGTCGAAGGACGGTTGGATTACAATCGGGAAAAGGGGGAGTTCTATTTTTTGGAGCCGGCGCTTAAGCTGGCTGATATTGAAGGTTTTTTTGCGCAATACCAGAATCTGATCCTGAGTATGGCCGGGACATTATTGACCCGATTATTTGCCGCCACCCCTATTTATAAGCTGGATCAGGAAGATTTTAGACACCTGTTGACCAAACTGTTATTGAAGTCGGTTACCGTTCATAAAGACCAACTTCTGATCGAACTCGGTCTGTATTAGGGTTTATTGAAAGAGTGCAACTATCACCATCCAGAATCAGTGACCTGGGAGCGCCGGCGTCCCCGCCGGCACAAAACCGGCCTCTGGCCGGGTGTTTTCAAGAAGCCGGCGGGGACGCCGGCGCTCCCAGGCAGACCCTCGCTCCTGTAACGATCGGGTGGCAAGATAATCTCTGGTTGACCCACCGCCGGCTGTTAAAATAAGCCTGTTGTCATTTGTAAACTCCCCACTCGACGAATAACTCACTGACAAAGTTCATGGAATTTTTCATGTCCAAGCGCTACCGAGTCCTTAGTATCTGCTGGCTTGCGTTCGCCCTCTGCTGCCATCCGGCGCTGGCGGCGGATATCCTGGAAGCCTACCGCAATGCGGTCGCCAGCGATCCCCAACTGCGCCAGGCCATCGCCAATCGTGAGGCGGGTCAGGAACTCAAACCCCAGGCCCGAGCGCTGCTGTTGCCTAATCTCAGCGCCGATGTCAAGGAAACGCATGTCTTTAGCTACAGCCAAGGTAACCCCAATATCCCGCCACCCCAGCGCGAGCGACCCAGTTCGACCTACAATAACCTTGAATATGAAGTCATCGTAAAGCAACCCATTTACAACCGCGAGGCCGACTATCGGGTCCGCGCGGCGGAAGCCTCGGCTAATCGATCGGACGCCGATCTGGTCGCCGCGCAGCAGGATCTGGTGGTGCGGGTGGTTAACCTTTATTTCGATGTGTTAGCGGCCTTGGATAATCTGACCTTTCGGGTCGCCGACAAGAATGCTATCGGCCGGCAACTGGAGCAGGCCAAGCGCCGCTTCGAGGTGGGACTGATCACCGTCACCGACGTGGCTCAGGCCCAGGCCCGTTTCGATCAGGCCACCGCCGATGAGTTGAATGCCCGCCAAGTGCTGGCTGACAGTCGGGAAGCGCTACGTGAGGTCACCGGTAAATACTACGAGCAGATCAACATCCTCGACGAAAAAGCCCCCCTGGATCCGGTCAAACCCGCCGATCCGGATGCCTGGGTGAAAATCGCTTTGGAAAACAACCCTCAAGTACAAAGCGCCGCCCTCAAGGCGGAAGCTGCACGGGAGAACATCGAAGTTCAACGATCCGGACACTATCCGAAGCTGGATTTGCAAGCCAGCAAATCCAAGAGCAACGCGTTCGACCTCGACACCAACGCCAACCAGGTCGGCGTCGTGCTGAATGTTCCCCTGTTCGAGGGAGGCGGCACGAGCGCCCGGACCCGGGAGGCGGCCTATCAACATGAAGCGGCCAAGGAGGGACTGGAACAGGTACAGCGGCAAGTGGTGCGGCAGGTCCGAAACTCTTATCAGGGTCTGGAAACCGCCCGCAGCCGGGTGAAAGCGCTGCAGCAGACGGTGGTCTCCAAGCGCAGCAGCCTGGAAGCCACCCAGGCGGGGTTCGACGTAGGCACCCGCACCATCGTCGATGTATTGAATGAGGAAAGGGATCTCCTCAGCACCATTCGGGATCTGTCCATTTCCCGCTACCAGTATATTACCAATCGCCTGCAATTGCTGCAGGCCGCCGGGCAGATTACCGATCAACGCCAGATCGAGGCGATCAACGCCTGGCTCAGGCTGCCTAAGGAAAAGCAGCCGAAATGACCGGTCGGGTGTTGAAACACTCGGCTACCTTCGAAGGTCGCTACGCGACTTGGCTGGCTTCGCGTCGCGAAGCCATGAAGTTGCCGGGGGATTTATCCCTCGGCTAACTGAGTCTTGCCGCAAGCGCCCAGACCGGTGATTTCCTGCAATTGTTCCATGTTTTGCAGGCGAATGTATTTATTCTGTACCTCGATCAATCCCTGCTGCTGAAAGCGGGTGAACAGACGGCTGACGGTTTCCACCGCCAATCCCAGATAATTGCCGATATCGTTGCGGGACATGCTGAGGCGGAATTCCCGGGGCGAGAAACCGCGCTGTTGAAACCGTTTGGACAGGCTGAGCAAGAGTGAGGCCAGCCGTTCCTCGGCCGATTTTTTCCCCAGCAGGGTCAGCAGTTCCTCGTCGGCCTGGATCTCCCGGCTCATGATCCGCAACAACTGCCGGCCCAAGTCCGGTATCAGCAGCGCCAGTTCCTCCAGGCGGTTAAAGGGAATGTCGCAGACACTGGTGGTTTCCAGCGCCTTGGCGCCGCAGGGATGGCGATTGGAGTTGATCGCATCCAGACCGATGATTTCGCCAGGGAGGTGAAAACCGGTGATCTGTTCGCTGCCGTCTTCGGTGATGGTATAGGTTTTGACCGAACCGCAGCGAATGGCATATAAAGCGCGGAACTCGTCACCCAGATGGAACACATGGTGGCCCCGTGTCAGGGGACGATGACGCTTTATCAGTGCGTCCAGGCGTTGCAGATCGTCGCCGTTGATCCCCAACGGCAGGCACAACTGTTGCAGGCTGCAACCGCTGCACGCTTGTTTGACCGAGCTGATGTCGATGATTTTATGGTGATGACCGGTGTCTGTCATTCTACGAGTTCCGCAGTATCAGGCTGAGTGGTTGCATGGCTCGCGCGTTCCCCCGACCTAGTGACGGTGGCAGGCCAGGCCGCGCGGTGAGTGTCGATCCTTTCTGCCGGGACTACCCTTGGCAGGGGTGGCCACTTCCCTGGAGTTCCAGCGGTTCCTGCGGGAAACCGGCTTCTTGGGGAAGCCTCCTGACGATGGTGGTTTGGAATCAGAAGGATATTTCAACAGATTTGTTGATTTTAGACAATGAATGTTCGCCTGATGTTGCTCACGGTTTTGTAACCGTGATGCCTGGTAGGAGCGAGCTGGCTCGCGAAGGGAACAGGTAGCGACAGCTTGGCCGAATTCGCCAGCAAGCTCGCTTCTACAGATGACGGCGGCAAAATCGTTATAATGCGCCACGCCGTCTATCCGGCCTCATTCCCTCCCACTGGAAAAGTGTCCATGTTCCATCCTCTGGAGATTTTCATCGGCCTGCGCTATACCCGCGCCAAGCGCCGTAATCACTTCATTTCCTTTATCTCTTTGACCTCCATGCTGGGAATTGCGCTCGGCATCACCGCCTTGATCACCGTGCTGTCGGTGATGAACGGGGCGGTCAACGAAGTCCGGGAACGCATCCTGGGCATGACCGCCCATGCGACTATCAGCGGCTCCAATGGCCGACTGTCGGATTGGCAAACCGTCCGGGAACAGGCGGAACGCAATCCCCAGGTACAGGGAGGAGCCCCCTATATCCGGGGCGAAGCCATGCTCACCGATCAATCCCTGACCAGCGGCGCGATCATCCAGGGTATCCTGCCCTCCGAGGAGAGTAAGGTCTCCCAGGTCATCGATAAATTGAGCGCCGGCAGCTTCGACCCTCTGCAACAACCCGGCGGCTTCGGCATCGTCCTGGGTCAGGCCCTGGCCGGCGCGCTGGGGCTCAATGTCGGCGACAAGGTGACGGTGATCGTACCCCAAATGAACTTCACCCCCGCCGGACCGGTGCCGCGGCTGAAACGCTTCGAGGTGGTCGGGATTTTCGACTCCGGCATGTATGAATACGATCGCGGCCTGGCGCTGATCAACCTGGAGGATGCAGCCACTCTATTCCGGCTGGAGGACAATGTCACCGGCATCCGCCTGAAGCTGGACAATATGTTCCAGGCGCCGCGCATTGTCCGCGAGATTGCTCAGCAGCTCCCCCCCGGATTGTATAGGGTCCAGGACTGGACGCAGGAGCACGCCAATTTCTTCCGCGCGGTGCAGATCGAAAAAACCGCCATGTTCGTCATTTTGACGCTGATCGTGGCCGTTGCCGCCTTTAATATCGTCTCCGCTTTGGTCATGGTGGTCACCGACAAGCAGGCCGATATCGCTATTCTGCGCACCTTGGGAACCACGCCCGCCAGCATCATGGGCATTTTTATCGTCCAGGGCGTCACCATCGGACTGATCGGCACGCTCCTCGGTTTGATCGGCGGTGTCGCGCTGGCGCTCAATCTGGACGTGGTCGTGCCCTTTATCGAGCGGGTATTCCATATCAAGTTTATGTCACCCG
The DNA here is from genome assembly GCA_903844665.1 of uncultured Pseudomonadota bacterium. Classification (GTDB taxonomy): domain Bacteria; phylum Pseudomonadota; class Gammaproteobacteria; order Competibacterales; family Competibacteraceae; genus CAIMUS01. The sequence continues at coordinate 6,440 of CAIMUS010000331.1, forward strand.
ATGTCTATCTGATCAGCGAGGTGCCCTCGCAACTGCTGTGGGGCGATGTCGCCACTATCGCCCTCGTCGCCTTCTGCCTGGCGACGCTGGCCACCCTGTATCCCGCCTGGAGAGCCGCCCGGACCCAGCCGGCCGAGGCGCTGCGCTATGAATGATCCGAATACCGAAGCGGCGCCCGGCACGGCCGGGATCGGTGCTGACCCTGTTCTCGCCTGCCAGGGTTTGCGCAAAGTCTTCCGGCAGGGGGATCAGGCGCTGGAAGTCTTGCGGGAAGTCAATTTCACCCTCGCCCGCGGCGAGCGGGTCGCCATCGTGGGCAGTTCCGGCGCCGGCAAGAGCACGCTGTTGCATCTGTTGGGCGGACTGGATATCCCGTCCGCCGGGGAGGTCAGCGTCGACCGGCATAACCTGACCCGGATGGGGGATGCGGAGCGGGGCCGGTTGCGCAATCGTCTGCTGGGCTTCGTCTATCAGTTCCATCATTTGTTACCGGAATTCACCGCGCTGGAAAACGTGGCGATGCCGCTGTTGATTCGCGGCGAACCGGCGGCGGCGGCGGCAAAGCAGGCGGCGGACCTGCTGGACAGGGTAGGGTTGGGCCAACGGTTGACCCATAAACCGGGTGAACTGTCCGGCGGCGAGCGCCAGCGCGCGGCGGTGGCGCGGGCGCTGATCACCCAACCGGCCTGTGTACTGGCCGACGAACCGACCGGCAATCTGGACCGGCGCAGCGCCGAACAGGTGTTTCAGTTGATGCTGGAGCTAAACCGCTCGCTGGCCACCAGCTTCGTCATCGTCACCCATGACGAGGCGCTGGCGTCCCGGCTGGACGGTATCTGGCGGCTGGTGGACGGCTCGCTGTATCGGGAAACCTGAGCCGCCCACCTACGTTTCCGCTCTCTGCCGCAGCCGTGCTCTAAGCAGCCGGCGGCGGCGGCGCACGATGCCATAGCGCCAGAGCAGATTGATGGTTATATAACTAACAACCCCCAGCACCAATCCCACCGTCAGGGAACCGACTAGCAAGGGCAGCCAGATCGCACCGGCTTCATGCAGCAGCCAATGCAGGGAAAATTCGATCGTGAATTCATGCGGCGGCGCATTCAACAGCCAGGCGCCCACCTTATAGGCGAAATAAAAGATGGGGGGTATGGTGAAAGGATTGGTAAGGTAAGCCGCCACCAGGGTCACCGGCAGATTCAACCGCAGCCAGATAGCCATGATCGCCGCCAACGGGGTATGGATGGGCAGTGGAATCAGGGCGATAAACAGCCCCATGCCCACCGCGCCGGGCACCGAGCGGCGGTTCAGATGCCAGAGATTGGGATCATGCAGGCGGTCCCCGAAAATTTGTAAACGTTTATGGTCGCGGATCTTCTGCTGATTCGGCAGATAATTTTTAAGAATTCGTTTGAACATGCCATCGCCATGCGCGTGCTAAGCTAAAAAGGCTGGCAGTAATCGTTCGGCCCCCCACCCCGACCCTCCCCCACAAGGGGGGAGGGAGTTGTTGCAAAACAGCTACTTAGCCTATTCCCCCTCCCCTTGTGGGAGGGGGTTAGGGGGAGGGGTGTGAACGCTTACGGGCTGGCACATTATCCACTATTTGCGGTAATTTCCCATGCGCCTCGGCGCCATTGCCCTGCTCTGCGGCATGCTGCTGTTTCACAATCTGGCCGAGGTGCCGGACCGTCACTGGGCCTGGGCTTTGCCGGGGGTGCTGGCGCTGGGGTATTACGTACCCTGTCTGCGGCTGCCTGCCTGGGGGCTGGCGGGCTTTTTGTGGGCCTTATGGCGCAGCGAGCCGCTGCTTTTAAGTCAGCTTCCCCTGGAACTGGAAGCCGCCGATCTGCGCGTCACCGGCTGGGTGGCGTCCATTCCCCTGAAGCAGCAGCGGAGCACCCGGTTTCTCCTGACTGTAGCCACACTGCAGCAGGGCGATGATGCTATTTCCTTCCAGGGCCAACTGCGGCTGAACTGGTACGATCCTTCGCCTCCGCTGCAAATCGGCGACTACTGGGAACTGACGGTGCGACTGCGCCGCCCGCACGGCCCGGCCAATCCAGGCGGTTTCGATCAGGAGCAGTGGCTGTACAGCACCGGCGTCGCTGCTCTTGGCCAGGTCCGCGCCCATCCGCCGGCCCGGTTGTTACAGCCGGCCGCCCGCTATCCTCTGGACCGTTTCCGCCAGCGCCTGGCCGCGGGCTTCGCCCGGCTCCTGCCCGACAGCCCTTATGTCGGTATTCTGACCGCCCTGGCCATCGGCGATCAACAGGGTATCCCACAGCGGCAATGGGATATCTTCACCCGTACCGGCACCGGTCATTTGATCTCCGTCTCCGGCCTGCATGTCGGCTTGGTGGCCGGCTTGGTGTTCGGCCTGATCCGCCGCAGTTGGGGCTGGCTGCCGGCGCCGGCGCAACGCTGGCCGGTGAGCAAGGTGGCGGCCCTGCTCGCCTTGCTGGCGGCGGGCGTCTATTCGTTGCTGTCGGGTCTGTCTCTGCCGACCCAACGTTCCTGGGTGATGCTCGCCGTCGCGCTGCTGGCGCTGTTTGCCCAGCGCGCCGTGGTCCCCAGCCGTATTCTGGCAATGGCCCTGGTGGCGGTGCTGATCGGCGACCCGACGGCGCCGCTGAGTTACGGATTCTGGCTGTCGTTCGGCGCGGTGGCGGCGATTTTTTACGCCGTCAGTGGCCGGCGGCTGCAAGCGCCCCTACGGGAATGGCTGGACTTGCAGTTGGCGATCACCCTGGCGCTGCTGCCCCTGACCCTGCTCCTGTTTCACCAGATTCCCCTGCTGTCGCCGCTGGCCAATCTGGTCGCCATCCCCTGGACCACGGTCACGGTGGTGCCCCTGACCCTGGCGGCGGCGCTGGCCGGCGGCATCAGTTCGACCCTGGAGGGCTGGCTGCTGCAACTCGCCGCCCTCACTCTGGATTGGCTCTGGCGCTTTCTCGTCTGGTTGGGAACCTTGCCCTGGGCGCTGATCTACTGGCCGGCGCCGCCGTTATGGACCCTGATCTTCGCTCTGCCGGGGCTGCTCTGGCTGCTGGCGCCCCGCGGCCTGCCTGCCCGCTGGCTGGGCGGAGTCTTGCTGCTGCCTCTGCTATTCCCTCCAACCCTGGAGCCGGCGCCGGGCGAAGTCTGGTTCACACTGCTGGATGTGGACCAGGGGCTGGCGGCGGTGGTGCGCACCGCCCGGCATGTATTGATCTACGATACCGGTCCCCGCCGGGGCGGCTTGGACGCCGGGCGCCAGGTGCTGGCGCCGTACCTGCGGCAGGAGGGAATCCGCCAGGTGGATACGTTGATTCTCAGTCAGGCCGACAACGCCCATCTGGGCGGCGCCCGCTCCTTGCTGGAACAGTTCAAGCCCCTGCTTGTTCTTACCCCTTCTACCCAGGAAATCCCGGTGGAAGGCGCCGAACCCTGCCAGGCCTGGCGGGAATGGACCTGGGACGAGGTCCGGTTTCAGGTGTTGCATCCGCCCGCCGGCAATACCTTCGGCGGCGCCGATCATTCCTGCGTGCTGCTGGTGAGTGGCAAACAGCGGGTACTGTTGCCCGGCGCCATCGGCGCGCCGGTCGCGACTGTGCTGGCGCAGAACTACGGCGCCGGGTTGGCGGCGGAGATCCTGGTGGCTCCCAGACACGAGTTGCCGCCGGCGTTCATCGCCGCCGTCAAGCCCCGTTATGTGTTGTTCGCCGGTGACCGCCCGAAGCCGGCGGCGGCTTATCGTGACAGCGGCACTGTCATTCTGGATACGGCGAGCGGGGGCAGTATCAGCTTCCGCCCGCGGAACGGTGAGCTTCAGCCGGAACTGTATCGCCAGCAGCGGCGGCGTTATTGGCAGTTGCCGGCGGAAGAACCGTAGTGGTCACTACTGCAAGATCGAGCAACCCTTACCTTGATAGAACGATAATAGAACGATTCCATATCGCTACGAGGTGGATAGCCGTCATAATATAGCCGTCATAATATAAACTGCTCGGTCTTGGTGGTCGAGCCGCCCTTTGCCTGGCGCGGTCGCGCTGCCCGATCGATTTGTTTTGCACCAACCGGGAGACTACAGATGAGCCATATTCCTGCCGATCTTAAATACACCAAAACCCATGAGTGGGCCCGCCTCGATCCGGATGGTTCCGTGACGGTGGGTATTACCGATCATGCCCAGGAGCAGTTGGGCGATATGGTATTCGTGGAACTGCCCGAACTGGAGCGGGTGGTAACAGCCGGCGAGGAATGCGCCGTGGTGGAATCCGTCAAAGCCGCTTCCGATGTCTACAGCCCACTGGCAGGCGAGGTGGTGGCGGTCAATGAAGCGCTGACGGAAAAACCGGAACTGGTCAACCAGGACCCTTATGGCGAGGGCTGGCTGTTTCAGTTGCAACCCGGCGAAGCGCTGGACGGTCTGCTGGATGCGGCTGCCTACACGGCCGTGGAAGCGGCGGAAACGGACTGAGCGCCTCTTTTCTTCACGCGATCCGCCCTCCGGTCGCTGGAAGCCAGAGGTTTAATGCTACACTTGGCGCCCACTGTTTTCCCGATCGGGCCGGCGGCTGAAAGCCGTCGTTTTATGCTTCGCTTCACTCACCGAGGAAAGTTACAATGGCAGTAGTCACGCTCAAAGGCAGCGAATTTCATACCAATGGTGATTTGCCGGCTGTCGGCAGTCAGGGTCCGGATTTTCGCCTGGTGGCCGGCGACCTCAGCGATGTCACCCTGGCGAATTACGCGGGTAAGAAGAAACTGCTCAACATCGTCCCCAGCCTGGATACCCCGGTTTGCGCGATTTCAACCCGCAAGTTCAACGAGTACGCCAAGGCCCATCCGGATACCGTAATACTGATCGTTTCCGCCGACCTGCCTTTCGCCCAGGGCCGTTTCTGCACCGGCGAGAAACTGGAAAATGTCATCCCCTTATCGATCATGCGCTCCCACCACTTCGCCAAGGATTACGGCGTGCTGGTGGACGATGGCCCACTGGCGGGATTGACCGCCCGGGCGGTGGTGGTGCTGGGTGAAAATAACAAGGTGCTTTACACCCAGTTAGTCCCGGAAATCGCCGACGAGCCGGATTATGAGTCTGCCCTGAAGGCTTTGGGCTAGCCGGAGCCGGTTGCGTTGAATACAGGCTTACAGGCTGGCCTGCGGCGGCTGTGGAATGCCACCCGCTATTCCTGGGTAGGTCTCAGGGCGACCTGGCGCAATGAGGAAGCCTTTCGTCAGGAGAGCCTGCTGTGTCTGTGCCTGCTTCCCGTCGCCCTGTGGCTGGGGAAGACCGGCCTGGAGCGGGCCTTGTTGATCAGCAGCCTGCTGCTGATCATGATCGTGGAATTATTGAATTCGGGGATCGAGGCGGTGGTGGACCGGATCGGACCGGAACGCCACCGCCTGTCGGGCCTGGCCAAGGATGTGGGTTCGGCGGCGGTGTTCATGTCGCTGCTGAACGCCGCCCTGGTATGGCTGTTGGTGTTGTTCGCACGCTGGGGATAAGTGATGTCCGCGCTGATTTGTGGTTCGCTGGCTTACGATATCATCATGGTCTTGAAAACTGGTCACTAGGAGTCTGTCTGACTTAGGGTCGGAACTTCAATTTTCCTATCACGAGGCCGAAAAAAAACGCACATTTTGCGTTTCTATCGCCCTTTCCTAGGGCACTTATCGCCCTCAGAGCACCTTTATCCTCCCTGCAGGCAGATCTATCCTGTCACCAATACCTGCAGCCGTTTTAGTTGCCTAACTGCAACACCCCCAACGCATAGGCCCGCAGCAGAATCTGGCACGAACGGCACGAACAGGCCCTTCAGTTCCCCCAGAAACCGTTTACGGAAGGTATTGATGCTATTGTGATCGGGGTGCGTGTTCCCCGTGATATAAATCACCGGGATCAACTCATAAGTGGCTTGCTCCAACGCCCGGCTGGAAAAAATGCCAGTGGCATAGCCATAAAACAACAGCGCCAGCATCATCTTCGGTGGATAGGGCGCCGAGCCACCTCCACTGTAAGCCGCCTCCAACGAACTGACATCCAGACTTTCCACGATCTCGACAATGAAGCGCGCCAGATGATCCTCGGCCAGCCACTCCTGCACCGGGATCACCACCGGCTGGTCACGTTCTATGGGGATAAATTGGTTGCTCATCGCCGGACTCATCAGGTAAGTTAAGGATCATCTTACCTCATTATGATGGGTAAGTCGGACAAACTCCTAAGTATCCCAATGACCACAGCTTTCTTCGTGAGTTTCATAAGTTATGCCTCCTCTAACGTTCAAGCTCAGCCGCCGCCGTCAGGCGGTCGGCTGGAGCGTCTCGTTAGGCTGTTACGCCGCAATAGCGACATTTCTTTCATTTTGAATAGTGATTCTAAGATCAGGGTTGGTTGGAGGAACAGGCAGCCCATGTTCCTTTAAAAGGTCGATGTGTTCGATCATGCCCCACTTGGCTTTATAAATACAATCCTCAATAGAATGCCCCACCCCTGTGAACCCTTCTAAGTCAGGAGAGTAAAAACTAAAGAAATCTGGCTCTTCTGTTACTTCAATGATGAGGGAGTATTGCAAATCAATCATGATAACACCTTACTTCTTAAGGCCTGCTGCTTTTAGGATAGCGTGGCAGGTGCCTGTAGGTATTTCTTTGGAACCATGGTAATCCACTCTAATCAGTTTGTCATAGCCATCTTTTCCATAGTAGCGGATGGAGCCTTTTTCTTTCACGATACGGAATCCATCGTCTTCGAGAAGTCGAACTAATTCATTAAATTTCACTCTTTCACATACCCTGAATTTGAGCGAGCCTAACGCCTCAAGCTCAGCCGCCGCGCGTAGCGCGGTCGGCTGGAGCGCTCAGTTAGGGCCGACGGTTCGTCAGGGAAAATGCCCTTCCGAGCCGTTACCCATGATCCCAGCATAGCACAGCCTACCCAATTTGCCATTCGCTATGCTCTCAAGACAATATTGCTACAATGCTAGACTTGACCCCTTTCCCTCCTGTTTCCTTGCTGTTTCCACCAAAGAGAGGCAAAAAACAAGACCTGACCCCTGCTTGGTGACCCCTGCTTGCTCGCAAACCACCGACCGCGAGCAGCGTCAGCGCCTGCAACAACACGCCACCGAGTTGCTCGCCCCCCTCAATGCGCTGGGGAGTCCGTTGACCGGACTGCCGCCCGACGAGTTGGCCCTGATCGAACAGGTCGCTACTGAAAGCGCCCAGCTGTTTCAGCGCTCCAGCTCCTGTGTCGAAGGCCGCAATGGGCAATTAGCGCTGCATCATCATCACCTGCATCGGATCCGTCCCCGCAAGCTGGCCGCCTTGACGACCATTCACAACTATTTCATCCGCCGTCCCGATGGCACCACCCCGGCCGAACGCTTCTTTGGCAGCAAACCGGCCGACCTCTTCGAGTGGTTACTGGACCGCGTCCCGATGCCGGCTAGGCCAGCACGGAAACGGCCGCCACCGCCGGCGGCGAAACCCCTCTTGAGAGCCGTCGCATGAGGTAATGGCCGAAACGATGATCATGGCCCAAATGGGCGTCTGGGCAATCCGGCCTGCCTCATAAGCGGCGGCGAGTTGGACGCTGTCGTAGCCGCGCAAGGCGAAGGTGTCGGCATAGTCGCCCGCCCGCTCGACCAATACTTGGTTAACTTCCATCACCACATAACACGGCCAGTCGGCTGCCAGGGCTTGCTTGGCTTGCTCGATGACGGGTGCGTCTTCCGGCACTTCCCGCGCCCGCCTGGACAACGCGGCATGGGCTTCCGCCCAACTGACTCGGCAGACCGCCACCGCCTCCGCTTCGGCCACTTTGGCTTTTACAACATCGCTATCGGTCTCGACGATGTAGAGCTTCAGCAACGCGGAGGTGTCGCAGAACAGAATCATGCGCGGTCTTCCAACACCATTTGGGAAACCGGTTTGCCGCGTTCTTGCAGCCTGAGCTCGGCCCCCTCCGGCTTGCCGCCTTGCCAGGTGGCGACCCCTGCTGCCAATAGCCGCGCCACACCGGTATTGTCGCTTTGCCTCACGCCGATGATGCGGGCGACCACCTTACGATGGGAGGTCAGTTCGATCACTCCCGATTGCGCTTGCTCCACGTAATGGGACAAATGTGACTTGAATTCTTGGACTGAAACTTGCATAAGTGACCTCTTTCTTGTTGGGTGCGCATAGATTCTGTCCTTATTACCTGAGTAATTCAATCTCAAAATCAGAAAATGCCACGCAAAGACGCAAAAACGCAACCCATAAGGCTCTTTACGTTGCGCCTTTGCGTCGTTGCGTGAGGCGGTCTTGTGTTCTTTGCGAATTACAAATCTGTAAGGCTCTTTATGCGTTTCGGACAGTTGAACAAGGTTTCCATAAAGTTGGAGTATAGGGTAAGCTGTCGCGCCTTTGCTATGTCGTGAGCCAAGGCCTCGATGCTGAATATCCAGAATCTGATTGATGATGCCAACTGTTACGTGACAGTGCGCGAACTGCGCTAGCCGGAGGGTATACGGTGTGCACAGGGTGACTAATGGGATGGTTCAAAAACTGGCGCCGCCGTCGCTTACTGGCGCGGGCGCAACTGCCTGAAAACCACTGGCGGGCGGTGGCGGCGGGCCTGCCGTCGCTGCGGGGTTTGACCGACCCCGAGCTGTCCCGCTTGCGGGATCTCAGCCTGCTGTTTCTGCATGAAAAGCAGCTGGTAGCCGCGGGCGAACTGGAACTCGATGACAGCATGCGGCTTTACATCGCCGCGCAGGCCTGTCTGCCGATCCTCAAGCTCGGTCTGGATTATTACGCCGGTTGGACTTCGGTGATCGTCTATCCCGAGGGTTTCTGGTCGCCCCATCGTTCCCTGGACGCCGCCGGAATCATGCATAGCGGCTTCCAGGCGCGGGTGGGGGAGGCCTGGGACCGGGGGCCGATAGTCCTGTCCTGGGCGGATGTACAGCAGGCATCTTCTGGCGACGGCTTCAATGTGGTCATCCACGAATGTGCCCATAAGCTGGATCTGCTGAACGGGGTGGCCAACGGCATGCCACCTTTGCACAGCGGAATGTCGCTGCCCGCCTGGACCCAGGCATTTACCGCCGCTTACGACACGCTTTGCCGATGTCTGGATCTCGGCTCGGAACCGCCCATTCACCCCTATGCCGCCGAAAGCCCGGCGGAATTCTTCGCCGTGGTCAGCGAGGCTTTTTTCGAGATCCCGACGGTATTGCAGGCGGCTTATCCGGCCGTCTATGCGCAATTACGCGATTATTACCGCCAGGACCCGCTGTTGCGCCTGGGTTAACGGCTGGCGCTCACCCTCACCTGACCGGTTCGATCGAGAATCCTCACCTGCCGAAACGGCACGGCGGGAATCTTCAGCAGCAGGCAGGGCGCCGTGAGGACCTGAGCCTGTAGACGACCGGGAGCGGGTTCCCGCCAGTCGACCCTGATTTCCAGGATATCTCCCTTAAGCTGCGGTGAACCTTCCGCCAGAGCCAAGCCATAACCGGCGGTGGGACGCTGTCCCATGCCGATCAGCAACACCCCCGACCGGGCGAAATCCACCGGCGGCGGCGGCAGGCCTGGAAGCACTGGAAAGCCTCGATAGATCCGCGCCAGGTTTTGGGGGTTGTCGATCCAGACCGCGGTCGCGCGGGTCGCGGCAGCGCCACACTGGTCGGTACTGTAGAGTACTTCCGCGGTCAGCAGCCCTGTTCCCCCGACTGCGGAATCGACCGGTTGGGCGCAACTCTGAATGCCGCCGAGCAGGCCGGCAAGTAACAGCAGCGGATGGCGGGGTTGCATCATCTTGCCAGCTCCTTGCCGCCACCGGAGTTACGGGAGAATCCCTGGATGCCCTGGCTGGTGGTGGAAGAGGATGTATTCTGCAGATTGGTGGTAAAGCCGACGCTGAATGGCGGAACCTGTCGATCGCCGTTAATCGTGAGGGTGGTCGGTTTATCCACGGTGAGATAGGCGCCGCAAGCCTCGCCGGAGTCGCAGATGACATCGTTGTTATTGGCATCCGTACCGGCGACGATCTGGTAGTTGCCCTTGGGGACCCCGCTGAGGCTGTAACTGTAAGCGCCATTGCTTTGCAGGGTGGCTGTGATTCCCTGCACGGTGTTCCCACTGACGGGGTCGACCAGCAAGACATAAAGAGTACCCACATCGCTGGCGCCCAGGCCGGACACTTGCATGATAACGGGGACCTGAATAGTGGCGCCGGCGCTGGTCGAACTGAAGGTGATCCTGGCAGTATAAATATTATCGGCCAGGCTGCTGCGGTTGACACTTACCCTATAGTCGCCAAGACCGTTGCTGTCGACCGTCAGCGGGCTGATCGACAACCAGCCAGCGCTCGGGCTGATAGCATCCACCTTGAGGTCGCCGCCGCCGCCGTTGTTCACCTTGATCGTGATACCGTCGATGAACAGGCCGAAATTGAGGGCGGCCGGATTGACCGACAGGATCGGCACGGGAGCGACCGGCGCGCCGGCGCTTTGCAGGGCCGCCACCACGGCGGTATAGGCGTTGATCAAGCCGTAGCCGTAGAGGTCGTCTCTGCCGGGATCGCCAAGATCCATCGTAATTCTGCCGCTGGCCAGCAAGTTATCCACCTCTATCGGGGTCAAGTTCAGGGCGGGGTTGACCGAGCGCATTGCCGAGCACATCAGGGCGACCACGCCGGCTATATGGGGTGAGGCCATGGAAGTTCCCTGATAGGAAATGTAATTGGGGGTGATTGCGCCATCGGGCGTTTGCGTGGCGGCGGTGCTGAGCACGCCATCCAACTGACCATCGCCGTTCAGGTCGAAAGTCATGTCGCCGCCGGGCGCGGCCACGGCGATATAAGAACCGAAATTGGAATAGTACGCCAGATTTTTGGCGATGGTGACGGCGCTGACAGCGATCACGCCGTCATAGGCCGCCGGATAGGAAGGAATATTACTGGCGTCATTACCGGCGGCGGCGACGATGACTACACCCGCGTTACGGGCTTGCCGGAATACGGCCTGGCTGGTCCCCGAGTAGCCGGGACCGCCCAGGCTCAGATTGATGACATCGGCACGCTTCGATGGCACAGTTTTCGAGTCGTTGGGCAGGCCGGCGGCATAAAGTACGGCCTGTTCGATATCGTAGTCGGTGCCGCCCAAGCGGCCCAGCACCCGCAACGGCATGATCTTGGAGGAAAAAGCGACGCCGGCCACACCGATCCCGTTATTGGTCAGGGCGGCCACGGTGCCGGCCACATGGGTGCCGTGAAACGAACTGGTGTCGCCGGGACTGATCCGGTCACCGGGATCTTCAGGGTTGGGATCGATGCCGTCGCCATCGCCGGCATTGTTGGGATCGCTGATGAAGTCATAGCCTGGCAGCAATTGGCCCTGCAAGTCCGGATGTGTGCTCACGATGCCGGTGTCGATCACGGCGACAATGGTATTGGCGCCGCTGTTCAAATCCCAGGCATAAGGCAGATTGATCAGCGGGTAATTCCATTGCAGCGGATAGTATGGGTCGTTGGGGACCAGGTAGGCCTGACGGACATAGTTGGGATCGGCGGAAAGCGCCTCGCCTGATTTACGCAGCGCCTTGATCGCCATCAGCGTATCGTGCTTGGCTTGCAGGATGGGATCGGTTATCTGAGGTTGGTCGCTGATACTGGCGGCGATACCCAAGGCGTGATACATGTTATCCCGGTCTTCCGGCAGGCTGAGCAGCAGGGTGCGTCCTTCCGCCCCGGCGAGGGTGTTCAGGCCAAGTGCCTGGACAACCGCCTGCGAATCCCCGGTGGCTGTCGCGGACTTGGCCGGGAAACGCGCGAGGACTTGACCGGGCATGAAAGCATCGCTAAGCCGTAAGCCGGCAGTCGAGGTAGTGGTTTGTTGGCCGATGGTCAGGGTGTAATTGGAAGCGCCGCTGGCGGCCTTTACGACGACATAGTAGTCGCCGGCCTGTTTCACGGTCAAAGTCTCGACCTTCTCGGTACCCAGGGATTCGTCGATTGGATTTTGGGGATCGGTGGTTTTGTACAGCAAGAGATCAAGATCGTTATAAAGACCGTCTTCGGCGATGGCCAGGATGATGGTCTGATTGGCCGCCAGGGTGACGCGGTACCAATCATAGGGATCGCCGCTGTAGTAAGTTTGGCCGGTGGGGCCGGAGTAAGGCAGATTGGCGTGTCCGCCCACGATCACGGGATTGGGAATAGGCTGAGCGGTGTCGGGAGTGTTGTTGGAACGATTGGCTGCATTGACGTCGTTGACGTCGCCGTCCACCACGTTGCCGAGAGCAGCTTGAATCGTGCCGCTTACGGTATAGGTGGGAGGGGGATTGCCGCCGTCATTACCGCCACCGCCGCTACCACCGCCGCTACCACCACCGCCGCCGCAGCCGGCGGTCAGCAGGCCGACGAGCAACAGACTGGCGAGGATACGCCTGGCATTCGTAGTATCCATGATTATATGTCCTCGGTTCTGTAATATTGGTCTTAAATTATATGCCTCATGAGGGAGCGATCCTATGAATTTGCATGGTGGAATGGCGGCATGCTGACTTTGAATCACCTGTTTCTGCAGCGGGGCGGCAAGGCGCTGTTCGAGGATGTTTCCCTGACCCTTCATGCCGGCCAGAAGGTGGGCCTGGTCGGCGCCAACGGCGCCGGCAAGTCGTCTCTGTTCTCCTTGATATTAGGGGAGATTCACCAGGATGCCGGCGAACTGGAACTGCCGCCGCGCCTGACGATTGCCCATGTAGCGCAGGAGACTCCGGCGTTGCCGCCGCCGGCCCTCGACTATGTGCTGGACGGCGACGCCGAATTGCGGGAGGTGGAACAGGCATTAAAGGTCGCCGAAGCGAACCACGACGGCGCCCGGCTGGCGGAGTTGCATGTCCGCTATGACAATCTGGATGGTTACGCCGCCCGTTCCCGCGCGGAGCGCTTGCTGGCCGGGCTGGGTTTTGCGACGGAACAGATGCGGCGGCCGGTGGCGGAGTTTTCCGGCGGCTGGCGGGTGCGGCTGAATCTGGCGCGCGCCCTGATGTGCCGCTCCGAGCTGCTGCTGCTGGACGAGCCGACCAACCATCTCGATCTGGATGCGGTATTGTGGCTGGAACAATGGCTACGGGCTTATCCGGGGACTCTGCTGCTGATTTCGCATGACCGGGATGTGCTGGACAATGTGGTCGAGCAGATCGCCCATCTGGAACAGCGGCAGATTCGGTTGTACAAGGGCAATTACAGCGAATTCGAGCAGCAGCGCGCCGCCCGCCTGGCCTTGCAGCAGGCAGCCTATGACAGGCAGCAGCGGGAAATCGCCCATCTGCAGCGCTTTGTCGAGCGCTTCCGGGCCAAGGCGACCAAGGCCCGCCAGGCGCAGAGCCGGATCAAGGCGCTGGAACGGATGGAGAAAATCGCTGCCGCCCACGTGGATTCACCGTTTCGGTTTCGCTTCGAGCCACCGGATAAATTGCCCCATCCCTTGCTAAGCCTGGAAAAGGTGGAGGCGGGTTATGGCGATCGTGCCGTTCTCCAGGCGGTGAATCTGGTGATCGATCCCGGCACCCGGCTGGGGCTGCTGGGTCCGAACGGCGCCGGCAAGTCCACCCTGATCAAACTGCTGGCCGGTGTGTTGTCACCATCGAGCGGGCGGATTCAGACCGGTCAGGGACTCATGGTCGGTTATTTCGCCCAGCATCAGTTGGAACAGTTACGCCCGGAGTGGAGTCCCTTGCGACATGTGCAGGCGCTGGACGCCAGGGCCACCGAGCAGGCGCTGCGCGATTTTCTGGGCGGTTTCGGCTTTCAGGGCGACCAGGCGCTGGCGCCGGTGGAACCTTTTTCTGGCGGTGAGAAGGCGCGGCTGGCGCTGGCCCTGTTGGTCTGGCAACGGCCTAATTTATTATTACTGGACGAGCCGACCAATCATCTCGATCTGGAGATGCGGCATGCGCTGAACCTGGCCTTGCAGGATTATCAGGGCGCGCTGATCGTGGTGTCGCACGACCGCCATCTGTTGCGCACGACCACCGATGCCTTTGCGCTGGTGGCGGAGGGCACGGTAAGGCCCTTCGACGGCGATCTGGACGATTATCGGGACTGGTTGAACAGCCGGCAGCGTGAGTCCAGGGAAGTTTCGGAGCAGCGCCCCAGTGAATTGCGCAAGGAGCAGAAGCGTCAGGAGGCGGAACGGCGCCAGCAATTGGCGGTGAAACGGCGGCCTCTGGAAAAACGGATCAGGGAACTGGAACTACGGCTGGATAGACTGCATCGAGAGAAGACAGCGCTTGAAACCGCCCTGGCCGATGGCGACCTTTACGCCGATGCCAGCAGAGACAGACTGAAGGAGTTATTGTTACGCCAGGGACGGATCAACGCGGAACTCGGGCCGTTGGAGGAAGAATGGCTGGCCTTGCAGGAGGAACTGGAGGCGTTGGCGGCGGAATGGTAGGCTGTGGCCCTTGGCGCCGGCCCGTTTTTAAGTGGGAATAAATTTAACAAGGCTACCAACTTAAGGCGGGACAATCCGACCCTGGGAGCGCCGGCGTCCCCGCCGGCCTCAGGGCATTCGACGCCAGTCAACAGCCGGCAAAATGCCGGCGCTACTAGGGAATCCCCGTAGGGGCGGTTCGCGAACCGC
>CAIMUS010000332.1 GCA_903844665.1 uncultured Pseudomonadota bacterium
ACCTGTCACCCTATGCGGGCAGGCAGAAAATACCTTTTACCGGGAAAGTCATTCTGGATTCCGTCAGCTTTTCCTATACCGACAAGGCGATACTGCAAGCTGTGAATCTGGTCATCGATCCAGGCCGCATCATCGCCATCATGGGACCCAACGGCGCCGGGAAAAGCACCATTCTCCATTTGATTCTGGGCTTCTATCGTCCCCAATCCGGGCGGTTACTGGCGGATGCCTATCCTTATGATCGGCTCGATATGAATCATCTGCGGCAGTCCATCGGTGTCGTGCCACAGAATCCTTTTATTTTTTCCGGCACTGTTTATGAAAATATTACCTATGGTTGTCCGGAGGTCGATGAAGTCGATGTCTTTCGGGCGGCGCGCCTGGCGACAGCCGATACCTTTATCGCGCAACTGCCGGAGGGTTATGACACCCTGATCGGTCATAATGGCTTATTGCTCTCCGGTGGCCAATGCCAGCGCCTGGCGCTGGCCCGCGCCCTGTTGCGGCATCCCCGGCTGCTGGTCCTGGATGAACCGACCAACCACCTGGACACGGCGGCCGTCAAACAGTATATGAATAATCTGAAGCAGCTTCAGGACATGCCGGCCTGCCTGATCATTACCCACAACCGGGATATCCTCGACCAAGTCGACGCTGTCTATTTTCTGGAGGCGGGCAAAATCACCGCCACAGAGGAGCATCGCTCCACCGCCATTTTTGCATGATCTCAGCATCGCCCTGAAGGAAGTTTATATGCACGCCCACCTGACCCCAATCCAGCGAACGCTGCTGCAGTTGCTGCGACGCCCGGATGGGTCCCGGACCCCGCCCACGCCGGTCGATTTAACCGCGGCGGAGTGGGAAGCGCTCCTCATGGAGGCAGGCCGGCAGGATGTCATGCCGTTGCTGCATTACCGCCTGCAATTCCGGCTGGAGCGTGCGGCAATTCCCGCGCCGATACTCGAAAGTCTCCAGAACGCTTTTCTGAAAAACACCGCCTACATATCGTTGCTCTACCGCGAATTGCAACAGATTCTCTCCGCCTGTCAGCAGGAAGGAATCCCGGTGATTCTCCTCAAGGGTTCCTATCTGGCGAAGCAGGTCTATCCCGAGATAGGGTTGCGGCCCATGAGTGATATGGACCTCATGGTGCAACCGCGGGATCTCCCACGGGCGGGCGCTATCACCGAGCGACTCGGCTACACTCCATCCTATCCTCACCGCACCGACGTCGAGATGGCGTTTTCCCACCAGATGCCGATGTATAGGAAAGGCAATGATTCTCATCCGTAGATACGGCCGGCAGATGTTACGGTTGTGGTGGAAAGATCCGGGCCAGCGGGCGGTGCTGGAGCGCCACTCGAACAGGAACGCCCTGGAGCGGTGGCTGGGGGGTTGACGGCTGGATTGCGCTTCGCCAGCTCCGCTCCATCCAGGCTACGCCGGCAGCTTGTAGGTCGGGCACAGGACGTGCCCGACCTACGGGTTTTCGGCTACGCCGGCTGCCAGTTGACAAGGATGCGTTGATCGTGTACATATTATTTATGTACAATAGATTTGCAAACCTGTGAGAATCTACTATGTCTTCTGTGGCAAATGATTTTAAGGCGGAACGAATCAACCTGCGCGCCAGCAAGGAAGCCAAAGATCTGATTCAGCGCGCCGCCGATCTGTTAGGTACGACGGTAAGCGCCTTTATCATCAGTCATGCCTACGAGGCGGCGAAGAAAGTGGTCGCTGATCAGGAGATCCTGTTGTTGAGTAATCGGGATCGAGATCGGTTTCTGATGGCGCTGGAAAATCCGCCCGCCCCGAACGAGGCGCTACGCGAACTGCTGAGAGCCGTTCCTGGCCAACAGTGATCGCGCCACTTCCTTGCCCGGTATGGGTTATCCAACCGCTGGAAAAATCGCACGATCGCTCCCATTTCGACTGCGATGAACCCGCGTTGAACCTGTTCATTCAACGCCTCGCCCGCCAACAACAGGAAAGGCATCTGGGCAGAACGTTTGTCGCTGTAGACGCCGCAAGCTCGCGCCGGGTGGCAGGCTATTACACCCTCAGCGCCGGCAATATCGGGTTCGAATCGCTGGATTCCAGCCTGCGGGAACGCCTGCCCAAATACCCTATACCAGTCGCCAGGATTGGCCGTTTTGCTGTTGACCGTACCGTGCAGGGCCAGGGACTTGGGCGTTTTTTGCTCGGGGACGGATTGCTTAGAATTGCCAGCCTGTCGACCCAAATCGGCATCACCGCCGTGGTGGTGGATGCCAAGCACGAAAAGGCCAAACGCTTCTATCAGCGCTTCGGCTTTGTCGAGTTTCAGGACGCCCCCCTTAGTTTGTATCTGCCACTGCAAACGATCTTACGGAGTTTAAGGCAATACAACTGAACTTCAACCAAATCCTGTTACAGCCGGGACAAACCCTGCTGTTAAAAGATATCGATTGGCCCGCCTTCGAATCGTTATTAGAAGAACTGGGTGATGAGCGCGCCGCCCGAATATCCTATAGCAGGGGAATGTTGGAAATCATGACGCCATTGGCTATGGGCGTAACCAGTCGTCCGCTCTGACGTAGGAGCGAGCTTGCTCGCGAAGGGAGCGGTCACAGAGCAGTGTAAAAAATCCCTTGCTGTAAATTTTCCAGTGACGAATATCAAACATGTTATACTATGTTAAAAGTATACACTTTTGTTTGAATTAAGAGGACATCGATATGGCAACGATTGAAATCATTATCCGAGATGATCATGGCAATACAATAGAA
>CAIMUS010000333.1 GCA_903844665.1 uncultured Pseudomonadota bacterium
GCGGTTCGCGAACCGCCCCTACGGGGATTCCCTAGTAGCGCCGGCATTTTGCCGGCTGTTGACTGGCGTCGAATGCCCTGAGGCCGGCGGGGACGCCGGCGCTCCCAGGGTCGGATTGTCCCGCCTTAAGTTGGTAGCCTTATACAGGCTCTAAGGCGTCGTTACCCCGCCGACACCCCGGCCTCCGCGAATGTCGCCATGTGCCGGTGCAAGGCCACAGCGGCGCGCAACAGCGGCAAAGCCACCGCCGCTCCGCTGCCTTCCCCCAACCGCATACCCAGATCCAGCAGGGGTTCGGCGCCGATGGCTTCCATTATCCGCCGATGTCCTGGCTCGGCGGAACAATGCGCATGGAACAGCCAGGGCGCCAACCGCGGTTGCAGCCGCAAGGCCGCCAGGGCGGCCACCGTGGTGATAAAACCATCCACCAGCGCCGGAATACCCAATTGCCCGCAATGCAGATAGGCGCCCGTTAAAGCGGCGATTTCGAAGCCGCCCAACCGTTGCAGCGCCTCCAGGGGATCGGTCGTGCGCTGCCGCGCCAGCGCCCGGTCGATGATCCGGGCCTTGTGACTGACCCCGTCGGTATCCAGACCGGTGCCCGGACCGGCCAGCACCGACCCCGGCAAGTCCAGCAGGCTGCACGCCACGGCGGCGGCGGCGGTGGTATTGCCGATACCCATCTCGCCGCCGATAAAAAGTTGAGTGTCCGCAACGGCGGCTCGCTCCACCGCCTCCCGGCCGGCCGCCAAAGCGGCGCCGAGTTGCTCCAGCGTCATCGCCGGTTCGCGGAGAAAATTGGCCGTGCCGGGGCCAACCCGCCGGTCCAGCACCCTGGATAGCTCTCCCAGCGGCTGCACCGTACCCACGTTGAACACTTCCAGTTCGGCGTCCCATTCATTGGCCAGCACGCTGATCGCCGCGCCGCCCCTGGCGAAGTTGCGCACCATTTCGCCGGTCACCGCCTGGGGAAAGGCCGATACGCCTTCCGCCACCACCCCATGATCGGCGGCGAACACGACGATACGCACCCGCTCCAGACTGGGGCGCTGGGTTCTTTGCATGGCCGCCAGGGTCGCGGCCAATGGCTCCAGCCGGCCCAGCGAACCCGGTGGCTTGGTCAATTGCGCCTGCCGTTCCTGTGCGGCGGCGAAACAGCCGCCATCCAGTTCGGGAATAGGATCGTACAACCAGTCTATATTCATGTGCTGATATCTTTAAGGGTAAGCGGCAGACCGGCGACCGTCAGGGTGACCCTTTCGCAGCATCGGGCGAGCGCCTGATGCAGCCAGCCGGCCTCGTCACGGAAGCGCCGCGCCAGGGGGTTGACGGGCACGATGCCCTGGCCGACTTCATTGCTGACCAGGATGAGATAGCCCGGCAGGATGGGCAGAGTTTCCAGCAAAGCCTGTTTCTCGTACCGCAGCCGTTCCCCGCCTGCCGCCAACAGATTGCTTAACCAGAGGGTCAGGCAATCCACCAGCAGACAGCGGTCGGCGGCGGCATTGGCTTGCAGCGTCTGGGCCAGGGCCAGCGGTTCTTCCACCAGTCGCCAGCCGGCAGGCCGGGCCTGCCGATGAAGGGCAATGCGGTCGGCCATTTCCTTATCCAGCACCTGGGCGGTGGCGATATAGGTTACCGCCAACCCGCTCTGTCCGGCCCGCTGTTGCGCCAGCGCGCTTTTACCGGAACGGGCGCCGCCGAGGATAAGTTCTTTCATGGTGGGGAGAAGGTAAGCGTTCACCCCCCTCCCTCTAACCCCCTCCCACAAGGGGAGGGGGAATACGCTAAGTAGCTGTTTTGCAATAACTCCCTCCCCCCTTGTGGGGGAGGGTCGGGGAGAGGGGTCTGAACGGTTACGGGAGAAGAGTGGGATTGGCGTAATAATTCCAGCAAGGCTTCCTGCGAACGCGGCGGCTGTTC
Source organism: uncultured Pseudomonadota bacterium (assembly GCA_903844665.1). Taxonomy (GTDB): domain Bacteria; phylum Pseudomonadota; class Gammaproteobacteria; order Competibacterales; family Competibacteraceae; genus CAIMUS01. Next base: position 1,924 of record CAIMUS010000333.1, read on the forward strand.
CAGCTCGCCCAGCGCCTGGGCGACTTCCAGCAGCCAGGGCATCTTCAGGCGGGCGGCCTGCAACAACTCCCGATCGCTCAATACGGCCACGGTTTCTCCCTGTCTGAGCACCCGGCCGTCGCAAAACACCGCCACCACATCAGCCCAGGTATAGGCCAGATCCATATCATGGGTGGCGAATACCAGGGTGGCGCCGGCCCGGCGCTGTTCCTCCAGCACGGTGAGCAGTTGCGCCACGCCTTGCGCATCCAGGCCGGCGGTCGGCTCGTCCAGGATCAGCACTTCCGGCCGCATGGCGAGAATGCCGGCGATGGCCACCCGTTTCTTTTGCCCGAAGCTCAGCATGTGGGTGGCCCGCTCGGCCAGCGGTTTGATATGCAGGGCGGCCAGCGCCAGCCGTACCCGCTCGCGTGCCTCGGCGGCGGACAGACCCTGATTCAAGGGACCGAAGGAAATATCCTGATAGACGCTGGCCGAGAATAGCTGGTCGTCAGGTTCCTGCAGGACCAGACCGACCCGGCTGCGCCAGATATTGAGGGAACGGCGGTCATAGGCCGCCGGGCGACCGTCAAGCAGAATTTCACCTCGGCGGGGTTTGAGCGTGCCGTTCAGGTGCAGCAGCAAGGTGGTCTTACCGGAACCGTTGGGTCCCAGAACAGCCAGCTTACGCCCTTGCTCGATATCCAGACTGAGACCCTGCAATGCCTGTACATTACCGGGGTAGACGTAGTCGATGTCCCTGGCGGCCAGAATGACCGGACTCATCAGGTCATGGCCTTGGCCAGCAATTGGTTGCCCAGCAGGCTCACCGCCGCCACTGCCAACAAAGTGCTCCCTATCAGCGCTAGGCGCCAGAGCGATAATGCATAAGTCGGCTGCAACACCCTGAGTTCGCCGTCAAAATTACGGGCCGCCAGGCCGATTTCCAGACGCCGCATCCGCGCCAGAGAGCGTTCCAGCAGACTGGCCACCAGCAACCCCAGCGAATGGAGGCTGCGACGTATACCGTCGTAGCCCAGGCGCGCCGCCTGCGCCTGGGAAGCGGTAACGGCCTGCTCCGCAAACACGAATATCAAGCGGTAAATCAGCAGCATGATTTCGACGATGGCCTGTGGCACGCCCAGCCGGCGCAGCAGCGGCGTCCAGGCGATGACAGGCGTGGTGAGGGTGAGAAAAGCCATGCTTGATATTGCCGCCAGCGACCGCGCCACCACCCGGAGCGCTGTTTCCAACCCTGACGGGGAGAAGGCAATCCCTTGGGAACTGCTCACGGACAAGACCAGAAAGGGTACGCTGGTCAGCAAAAAAGCACTCGGCACAGCGATGAACCGTGCCAGCGCCGCCGCCGGGATGCCAGCCCCGATCACGGTGGCCAGCCAGACCACCAGCAGGACGACTGGCGCTGTCGTCAGCGGCGGCAGGGTAATGCTGAGTAGCAGTAACCCACCTGCCAGCAGCAGCTTTTCGGCAGGATGATACCGGCGCCAGCGGTTAGTCCAGGCGTGCTGGTCAGTCAGATGCATCAGTGTCGTTGCGCCGGCGGCCTTGCGCCTGACCGCGTTTGAGGCCGATATAGTATCCCAGCAGCCCGGCGCCCAGCGCTCCCTGCAACGCAAACATCAGATTCACGATTTCCCCGCTAGGAGGCTCCCAAAGCGGCGTGAACCAAGGCTTATAATCTGGATGAGAGGCGATAATAGCGGCTTTGCCCTGGTCGTCGGCGCCGGGGAAGGGTTCACTCATGCCATCAGATACTGGCAGCAGTAGCGGAATGGCCGACAGCACCAGCACGGCTGCCAGCAAGAGGAGATTGATGCGTTTCATCCCGCCACTTCCGCCGTGAAAGCCAGTTCATCCAGTTCGTCGCGACTGTACTGGGTCAGCAGGTTGATCACGATCACCGTCAGCAAGCCTTCGCTGATTGCCAACGGTATCTGGGTGAGGGCGAATACGCCAGCGAATTTAACCACCGCTCCGGCAAAGCCGCTGATTGGATCGGGAAAAGCCAGCGCCAGTTGCACCGCCGTGACCAGATAGGTAGCCAGATCACCCAAGGTCGCCGCGAAGAACACGGCCACCGTCAGCGCACCGCCCACGGAGCGCAGCAGTTTGAATACACCGTAAGCGACCCAGGGACCCACGATGGCCATGGAAAACACATTGGCGCCCAGGGTGGTGATGCCGCCGTGGGCCAGCAGCAAGGCCTGGAACAGCAGCACGATGCAGCCCAGCACCGCCATGACCGAGGGTCCGAACAGAATAGCCCCCAGGCCGGCGCCGGTGGGATGGGAACAACTGCCGGTTACCGAGGGTAGCTTCAACGCTGACAATACGAAAGTGAAGGCGCCGCAGGCGGCCAGCAACAGCTTGGCATGAGGATGTTGTTTTACTATCCTTACGACGCGGCGTGCGCCCGTCACCACGAACGGCAGGGAAACGGCGGTCCAGGCAGCGGCATGAAGTGGAGGCAGAAAGCCTTCCATAATGTGCATAGCGATTCCTCCCCGGAATGTGCATAGCGATTCACTCACCGAGATGGGGGGGGAATGTCCTGGAGAAGACTCTGGTTATGCTGCCTGTCGCTAACGGTACGGCGACCGCTTGGAGTAGGGAAGCAATGAAGAAGACCTCTCGCCACCGGATCACCCCGCCCGGCACTCGAACGACGCACGACGACGGCAGGTCTCCTGGCTTACAGGTCCGTATCGTCCACCTCACCTTCCCAGCGCGATGCCAGTGGTGTTGAGGGCGGTGACGACTCGCTGTTTACAGTTGCGGGGGCAGCCACGGCTTCGCTCTCGGCTTTACCGTGTTCCCTTTTCATCCCCAAGGGGGAACCGCATCGTGACAGCAATCATCCTAACGGCTATGCCTTGGGCGGTCAACCGATGGTTTCGATGGGAAATAAAGTAATACCGACGTAACCGTTCAGACCCCTCTCCCCAACCCTCCCCCACAAGGGGGGAGGGAGTTATTGCAAAACAGCTACTTAGCGTATTCCCCCTCCCCTTGTGGGAGGGGGTTAGGGGGAGGGGGTGAACGCTTACATACCGACAGCCTGGCTCGTCTTAATCCGACCAACACTCTAAAATATAATTTTCATGTCTCCCGGCCGGCTTTCCCTACTTCATGACCAGATTGCTATTCATATCGATTGTGTTATTGGGCCTTGTCTCGCCGGTCCAGGCGGAAACCGTACGCTACGTCAACGAAAATGCGTCAGCCGCGCTGCGCGCGGGCGCGGGACCCCGCTTTAAGATCGTGAAGAGTCTGCCCGGAGGTGCTGCCGTAACTGTAATCCAGGTGGATGAAAAGAAAGGCTTTTCATTGGTGCGCACCCAGGAAGGCGCGAACGGCTGGGTGATGACGCGCGAACTGACGGATACTCCCGGCACCCGTCAGCGGCTGGCCGAACTGCAGCAAAACCTGGAGCGGCTCAAAGCCGAAAACGCCCGCCTGCAACAGGCCTTCGGCGGCGGCGATGTCGCTTCGAGGTACAGTCAACTGCTCGAAGAGAACGAACGTTTGGGTCAGGAACTGGCCCGCTTACGCAAACTGACCGGCGGCAATTTCAATCTCGATGAACAAAACCGCATCTTGCAAGAACGGATCGTCAATCTGGAGCGGGACCTGCAAATCGCCCAGCAGGAACGTCAGTCCCTGACCGACAGCCGGCAAAATACCTTATTTCTGCTGGGCGCCGGCGTCTTGCTGGCCGGCTTTATGCTAGGCTGGCTTTTACCTGGACGCACTGCCGCCAAGGCCAGTTCCTGGCGGGAGTTGTGATTGTGTCTCAACCGGCCATGCTTTATCACATGCTTTATCAGCCGGGTAGCCGGGAAGGGTGGGCATGGCTCACGTTTTCCTGTGATCCCCGGTTAGAATGATGGGCCGTGCCCACCCTATCAAGGCTACCGCCAATCCCGACCCGACCGACCGGAAACCGGTGCTATCGCTGAAGAACCGCAAGGCCACGCCGTGAACTGTTTCCTATGACAGGACGCGAGGCCGGTTTCGGGGTTATTCTATCGGCACCACAAGCAAGAAGAGGGATAACCCGATGGACTGGCTGATGATTGCTTTGGATTGGCTGAAAAAGCCTGAGAACTTGGCAGTACTCGGTGTAATCGGGACTGTCATCGCTGCTATCTGGCAAGTCTACCTGCACTACGACGCCAAGAAGACCAAAGCCCGAGAGCAGGCTCAACAGAGCAAGCGCGCGGCGGATAGTAACCCGGTCGATGCAGCCGCGCTACGCACTGCCTATCTGAAGGCTATGGCCGGCGAGTGGAGTACCCTGCCGCTGGAGGTTCTGGACCCTAAAACCAGCGCCGTCGACACGGCGGCACGACGACTGACCTTGGAGCAAGTCTACATTTCCCTGGATACCACCACGCAACGACCGGACAAGCTGAAGCGGAAAAAGGAATCATGGGAGCAAGAGCCACCCTTATCGGCCGTCGAAACGCTCTGTCATGCCGACCGGCAGCACATAGTGCTGTTGGGTCAACCCGGTTCCGGCAAGAGTACCTTCGGCCGTTATTTGTGCCTGACGCTGGCCCAGACTTTCCTGGATCCGGGGGCGGTGAAACTGGCAGAGCAGGCGCCAGGTTGGACCGGTCCGGCCTTGCTGCCGGTGTTCGTGCCCCTACGACAATTCGCCGAAAGCTTGGCGAAGCGTAACGACGCCAGCCTGGCGCTGCCAATGACTGATTTTATCCGTCGTTGGGTGGATGAACGTGAGCAGAACTTTGGCGAATTACTGCTGCAAGCGCTAAGAGATCAAGGCGGTCTGGTCATTTTCGATGGTCTCGATGAAGTGGCCAGTGAGTTACGCCTACAGGTTAAACAAGCCCTGCTCGATTTCGCCGCGCGCCATGGCCGCTGCCGGATTATGCTGACCTGTCGGGTACATAGCTATCGTCAGGACCGGGCCTGGCAATTGCCGTGGGAAGACCATACGCTGGCAGAGTTCAGCCGTGACAAAATCGTCGAATTCATCGATGCCTGGTATAACGCCCTGGTGAAGTTAAACCCCCAGAGTCCGATCGATTACGCCGGTAAGAAGCGAACCCTGAAGACGGCGCTGGAGCGGACCGACCCGCGACGGTTATGGGAACTGGCGGGAACGCCCCTGTTGTTGACCATCATGGCCATCGTCCATACCTATAAAGAACTCCCTGATAGTCGGGTCGGTGTGTACCGGGAGTGCGTGGATTTGCTGCTGCTGCGCTGGCAGGGTGCGCGGGTAGGTAATGTACAACGGCCGCCCTTACTGGATGCCCTGCTGCCTTACGACGTGACTGTGCAAAGACTCTATCAGGGGCTACGGGAAATGGCCTACGAGGCCCACAAGAGCGGCGATCAAGCGCGTGGCAGTGGTGGTCGGGCGCTGGTCAGCGATGTCATTGTCATGGGAGCGATGAACAAATGGCTGGGAGAAGAAGGCGCAAGGGTATTTCTGGACTACTGTCGGAGTGCGAACGGCCTGTTGCTGACGGAGCGGGTGGTGGAGCGGGAAGAGGGTATCACCGAAGCCTTGTATGTCTTTCCCCACTTGAGCTTCGAGGAGTATCTGGCGGCGCTTTATCTGCTCCAACAGCCGGCGGCTGGCATGGAAGAAGCGGTGGAGCGCACCGGTGACGCCGCTTGGTGGGATGTGATCCGGTTTTACGGCGAATATTTGTGCCACGATGAGCAGGGCGCTAATCGGTATCAGGCCAAGGAACTACTGGAGAAGCTCTGCCCTGCACATGCGCCCCCAGATGATCGAGGCTGGCGACGGGTCAGGCTGGCGGGTGCGCTGCTGCCTGGCTGGAAAAGGGAAGTACCCAAGAAAGACCATGACGCCAAGTTGCAAGAGCGGGTGGTAAGCCGTCTGGTGGACTTGCTACAAACCCTGCCGGCGTTACAGCAAGATCAGCCCGCGCGAGCCAGCGCGGGTTGTGATCTGGCGATACTGGGTGACCCCAGACCAAGCGTCGTAAAGTCACGCTCGGATGGCTTACCGGATTTCCAATGGGTACGGATTCCGGGAACAGCGGCCGTACGAACCAGCGGTCGTTTTCCAAATTTCACCGGCTTGCGTCTGGGCAACGGCGCCAGACCCGACTCGGAAGCATTTGATAACGAGAACTGGCCGGCGTCGGCTGAGCCGCTGGAGCTTCAGGATTTCGAACTGGCGGTTTACCCTGTGACGGTGGCGCAGTTCCGGCCCTTTGTCGCGCAGGGTTACCGTGAGGACCGTTGGTGGAGTGAAGTGGGAAGGCGCAACCGTGGTAATCGGACGCAGCCCTACCTGTGGGATGATCCGGTTTGGACGCTGGACAATCATCCGGTCGTGGGGGTGATCTGGTACGAGGCGGAAGCCTACTGTAATTGGCTGAACGAGCAATTGCACTTGCCGTCGGGGACGATCCGCTTACCGACTGAAGCGGAGTGGGAGTGGACCGCTCGAGGACCCGAAGGCCGGCGTTATCCTTGGGGAGACAAGTGGGAAATTTGGCGTTGCAATAGCAGCGAGTCCGGTATCAATCGCACCAGTGCGGTCGGGTGTTTTCCTGGCGGCGCGGCGGATTGGTGGCAGGTGATCCAGCCAGATAGCGAATTAGTGCACGATCTGGCGGGTAATGTTTGGGAATGGACGGCGTCGGAGTACAGCAAGGATTACTCGAAGGCGCATCAATCGGTGTTGAGAACGGATCATCCTGTTGACCGCCCGTGTGTGCTGCGGGGCGGCTCGTGGTTCCTCGTTCCGCAGGGGGTGCGCGGGGCTGCGCGCGTCTGGAGCGTCCCGCACACCAGGAACGAGTTCCTGGGGTTTTCGCCTGGCCAGGACCTAACCCTTTGAACTTTTTGCTTTTTCCCTTTGCCGGGGGTCCAGGGGGCGAAGCCCCTTGGTCGCCGCAATTTTGGGGGTATTGTGGATAACCCGGCGGGCGATACGCCGCCGCGGGCGGTGCAAGCCTGTCATGAACTGCTGGCCTGGCTGATTCCGCTGCTGGACCACTTTCCCCGTTCGCGCCGGTTCACCCTGGGGGAGCGGCTGGAGTCCCGCTTGCTGGCGGTGCTGGAGGACTTGGTGGAAGCGGCTTACAGTCGTGAGCGTGACAAGCGGCCGGCGTTGCAGCGCGCCAACCGGCAGTTGACTGTGTGCCGCCATCTGTGGCGGCTGGCGCTGGAACTGAAGGTGATCAACCTGAAACGGTACGAGTACGGCGCCAAGCTGATGGAAGACCTGGGCCGGCAGGTCGGCGGCTGGCTCAAGTCCGGGGGCGGGTCCCGTGAAACGGCTGAATGAACTGTGGCCACGGCTGGTGGCCTTCGACAACCTGTGGCTGGCTTGGCGCAAGGCCCGGCGGGGTAAATCCCGCAGCGCCGGCGCGGTGGCGTTCGAGTTGGACTTGGAGCGCAACCTGCTGGCTTTGCAGCGGGACCTGGAAAGCGGTGACTACCGACCGGGTGACTACCGGCTGTTCACCATCTACGAGCGCAAGCCCCGTCTGATCGCCGCCGCGCCTTTCCCTGACCGGGTAGTGCATCACGCGGTGATGAACGTGATCGAGCCACCGCTGGACCAGCGTTTCATCGCCGATACCTACGCCTGCCGCAAAGGAAAGGGCGTGCATCTGGCGGTGGACCGGTATCAGGGTTGGGCGCAACGCTACCGTTACGTGCTCAAGCTGGACGTGCGGCGGTATTTTCCCTCCATCGACCAGGCTATTTTGAAAGAGGTCCTGCGTCGCCATCTTCGGGATGAACGGGTGCTGGCTCTGCTGGACCTGATCATCGACACCGGGCCGGAGTCAGCACCGGCGCCACCGACTTACTTTCCCGGTGATGATCTACTGACACCGCTGGAGCGGCGTTGTGGCATTCCGATCGGCAATCTGACCAGCCAGTTCTTCGCCAACCTGTATCTGAACGACCTGGATCACGGCGTCAAGGAAGTCCTGCGGGCGCCGGCGTATTTGCGCTATGTCGATGACTTGGTGCTGCTGGACGATGACAAGGGCCGGTTGCTGGCCGGGCGGGACTGGATTGAAGACCAGTTGGCGACGCTACGACTCCAATTGCACCTGGACCTGGGCAAAGTCAGCCAGGTTGGAGAGGGCATCGATCTGTTGGGCTACCACGTCTTTCCACACCATCGCCGGCTGCGCAATGAGAACGGTTTCCGGTTTCGCCGCCGCTTGCGCGCGTTCGCCCGTGGCTACGCCGAGGGCCGGCTGGACTGGGCCGACTTCGATCCGAGCGTGCAAGCCTGGATTGGCCACGCCTGTCATGCCGACACGTTGGGACTGCGCGAAAGTATCTTCGTAGCGATATACTTTCAGCGGGAACGGGCCGAAGGGCGGCCCGTGTGTGCTGCGGGGCGGCTCGTGGAACAACGAACCGCAGAGGGTGCGCGGGGCTGCGCGCAACAGGAACGACCCGCACAACAGGAACGAGAACAGGGGTTTTCGCCTGGCCAGTCCGCCCACCAAGTCCCAGAGCCGCTAGGTCCACGGATCTAGCGGGCGTGGCGTGTGGGTGTCCATGAGCCCGTTTCCAGGACTCGCAGGGACGGGAGCGCCGAATAGCATTGTCACGGAACGACAGGGCGCGGGGCCGATGGGTTGCCGGAGGTCCTGCGTCCACCTTGCCGCGCTGCTTACTGTACACACCGTCTGAAAGGAGAACCGTATGGCGCAGACAGACCACTGGACTGATACGTTTCGCCGCAAGGAGAAGGCCGACGAGGATCGCTATTTCGCCGGGCAGGATCGGAAGCTGATTGAGGAACGCCATCGCCAACGCCAGCCCGCTCGGGAAGCCGACACCGCACCACCCGAGTCAGCTACCACCAAACCGGCTGGAACTTAGGCGGCAGCCTGGCGGATCGGTGCGGCGCTGGAAGCCGCCGAGCGACGGGAAAGTGGAGAACTACAGGACCGCCTGCCGAACGCCCCGACCGGCGTGCCGCGCAAGCCGCCTATCAGACGCGCGCACTGGCGCCTGTTCTGGACCGGCAAAGGCCGTGGTGAACCTCGTGTGCATTGGTTGCCGCCGATCGCGGTGAACGTGGCTGGTCCCAGTGAGCCTACCGTGACTGTGCATCCGGTGGGAAAAGAGCGGTGGGGTATCCACTTAAGTCGGGACGCTTTACAGGCTGAGCCGGTAGGGGCGGTTCGCGAACCGCCCCTACGGGGATTCCCTAGTAGCGCCGGCATTTTGCCGGCTGTTGACTGGCGTCGAATGCCCTGAGGCCGGCGGGGA
>CAIMUS010000334.1 GCA_903844665.1 uncultured Pseudomonadota bacterium
CACTAACTTTTCACGTAACCTATTGATTCCGCTATTTTTTAGGCCACCAGCTTGGCTTTAAATTGACGGTAGTGTTCCAAAACAGTTGCTCATCATTTATAAGCAACTGTTTGAATAACTTAATTTTTTCATGCCAACACTGTCGTAACACCACCCGGTTATGATACCTCAGAATGGCCTTAAAGTGGCATAAATACTAATATAAATCAACCAGTTATATGAAAAGTTAGTGCCATTCGGGACAGACCACGATTTTCTGATACGCTGGAAGCCAGGTAGGGTTCACTATGCGTACCGAACCCATGTTTAATGTACGCGCAGCACATCCTACCTGGCTTCGCGCCCCTCACCTTGAACGTTAGCCAGCCGGAAAGAATAGAGTTGAAATATGCGAGAAGATACCAAAATGTCAGTCCCCGATCCTCTTATTACTGCATCTTCCGACCGGCTTAGCGGAACGCCTGTCTTCGCTGGAACCAGAGTGCCTGTACAAACTCTCGTTGATTACCTCGAAGCAGGGGATCCTTTGGATGATTTCTTAGCAGACTTTCCGAGCGTTTCCCGCGAGCACGCTATTGCCGTGCTGGAACTTGCGAAGTCTGCGCTTCTTGCCAAGGCTGTAGCGGCGTAACCTTAGGCAATTGATATGCGAGTTCTTCTTGATGGTTGCGTGCCGAAACACCTTGCCAGGGAATTGTCGGTGCACGAGGTTCAAACAGTCCCGGAGATGGGTTGGGGCGACCTTGATGATGGCCCTCTGCTGGATGTCATGGCCGGGCGCTTCGATGTCTTGGTCACAGTTGACAAGAGCCTGCCCAAACAACAACGGCTTAACAATCGGCCTTTCGCTGTTATTGTTCTTCGGGCCAGGACGAACCGTTTGGCTGATCTTCTTCCCCTTGTCCCGGCACTTCGCCTTGCAATCGAAGAACTTCGTCCAGGCCAGATTCGCGAACTGGCTGGCTAACAAAGCGCTCCACCGGACGCGCCAAAAAGCGGTGCACCGGTGAGCTAATACTTCAGATGGCTGACGACGATCTCATCCTCCAGACATTGAGAGCGCCATCGCGCACGGGGCCATCCGTCGCCGCTTCACGAGAGATCCACGCGGCACGCGCTACGAAGTCGTGGGTCCCACCACAGGCGGGCGAGCCATTGCCGTCATCTGTAGAGTCAAAGAAACCGGGAAGTTACTCTTGATCACAACGTATGTTCTGGAGTAGGAGGCTTACGATGCCAACACAACCCTACGATTATGGCGTCTGCGACGTGTGTAGGACTCCCATGCACGAGCAGACGATCAAACAAGACTTTTGGGTACGCGGAGAGTTGATCGTCATCGACAATGTGCCTGCGGGTGTCTGTCCCCAATGTGGAGCCAAGGTCGTCCAAGCGGAAGTGGGACGGCACATCGCGGCGCTCCTCGGCAACGCGGAACGGATTGCTACGGCGCCCCGCATGGCGGTTCCTGTGGTACGACTCGAGTACGCACCGCGTACCATCATTCCCGCGGAAGCCAGGTAGGGCACGTACCGCGTACCTTTTCCGCGCCGCAGCAGGGTTGATGCCAAGCCGCCAAGCCGCCAAGCCGCAGAGGTCAATAACATCAAGACACATCCCCGCCGGCGCGGGGCAGCGCGAACCTCGCCGTTCCTGTATGACGGCGAACGTGGTAGTGTGTAATTTTATACACACTACGGAAGTCATGCGGTGAGCAGACGTATCAATGTGATGATTGACGATGATACCTGGGGGCTGATCGAGAAAATTCCCTCGGGAGAGCGCAGCCGAACAGTCAACGAGGCCCTGCGAATCTGGGCGCAGCAACGCCGCCGCCGGGATGCGGCAGCCGAGATGGATGCCTTGCGCGCTCAGCTTCCCAAGGTCAGCACAACCGAGGTGGTCAGGTGGATTCGTGAGGATCGGGAGCAGGGTCACCAAACCGCTAATATGTCGCGTGAACAAGAGCTTGAATTCTGGCGCCAGGCTACCAACTTAAGGCGGGACAATCCGACCCTGGGAGCGCCGGCGTCCCCGCCGGCCTCAGGGCATTCGACGCCAGTCAACAGCCGGCAAAATGCCGGCGCTACTAGGGAATCCCCGTAGGGGCGGTTCGCGAACCGC
>CAIMUS010000335.1 GCA_903844665.1 uncultured Pseudomonadota bacterium
GCGGTTCGCGAACCGCCCCTACGGGGATTCCCTAGTAGCGCCGGCATTTTGCCGGCTGTTGACTGGCGTCGAATGCCCTGAGGCCGGCGGGGACGCCGGCGCTCCCAGGGTCGGATTGTCCCGCCTTAAGTTGGTAGCCGTGTAGCGCCAGCATGACCCAGACTCGCAATAAGCAAGACTGTCGCTTATTGCCTGTCTATGGCATCCGGTAGGCTGCATGCTACCTTGAAACCCCTATAACGACACTGCGTTCATGGATTCGTCATGCATGTACACCTCGATCCCGTCGGCGGCGTGGCTGGCGATATGTTCGTAGCCGCCCTGCTCGATGCCTGGCCGGAACTGACCGAAGAACTGCCGCCGTTACTCGCTGCAGCCGGCCTGCCCGATAGCATAAGCGTGCAATGTCTGCCCTGGTCCGACCAGGGCTTACAGGGAAAACGCTATCAGGTCAGCGATATCGCCGAGGAACAGCGGCATTCCCATACACCGTTCCGAGCCATTCGTGAACGTTTGTGGAACTCGGCCCTGCCCGTCGGAGTGAAGACGCGGGCGGTGGATATCTTCACCCTGCTCGCCCAGGCCGAAGCGCAGGTGCATGGCATCGCGGTCGATGAGGTGGTCTTCCACGAAGTCGGCGCCTGGGATTCCATTGCCGATATCGTCGCCGCCGCGTTCCTGCTGGAATCGCTGCCTATCGACAGTTGGTCCGTATCCGCCCTGCCCCTGGGTTCAGGCCGGATACGCACGGCGCACGGCAGCCTGCCGGCGCCGGCGCCCGCGACCGTGCTGTTGCTGCAAGGCTTCGTCGTTCAGGACGATGGCCGTGACGGCGAGCGCGTCACCCCGACCGGCGCGGCGATTCTCAAGCATCTGGCGCCAGCCTACCGCCCTCCGGCACAGGCGATGGTGATGGGGCGCACCGGCATCGGTTTCGGCGCCCGTCACTTCGACGGTATGCCCAATATCCTCCGGTTGTTCGCTTTGGAACCGGCGGCCAGGCGACACACCGATGAGGTCGCCGTGCTCCAGTTCGAAGTGGACGATCAACCCGCCGAAGATCTGGCCCTGGGTCTGGAGAAACTGCGGAATCTGCCCGCTGTCATCGATGTCATCCAACTGCCCGCCTTTGGCAAACAGGGACGGCTGGCCACCCAGATTCAGCTTCTCACCCAGCCGGAGGCGCTGGATGCTGTGATAGAGCAATGCTTTCTGGAGACGAGCACACTGGGACTGCGCTGGCAGTTCGTGCAACGGTCGGTACTGGAGCGGCAGATGGCGGAGTACGACGCCGGCGAACGGCAGATCCGCGTCAAAATCGCCCGGCGTCCCCAGGGCCTTGTCACCGCCAAGGCGGAATTGCGCGATGTCGCCCCAGTGGGCGGTTTTACGGAACGGGCGCGGTTACGGCGACAGGCGGAGCAGACTGTCCTGAACCGGCGGGAGCACGACGATGACTGAAACGGTGACGGCCAGCCTGGAAGCCCTGGAGCGACGCCTGCAAGACCTCGGTCAGGTGGCGGTTGCGGTCAGCGGCGGCGTCGATAGCATGACCCTGGCCGTGGTCGTCGGCCGCACGCCGGGCTCCGCCGGACTCATGTTTCATGGCGTCTCCCCGGCAGTGCCGCCGGAAGCAACCGCGCGGGTACGGCGTTATGCGGCGCGTGAAGGTTGGTCATTGCAGTTACTGGATGCGGGCGAATTCGCGGATACCGCCTATCTTGATAATCCGGTCGACCGCTGCTTTTATTGCAAAACCAACCTGTACCGGAGCATCGCCCAACGGACCCAGGCGACTATCATATCGGGCGCCAATCGGGACGATCTGAGCGATTACCGGCCGGGACTGCAAGCCGCCGACGATTACGGTGTCCGGCATCCTCTGCTGGAAGTCGGTATCGACAAGGCGATGGTACGGGCCATCGCCCGCCGGCTCGGTTTGACCGATCTGGCCGAGCTGCCGGCTTCGCCCTGCCTGTCCAGCCGGGTCGAGACCGGCATTCCCATCCAGCCGGCGGCGCTGAATCTGATCCATCGGGTGGAAAACCTTGTCTCTCGGGAGATTCAGCCCCGCGCGGTGCGCTGCCGCCTCCGCCATGCCGGTGTCGCAATCGAGCTGGATCGGGACAGCCTGGCAGCGCTTTCCGCCGACCATCGGAGCCGGCTTGCCGGGGTGATCGAGCCGTGGTGCCGGCAGGCCGGCCTGGCGCCGTTTCTGGGCTTCGAGCCATATCGCACCGGCAGCGCCTTTCTACGTGACGCCGGCCATGGTTGAGCGGGATATCAAACTCGACTTTCAGCGCCGCGCCCGGCTGGGTCTGGATGAGGCGATCTATTGCGGCCATAAGACCCTGGCGCAGTTGACCGCCATTCTGGAACAGGCATGGGAAAGAGACGCCAGCCTGTTATTGACCCGCCTCGATGCGACGCAATTTGCCGCCCTGCCCGAGTCCTATCGAGTCTGCATGGATTACGAGCCGGTGTCGCGCACGGCTTTTTACGGCGCCGTGCCGGCGCCGGTAGCACCGCCCACGGTGGCCGTGGTCACTGCCGGGACCTCGGATATTGCCGTTAGCCGGGAAGCAGCCCGCACGCTGGCCTATCATGGCGTCGCCTGTGAGGAAATTAACGATGTCGGGGTCGCCGGTTTATGGCGGCTGCTGGAACGAGTGGATGAATTGCGGCGTTTTCCCGTACTGATCGTCACCGCCGGGATGGATGCAGCCCTGCCCAGCGTGATTGCCGGTCTGGTGTCGGGGCTGGTGATCGCCGTGCCCAGCTCGGTCGGCTACGGCGTCGCCCAGGGTGGAGAGACGGCGCTGCGGGCTGCCCTGGCAAGCTGCGCGCCGGGGGTGGTGGTGGTCAATATCGACAACGGCTATGGCGCGGCGTGCGCGGCGCTTAGAATATTGAACAGTTTCGGCGGTGATCTTCGTAGGGCGGGTTAGTGTGTAGCGCTGTAAACTGCCGAAACGATGATCATGGCCTAAATTACGTTATCTGAACCAGCCTTGGGATTTAGCAATCGTTGTTCCAGGTCGTGCTGTTCGAGCCGGAAATACCCCCCAATACCGGCAACATCATCCGTCTGTGCGCCAATACCGGCGCCCAGTTGCATTTAATCCAGCCGTTGGGTTTTCGCCTGGACGATACCCGGCTGCGACGGGCCGGGCTGGATTATCATGAATGGGCCAAGGTGCGGGAACATGCGGATTTTCCGGCTTTTCTGGACACCGTGCAGCCGGCCCGGCTATTCGCTTTTACCACCAAGGGCGGTCGTTGCTATCATCAGGTGAACTATCAGGAAGGCGACACGCTGCTGTTCGGCCCGGAAACGCGGGGTCTGCCGGCGTGGGTACTGAGCCGGTTCCCGCCGGAACAGCGGTTGCGTATCCCGATGCTGACCCAGGGACGCAGCCTGAATCTGTCCAATGCGGTGGCGCTGGTAGTTTATGAAGCCTGGCGGCAACTGGGGTTCAAAGGGGCGGATTGAAGGCAAGCCTAATGCCGCCGGGCGCCGGATGATTGCACCCACCCACCGGCCTGGCCCATACTTTGCGCCATGTCAGAGCCTTTCGTCAGCATCTGGTCGATCTGTCCTAATCTTTAATCCTATCCACGTATCTATGCTTTTCTCGCGGCGGCGCGCGAAGTACTGGACTCCGGCCGGGCGCTGGCCCGGTTCAAGGCATTTTCAGCAGGCTAAGAGAACTAACAGCTATGCAACCCCTGGTTGGTTTGATCATGGGCTCCACCTCCGACTGGAGCACACTGGAACACGCGGCGATTACGCTGGAAAAATTGCAAGTTCCCTTCGAGGTCCGGGTCGTCTCGGCCCATCGCACCCCGGATTTGCTGTTCGACTACGCGGCGACGGCGGAAGCGCGCGGTCTGGAAGTCATCATCGCCGGCGCCGGCGGCGCCGCCCATCTGCCGGGAATGGTGGCCGCCAAAACCTGTCTGCCGGTACTGGGCGTGCCGGTGCAATCCCAGGCGCTGAACGGGCTGGATTCACTGCTCTCCATCGTACAGATGCCGGGCGGCATTCCGGTGGGCGCGCTGGCCATCGGCAAGGCCGGAGCGATCAACGCGGCGCTGCTGGCCGCCGCCATGCTGGGCAATAAATACCCCGCTATCCGCGAAGCGCTGAAGGCTTTCCGCGCGGCCCAGACCGAACAGGTGCTGAGCCGGCCCGACCCCCGGACTGCGCCATGAGAATCGGCATCATCGGCGGCGGTCAACTGGCGCGAATGCTGGCTCTGGCCGGTTACCCACTGGGCTTGCGCTTTGTGCTGCTGGACCCGGCGCCCGACGCCTGCGCCGGCCAGGTCGCCGAGCTGATCCAGGGCGATTACGACGATCGGGAGAAACTGGCGCAACTGGCCGACCGGGTCGATGTGGTGACCTTCGATTTCGAGAACGTGCCGGCGGCGGCGGCGCATTTTCTGGAAGAAACAGTGCTGGTGTATCCCCCTCCGCTGGCGCTGGAAATTGCCCAGGACCGGCTGGCCGAGAAGACCCTGTTCCGGGAATTGGGCATCGCCACGCCCGCGTTCGCCGCGGTGGACAGTCTGGAGACGCTCTACACGGCCGTTAAGCAGGTGGGACTGCCCGCCGTGCTGAAAACCCGCCGGCTGGGTTACGACGGCAAGGGCCAGTGGCTGCTGCGGGATAAGGCCGATATCGAACCGGCCTGGCGGGCCTTGGACGGCGTATCCCTGATTCTGGAGGGCTTCGTGCCGTTTCTGCGGGAGGTCTCCATCCTGGCCTTGCGAGACCGCCATGAATCAATGGCGTTTTATCCGCTGGTGGAAAATCGTCATCGGGGCGGCATCCTGCGGCTTTCCCGCGCACCTTACGAAGACATTGCCCTGGCGCAACAGGCCCGTGATTACGCCGGACGGATCCTGCAACGGTTGGATTACGTGGGCCTGCTGGCCATCGAGTTTTTCGTGCTGGACGGGCAGTTGCTGGCGAACGAGATGGCCCCTAGAGTACACAATTCCGGTCACTGGACCATCGAAGGCGCGGAAACCAGCCAGTTCGAGAATCATCTGCGGGCGATCCTGCGGCTGCCGCTGGGTTCCACCGCCGCCCGTGGCTATTCCGCCATGATTAATTTCATCGGCGAATTGCCCGATCTCAATGCTTTTCTGGGAGTGCCCGGCCTGCATTTTCATAGCTATGGCAAGGCGCCCAGGTCGGGCCGCAAGGTGGGTCATGCGACCTTGCGGGCCGATGATCCGGCGATGTTGGAGGCTGAACTGGGGAAGTTGTTGCCGTTGGTGGGGGTAGGATAACTGTATAATGATGCAAACCGAAGTGCAGGAAAAACCAGCGCCTATAGTATCCACTGCCGGTGACCCAGGGTCAGTTCAGGCACAAAAGCGGGATGCCCGCACCGCTACTGAGGTGGCAGCACAACGCCGTAAGAATGCAGCAGCGCGCCGGTTATTACAGGAATGGCTTGCCGACGAGTCAGGATATGACGAGGCAGTCTGGCCAAAGATCAAGCAACTGATTGAGGAAAATCGGCTCTCGGCAAGAAAACGCTTCTGTGATTAAAGCCATTGTATTGGATTCAGGGCCACTGGGAGCGGAACCCGCTTCACACGATAAAGGGTATGCAGCTATGTGGAAACAGACGATTGAGTACGATTCCCTGGTTGACGCTCTGGTGGCGGTATCCAAGCGGCTGAGCCGGTATGAAAACCGCTACGGTATGGAATCGGAGGAATTCTTCAACCGCTATAGCAGCGGACAGATGGCTGATGAGGTCGATTTCGTCGAGTGGGCAAATGACTACCGGCATTATCTGGCGATTCGCGGTGAAGTAGAAAAGCGCGTGCGCGATGTTGCATGAACGGTTGGCGGAGTATCTGGCGGCAGTGGAAACCGCCGTCAAACAACTTGCCGATGGCTATGTCGAATGCTATGAGGAGGAAATTCTGACGCCCGAGCGCGTCAATTTGCGACTGCGGATTCGCTTCAGCACCGGCTATTTGCTGGAAGTCAATGAGGCGTTAGTGGTGACCGGTGGTGTATTACAAGCGTTGGGGTATCGGTATCACTGTCAGGACGGCCATCATGCCTTGGTGTTTCGCTATGACAACACCCCGCATTTTGCTGACTTGCCCAGTTTTCCAGATCATAAGCATCTGCCAGATTGGGTCGTTGCCGCTGCCAAGCCCGTGCTGGTGCAGGTGATCGAAGAGGCGGCGGCGCTGGCGCGGCCAGAGTCTCTTCGACGGGTTGCTACCGCTACTGGCTACAATGACCGTGTGATGCAATTGCTACCGCATTTGAGGAAATTGTTATGACGACTGTAACCATCGAACTGCCGGACGATGTGTATTCCGCTTTACGCCGTTCCCCCAAGGAAGTGATCCGGGAAATGTGCATTGCCGCCGCCGTGGAATGGTACGCCCAGGAGCGCATTTCCCAGGGTAAGGGCGCTGAAATCGCCGGGCTGTCGCGTGCTGAGTTTATCGACGAACTGGCCCGCCGCAAGATTCCTGTGGTGCAGATTCGTCCCGAGGAACTCTGGCAGGAAGTTCATGGCTGAAGTCTGGGTGGTCAACGCCTCGCCGCTCATTTTGCTCGCGCGAATCGGTCAACTCGCCTGGTTGGAACAGTTGGCACAGGTTGTGTGGGTGCCGGCAACGGTGATTCGGGAAGTCGAAGCCGGTAAAGACAAGGATTCGTCCGCCAATGTGGCGATTGACTGGGCTGCACTGCGCCGTATCGCCGATATCCCATTACCGGGGAGCGTACAGATTTGGGACATCGATCCGGGGGAATCGCAAGTTATTGCTCATGCCATCACTCTGAAGTGTCGCGCCGTTCTGGACGATGCAGCGGCCCGGCGGTGTGCGCAGGCGCATGGTTTGACGGTAGTAGGCAGTGTCGGTGTGGTGCTGCGCGCCAAAAAAGCTGGAATCATCACGCAGGCCAAACCGTGGCTTGAACAGTTACGGGGTAACCGTTCAGACCCCTCTCCCCGACCCTCCCCCACAAGGGGGGAGGGAGTTATTGCAAAACAGCTACTTAGCGTATCCCCCCTCCCCTTGTGGGAGGGGGTTAGGGGGAGGGGGGTGAACGCTTAC
>CAIMUS010000336.1 GCA_903844665.1 uncultured Pseudomonadota bacterium
GCGGTTCGCGAACCGCCCCTACGGGGATTCCCTAGTAGCGCCGGCATTTTGCCGGCTGTTGACTGGCGTCGAATGCCCTGAGGCCGGCGGGGACGCCGGCGCTCCCAGGGTCGGATTGTCCCGCCTTAAGTTGGTAGCCGTAAAATAGATCGTAAGTCTTTGAATTTGGTGGGCCGTGTAGGAATCGAACCTACAACCTTAGGATTAAGAGTCCTCTGCTCTGCCAGTTGAGCTAACGGCCCAGGCGGTGGGATTGTAACTAAAAAACAAGCAACGTGTCGATTGGGGTGGACGATGGGACTCGAACCCACGACAACCGGAATCACAATCCGGGGCTCTACCAACTGAGCTACGCCCACCAACGAATTCGGCTGCCAACCTTAACAAGACTCTGGCGCGCCTGGCAGGATTCGAACCTGCTACCCCCAGCTTAGAAGGCTGGTGCTCTATCCGCATGAGCTACAGGCGCCGTATTTCTGCCTGACGACCAAATTGGTCGGGGTAGAGGGATTTGAACCCCCGACACCCTGCTCCCAAAGCAGGTGCGCTACCAGGCTGCGCTATACCCCGTGAATCGACCGGACTTAACCTCAGCACCCCGCTGCGAACTGATAATAATATAGTCAAGCTATCCCGGCGTCAACCACGCCGCCAGGTGGTTCCGGCTGAAGTGTCCTCCAACACGATACCCTGTTCGGCTAATAGCTTCCGAATACGATCCGCCTCGGCCCAGTTCCTGGCCTTGCGGGCGGCGTTTCGCTGGGCGATCAAGTTTTCAATCTCAGTTTTGGTAAACCCGTGTTCAAGAGTAAGTCGCGCATCGATAGTAGAACCGACGCTGATAGCAGCTTTAAGATGAACTTGCAGAAACTCATCCGGATCTCCTTGTAGTAAGCCCAAGATATCTCCCAACTGACGCAGGCCCGCTCCCAGCCGGGCGGCTTCCTCACTTTCCCCTTTGTCCCGTAACCGGTTGATCTCGCGGGCCAGTTCGAATAACACCGCCAGCGCTTCGGCGGTATTGAAATCGTCATCCATGGCTTCCCGGAAGCGGTCCTGATAGGTCGGCTGCGGCGGCGCTTCGCTTCCCGGCAGCCCCCGCAAGGCCGTATACAGCCGGGTCAACGATGCCCT
This sequence comes from uncultured Pseudomonadota bacterium, assembly GCA_903844665.1. Taxonomy (GTDB): domain Bacteria; phylum Pseudomonadota; class Gammaproteobacteria; order Competibacterales; family Competibacteraceae; genus CAIMUS01. The sequence continues at coordinate 1,135 of CAIMUS010000336.1, forward strand.
GGCATGGTCAAGATTCTCGTCGGAATAATTCAACGGCCCCCGATAATGGCTGGAGATAATAAAAAATCGAACCACTTCCGGCGGATAGCGCTCCAGCACCTCGCGCACGGTGAAGAAATTGCCCAGCGATTTGGACATTTTCTCCTCGTCGATCTGGACGAAGCCGTTATGCATCCAATAGTTCACGAACTTATGCCCGCTGGCCGCTTCCGACTGGGCGATTTCGTTCTCGTGGTGCGGGAACTTGAGGTCCATGCCGCCGCCGTGAATATCGAAATGCTCCCCCAGGCAGCGGCTGGACATGGCCGAGCATTCGATATGCCAGCCGGGACGTCCCGGCCCCCAGGGCGACGGCCAATTCGGTTCACCCGGCTTGGCCGCCTTCCACAGCACGAAATCCAATGGGTCGTCTTTGCCCGCTTCCACCTCGACCCGGGCGCCGGCGCGCAAATCCTCCAGATTCTTGTTGGCCAGCTCACCATAATGGGTGAAACGGCTGACGTCGTAGCAGACATCGCCGGTTTCGGCCAGGTAGGCAAAGCCCTTTTCCAGTAGAGTTTGGATCAGCGCCTGCATGTCGGCGATGGACTGAGTGGCGCGCGGCTCCACCATCGGCGGCTGCACCCCCAGCGCGGCAGCGTCCTCGTGCATAGCCTGGATGAAACGCTCGGTCAGCGCCCGATAGTCCTCGCCATTTTCCTGGGCGCGGCGGATGATTTTGTCGTCGATATCGGTGATATTGCGCACATAGGTCACCTGGTAGCCGAGCGAGCGCAGATAGCGCACCACCACGTCGAAGACCACCATCACCCGGGCATGACCGACATGGCAGTAGTCGTAAACTGTCATGCCGCATACGTACAACCGAACCTTACCGGCTTCGATGGGAACAAAGACCTCTTTTTTGCGGGTCAGGCTGTTATAGATTTGCAACATCCAGGATTTCCTGTGAGAGAGTCGAGCCGGTCGGGGTTGGAGCGGTTCAGCACCAGGTTTGCAAACGGCGGCGCGCCAGTTCAGCCGGGATAAGAGCCAGTATCCGCGCCAGTTCCGGACCGTGGGTGAGGCCCGTCAAGGCCGCCCGCAACGGCAGGAACAGCGCCTTGCCCCTGGCGCCGGTGGCGGCTTTCAGTTGCTCCACCAGCGGCTGGTAGGCCGCGCCATGGGCGGTGTAGGCCGCCAGCGCTTGGCGGAAAAAATCATTGCCGGCGGACTCGATCGCGGCGCGGGCTTCCCCATCCAGCGCCAAATCTGTCCCGAACAGGCGTTCCGCCCAGTCCAGGGCATCGGCGGGAAAACGGACATTGGGTCGTACCGCGGCGATAAAATCATCCCGCCGGTCCGCCGGCGCCCGCGCCCATACTGCCGTACCCATCCAGATCTGTAACGATTCGTCGGCGCGGCGCGCCACCGCCTCGGCCTGCCAGTGCAGCAACTGTGCCTCGTCATAACGGGCCGGCGCCCGTCCCAGGTGCCCGACGGCGAAGCCGGCGGCGAGTTCCGCCGGTTCCATCCAGCCGTCGCTGTCGTAGGTGTGTCCCAACCGGGCCAGATAATTGTTCACTGCGTCCGGCAAAAAGCCGGCCTCGCGCAGCTCGCGCAAGCTGCGACTGCCGTGGCGTTTGGACAGCGGGCTGCCATCGGCGCCGACAATCAGGGCGATATGGCCATACTCCGGCGCCGGCAGTTGCAGGGCTTCCAGCAACAGTAACTGCCGGGGCGTATTGGTGAGATGATCTTCGCCCCGCAGTACATGGGTAATCTCCATTAAAGCGTCATCGACCGCATTGGTGAAGAAGAACTGCGCGCCGCCGTCCGCCCGGCGGATGATAAAGTCGCCGATATCGTCGCTGCTGAAACGCTGCGGGCCGCGCACCAAGTCGTGAAACTCCACCACCCGGCCCGGCGGGATCCGAAAACGCAGGGTCGCCGGCAGGCCGCGCGCCCGGCGCGCCTCACGTTCGGCTTCACTCAAGCGGGCGCAGGCGCCGGAATAGCGCGGCGGTTGGCCAGCGCTCAATTGGGTCTTGCGCACCAGCGCCAGTTCGGCCGGCGGGCAGAAGCAGGGATAGACCTGCTCCCGCTGCTCCAGGAGCGCATAATAGTGCCGATACAGTACCTGCCGTTCGGACTGGGTATAGGGGCCGTGCGGACCACCCACCTCCGGCCCTTCCTGCCACTCCAGACTCAGCCAGCGCAGATCCTCCAGCAGAGCCCGGCTATACTCAGGGAGGCTGCGTTCCCGGTCGGTATCTTCGAGCCGCAGCAGAAAAATGCCATCCTGCTGGCGGGCCAGCAAGGCGTTGAACAGGGCGGTGCGTACATTGCCCAAGTGCAGATAGCCGGTCGGACTGGGCGCGAAACGGGTTTTAAGAGTGAGTGCTGTCATAAGGCGATGGTAACGGAAAGCGGGCGCCGCTACAAAATTTCAACTATTCCGCGTGACGATGCCGTGGCCGCTCTGTGCGCGCTGACAACATAGGCAATCATAGTCGTGATCGGGCCAAAGCGCCGTGTTGCCCGCCGGGGTGGAATGCGCAGCAGTACACGTCGGGCACAGCCGTGGCCGACTTAACTGGCTAGGCGGGCTGCATCCCAGCCCTGGTTTCATGCGGCGCAATACGCTGACGCTATTGCGCCCTATGCGGGCTGTGATCTGTTCAGAGTTGACTGTCGTTCATTAACCTTCAGGAGTATTTTCATTTGCACGGATAAGCGCTGTCTGATAGAGAGATTCTTTGACATAAAATCCTGCAACCTGCCGCAAGGCATCGAGATGCGAACGAATCTCGACAATCGCCCCTAACGCCTTGGCTTCCAGTAAGGTACCGATGACGCCGATGACTTTCAGTCCCAACCGCTGAGCTATATGTCGAGCTTCTCTATCATCCAGAAGGATTAAATCAGCCTGCCGCTCCAAGGCCAATGTAATGCTCTCGGCTTCACCGTGATCCAGATCACGTCTCAAGGCAGCTACCAGAATCTGATTTTGGACATTATGACGATGAATCCATCCTGCGACTGCAACCTCATTCCGTCCGGGCCATTGTTTATTCTTGGCGTTCAGTTCATCCCATACACCCGGCGCAATCTCTATCTCCTTGTACAAAATCCGCAGCAACTCAAACTGGCCGATGGCGGCAAGATTCGTCAGCGGCGATGTGTTGCTGACAATGATCATAGCCGTCCCAGCTCATGCAAGGTGGCGATGTCTTCTTCAAGTTCGGCTATGTCGTAGTGTGGTGAAATCCGGCGCGCACTCAGCAGTTGCCGAAATTCCCAGAGCGACAGGCCCGCCAGCTCTCGCGCTTTGCCGATGGAGAGGCGGCCTTGCGCATAAAGAGCAACAGCCAACTCTGTTTTGATCTCGTCTGTTGTCAACCGGGCCGAGTCGAGTATATCTTGTGGAATTTCAATAGTCTTGACAGAAATCATCGGTTTAGCCTGCTCATCTGGTTGGTAATGAAGGTTCATGGTGCTTTGACAACAGGCCGAGGGAGGGGGCGCCTGTGTCTGCAAGAGGGCTACCGAGTAGTCTTTTAGGGTGGGCACGGCCCACCATTCTAACCGGGGTTCAAAGGAAAACGTGGGCCATGCCCACCCTACCCGGCTGGCCAACAAGGTGAAGGCACGGCTACCCTGCTCGGTGCGGGTCCCCTGGCTGAGGAGCCGGGAGATTAGACAAAATGAACCATTTGGTAGTGTAAATTTTCCAGTGATGAGAACCTGTGAGCACTACATATAGTGTTATCTTTGCTCTTACTACACAAAATAGTGTATCAGCTTGTCTCTATCACTGGAAAATTTACAGCAAGAAAATTTGGTCAAATCCCATCGGACTCTTTATCATGCCGGCGGTTCTAACTTAATGAAGGCAGAAAAGCGATGATAAAGTCTACCTGTTGCCGGGTGATCGCCCTGGCGTTGCTGTTGTTCAGTTCCCTGGTATGGGCCGATCCCCGCGTTACCCTGGAGACCAACTACGGTAACATCGTCCTGGAACTGGACGCCAAAAAAGCGCCCGCAACCGTGGCCAATTTTCTCCAATACGCCCGCGAGGGCTTTTACGATGGGACGATTTTCCATCGGGTAATCGGTGATTTCATGATCCAGGGCGGCGGCTTTACCGAGGATTTCAACCAGAAACCCACCCGCCCGCCGATTGCCAACGAGGCGAGCAACGGTTTGAAGAATATTCGCGGCAGTATCGCCATGGCGCGCACCTCGGATCCGCAGTCGGCCACCGCCCAGTTTTTCATCAACGTGAAGGATAACCCGTCGTTGGATTATCCCGGTCGGGACGGTTTCGGCTATGCCGTCTTCGGCAAAGTGGTCGAAGGCATGGATGTGGTGGACAAGATCCGGCAGGCGCCCACCGACGTCGGTGGCCCCGGTATGAAAGATGTGCCGAAACAGCCGGTGATCATCAAGAAGGTAACGATCACCGAAACCCAGGATTCCAAGACTCCAACCCATAGCGAAAGTAAACCATGATCAGACTGCACACGACCAAAGGCGTTATCGATATCGAACTGGAGCATGCCAAAGCCCCGGGGACAGCGGCCAATTTTCTCCAGTATGCAAAGGAAGGCTTTTACGAGGGCACGCTGTTGCACCGGGTCATTCCCAATTTCATGGTCCAGGGTGGCGGTCTGCTGCCCAGCATGACGGCCAAAACCACCCGTCCGCCCATCAACAACGAAGCCGCCGCCGGCCTGAAGAACACGGTGGGCAGCGTCGCCATGGCGCGCACGGCGGCGCCGCATTCAGCCACCTCCCAGTTTTTCATCAACGTCAATAACAACGATTTTCTGGACTATCCGGGTCGGGATGGTTGGGGTTACTGCGTATTTGCCAAAGTGGTCGCGGGGATGGACGTGGTCAATGCGATTGTCGCCGTTCCCACCATCTCCAGAAAAGGCCATGAGAATGTGCCGGTGGATGATATCGTGATCGAAAAGGTCGAAATCGTCGGTGAGTAGGACGCTCCCTGGTTGATGCCGGCCCACTATACTGACTGTTACCCCCGTAGGGGTGGTTCGCAAATCGAATGACTGGTAAATCCGCCCTGATCGCGGGGGCCAGCGGCTTGGTGGGCTCGCATTGCCTGGCCCGGCTGCTGGATCATCCGCAGTATGCTCGGGTCATCGCCTGGGTGCGTACGCCCTTGCCGACGACCCATCCCAAGCTCATCCAGCAGGTGGTGGAGTTCGACCGTTTGCAGCAGTGGGCCGACCGCTTCGACGCCGATGATGTGTTCTGTTGTCTTGGCGCCACCCTCAAGCAGGCTGGCAGCCGGGAAGCTTTTACGCAGGTAGACTTGGTATATCCGCGCGAGTTGGCCCGGCTTGCCGCCCAGCGCCAGGCCCGGTGCTTCCTGTTGATTTCCGCCCTGGGCGCCGATCCGCATTCCTATTTCTTCTACAATCGGGTCAAGGGTGAAGCCGAGCAGTCGGTGCGGGCGGCCGGCATCGAGCGCACCTACATTTTCCAAGAAGAGGGGTCACAAGAAGAGCAAGAAGAGGGGTCAGGTCTTGCAATCACGCATGTTTGATTGCAAGACCTGACCCCGTCCGCCGTACAAGACCTGACCCCGTCCGCCGTACAGTGACCCCGTCCGCCGTACAGACGAGCCAGCTCGGGGGGGATGCCTAGCATGTGATGTTATCCCAGCGATTCAGAGCATGTAAGAGAAAAATATTTGTAAATTCAATAGTTTGACTAAAAACTAACCGGAAAAATTTTTTTAACTCATTGAAATATAAAAAGAAAGTCTTAATTTATCATTCCATCATTTATACTATAAAATCAACGAGTTACATGACATAAAAAATATTTTTCCGGCTGTTCAAAAGTACTTGACAAACATATATCATTGAAAAATAAATGATTTGTGCATGTCTATCCTCGGAAAACCCAGACTCAAGCGCTGAATCGCTGTGCTACGCCGGCGGCTGAGCTTAGAGCGTTAGGCGGCACGATATAGCGGGGGTTTAAGGCCCTCATGGCGACAATATGGTATCTTAAGCGAAGATGAAAGCAAGAAGAGGCAACCTGTACATATGCCAACAGCTTTACGCACTGGTCCTTACCGCTTCTACTTTTACTCGTATGATTGCCATGAACCGCGACATATGCACGCAGACCGAGAGAACCGGAGCGCCAAATTCTGGCTGGATCCTGATGTCACACTGGCAGCAAATCACGGTTATAATCGCAGTGAGTTACGTGACATCGAGCGCATCATGCGTGAGCACCTGGAGACTTTGAGACATGAATGGGACGCTTTCTGCAGTGGTGACACTGGCCCAGCCTAAAATAGTCAGTGTCACGATGACAGACGATACCCTGTCTGTTGACCTCGAAGACGGTCGTACCATCGCTGTCCCGATTGGCTGGTATCCGCGTCTGGCGCATGGTACACCGGCTGAGCGCGCCAATGTTCAGATCAGCGGCGCCGGTTATGGCATGCATTGGCCTGAGCTCGATGAGGATATCGGTATTGAAGGACTGCTGCTTGGCAGGCAATCTACAGAAAGTGCTTCTTCGCTCAAACGATGGTTACAGCGACGTGAAGCAAAGCAATTCCAGGAAACCGCCTGAAAAAACGGGCCAGATTCGATTTATTCGGATAGCCCTAACAAAAGCATGCAGCCGATGCCGCTGACGCGGCACGGCTGAGCTTAACCGTTCGACCCAAGAAGAAAATGAAACCAGGATCACGCGATATCAGAGTAAAAATGCTTATCGACGGTGAGGAACTCGCCCAGTTGAAGCGGCACACTTGGCAGATGGCGGAGGCGTTCGGGTTGGACTCGCGCATCGAACGCTACCAGGGGAAACGTCCCATTGGCTTCTACCGATGGGATATGGACTGCCTGATAGATGTGGTGGACATGGCGCTGAATGATCCAAGGGAGTATCCTTCGAAGGACAGTTCCGCGTACTTGGCGATCAAGAGGCTTCACGACAGACTCAAGGAAGAGTACAGACGGGCCTTTGATTGAATCCGGCAGGTCGAATCACAGTTTCAACGAGACGCGGCTGTGAACTCAAAAATCTACATTGAAACCACCATTGTCAGTTACCTGACAGCTTGGCCAAGTCGCGACGTGATCGTTGCCGCCCACCAACAGATTACCGATGAATGGTGGAGAACAAAACGTCAATTTTTTGAACTGTTTGCTTCGCAGCTTGTGCTTAGAGAAGCGCAAGCAGGAAACGAAAACATGGCTCAGCGGCGTTTGAGTGCTTTGGAGGAAGTAGAACTGCTGGAGGTCACGGAAGAAGCGCTAGCATTAGCAGAAGACCTACTCAGTAAAGGGCCGCTGCCAAGAAAGGCGGAAGAAGATGCAGTGCATATTGCGGTTGCGGTAACCAACGGGATGGACTACCTTATTACCTGGAACTGTAAACATATCGCCAACGCCAGGATGAGAGATAAAATCGAGCAAGTCTGTCGCGCCAACGGCTATAAGCCGGTTATTATCTGTACACCAGAAGAATTGCTAGAGGAGTAATGCTATGTGGGAAGATCCAATTGTCGAAGAAGTGCGCAAAGTACGCGACGCGCATGCGGCCCGGTTTAACTACGATTTACGAGAGATTTATCAAGCCTTGAAAAAGGAAGAAGCTGAGAGTGGGCGTAAGTTTGTGACGTTATCGCCAAAGCGTATTGAAATGCAAGAGGAAATCCCTGCAAAAAGGCATTGTGGAGGTGAAGCTTTGATTACGACAACTGGCGAATACGAAAAGGCATAGTCCGAACTTCAAGACTTGCAGGAACGGCTTGCCGAACTACAACGCAATCACCCGATTGGAGAAAAAGGATTCACGAAAGCCGGAATTCGCAAATTGATTGCCAGGCTTAACGAGGAACTCGCCGTGTTCGAGGGCAATGAAGAAGCGCGTTCCTCGCCGTCAACCTGATACGTACCTTCAAGCCCGCGTAGGTTGGGGTGAGCCCGCGTAGCCCGCGTAGCCCGCGTAGGTTGGGGTGAGGAACGAACCCCAACATTTCATGTAAGGGATTACGTTGGGGTTCCTTCGTCACCCCAACCTACGGGCTCATGGTTTTTCCGAAGTGTTCGCCAAATCGGCCAGGCCGGTCGATCCTCAACCGCACTTGGAATAGCCGCAATTCAGACAGGTCAGGCAATTATCCATCAGGATCATGGCTTTGGTCTGGCACTTGGGACACAGGGAGGCGGTTTCCGGGAAAGTATGGGGCTGTTCCGTCTCCTTGGGCCGGGCGGCTTCCATGGCCCGGATATGGGCCTCGTACTGGGCGCGTTTTTCCGCCATCAGGGTGCGCTGATGGTCGTCCGGCAGTTCGTCCTTGAGCATGCCGATGGTGCGCATGTGGGCCTCGATCACATCGCCGATCTCGGCCACCAGCGAGGGCATGTACTTGCCGCCCTTCTTGAAATAACCCCCACGGGGATCGAATACGGAACGCAATTCCTCGATCAGGAAAACGCTGTCTCCACCCTTGCGGAACACCGCCGAGATGATCCGGGTGAGGGCCACGATCCACTGGAAATGGTCCATGTTCTTGGAATTGATGAAAATCTCGAAAGGCCGGCGGACTTCGTGCGGCGTGCCCTGGTTGAGCACGATATCGTTAATGGTGATATAGAGCGCATGATCCGACAGCGGTGTCTTGACCTTGTAGGTGCAACCGGGCAGCATTTCCGGCCGTTCCACCTTCTCGTGCATCTGCACCACAGCGGGCTGTCGGGGCAGCATTTCGACCAGCGCCGGAGTTTCCTCCTCCGGCTTGATGACCGCGTAGCCGACGATCTTTTTGTCGATTTTGATAGTCATAGTCGTCACTCGATAGCATTTGCCGATCTTACACCGCCAACAGGCCGGTGAATGGTTCACCCAGGCGTTAACTGTGCCTTCCGCCCTGCATCGCCGGGATTGAATAGACTTTATACCGCAGGATGCTTAACATAAGCACCAATTTTTGGACTTGGATGCCTCCGCTCCAGTTCCAGACTTCGGAACAGTGGGCATTACCCGCCTCCTACCGGCGCTGTACCCGCCGCCACGCTACGCTTCCTGTCTATACTACATGAGTCGGCAGACGCTATGACCGGGCGCTTTAAGTTTGGCTTCAGCCGACCCTAAGCCGCTGGCAAGCAAACCCTTCATGAGAGGACATCCCGATGTTGAATGCCTTTGTCATGCGCGAAGGACGCCTAGAACAGATCGTGGTCGATACCTTCGAAGATCTGAGCGAAGCCGCGCTGTGGGTCGATATGGTCGACCCGTCGGAGGAGGAACGCACCTGGGTGGAGACCGCCTATCGATTCGAATTGCCTGAAGAAGAAGAGATCAACGACATCGAGGCCAGCGCCCGTTTTTACGAAGACGAGGACGGCAGCCACATTCACTCCTTTTTCCTGCACAACTTCGAGGAACAGACTCGGAACATCACGGTCGCTTTCAACCTCCACCGCAACCGGTTGTTCACCATTCATGAAGAGGAGTTGGCCGCGTTCCGCCTGTTCCGGCTGCGGGCCCGGCGCATTCCCGATTTCGTCAAGGATCCAACCGATATCATGCTGACCCTGTACGAGACGGAGGTCGAGCTGATAGCCGACGATCTGGAGCAGATTTACGCCGCCCTGGAAGGCGTCAGTCAAAGCGTGCTGAGCGAAACTATGGCCGATAAGGATATGGAGGATATGCTGGCGCATATCGCCTCCCAGGAAGATCTGAACGGCAAGGCCCGCCTGAGCCTGATGGATATCCGCCGGGCCCTGTCTTTCCTGCTGCGCCGGGGGCGGTTGCTGGAGCCGGAACGGCTGGATGACGTGCGGGAAATCCTGCGCGATATCGAATCGCTGACCAGTCACACTTCCTTTTTATTCAACAAGGTAAATTTTTTGATGGACGCGGCCATGGGCTTTATCAATATCGCCCAGAACAAGATCATCAAGATCTTTTCCATCGCCGCGGTGGTATTCCTGCCGCCGACCCTGGTGGCCAGCATTTACGGGATGAATTTTCAATTCCAGCCGGAATTGCGCTGGGAGTACGGCTATCCGCTGGCCCTGGTGCTGATGGTCCTGTCCGGTCTGGCGCCCTATTGGTATTTCAAGCGCAAGGGGTGGCTGTAGGCGCTCAATTGCCTAATTGCTGTATCTCACGATAGTATAAAATTATGTTATTACGAGATACACTTTCTGCTGTTCTCCGTAGCCCGCTGGCGCCGCCCTCTCCACCACGGGAGGTCGAGCGCCAACTGGTTGCCAGCTTAACGGTGAGCGGCTCGCAGGCGACCGTCCTGACGGGGGTGCGGCGGTGTGGCAAGAGCACCCTGCAGGCTCAGTTGATGCGGCGCGCGGGAGGGGCGTTTTACTGCAACTTCGAGGACACCCGCCTGTATGGCATGGGACCCGAGGATTTCACTACGTTCCTGTCGGTGCTGGACGAACTGGCCGACCCGGACCAACCGGTGTTTCTGGATGAAGTGCAGGAGGTGGGAGAATGGCAGCGACTGGTGCGGGCCCTGCTGGATCGCGGGCGGGCGGTCTGTGTCACCGGCTCGAACGCCTCGCTGCTGGGCCGGGAACTGGGGGCCAAACTCACGGGACGGCAGCTGTCGTTCGAGGTGTTTCCATTCAGTTACGCCGAGTACCTGGCTTTCACCGGGGAAGATCGCGGCGTGGATTCGTTGCGGGCCTATCTGGACGACGGCGGCTTTCCGGTTTTCCTGAGCGAACGTCGTGACCTGATCCTGCAAGCGCTGTTGCGGGATGTAGTCCAGCGCGACGTGGCCGCGCGTCATGGCCTGCGCGAGACGCGGCATGTGATGAATCTGCTCCTGTTTCTGCTCGCCAACACCGGGCAGCCACTGTCGTTCCAGACCCTGACCAAAAACCTGGCTGTTCCCACCGTTGGGCAGACCTCGCGCTACCTGGAATTCCTCCAGGACGCCTATCTGCTGTTCGCCGTGCCGAAATTCAGTGCTTCCTTCAAGCAACGGGTGATTGCTCCGGCCAAGTATTTCGCCATCGACAACGGGCTGCGCCGGGCCAACGCACCCCAGCTTCAGCCTGACCTCGGTCACCGGCTGGAAAACGCCGTTGCGCTACATCTCCGCCGCGGCTTGCGCGAACTGCATTACGCCAGTGAACGCGACCGATGGGAATGTGATTTCATCACCCCAGATGCGGCCATCCAGGTCTGCCTCGAACTCACCCCGGCCAATCGCGGACGTGAGTTGCGGGGGGTCATCGAGGGCACGCGCCTGCACGGCCAGCGCCGCGCAGTGGTGGTGACGCTCGACCAGTCCGATCGCCTGCGCGAGGACGGTGTGGAAATCGAAGTGATGCCTGCTTGGCGTTGGCTGGTGTAACTCAATCGGATTACCGTTCCAGCATCAACAGATTGGGTACTGGTTCAGTATGATTGTTGCGATAACCAATTGAATATATTAAACTATTCTGATGATAAAGCCAACTTTGTGCGGAGGTTCATGATGCCAAACTCACTGTGTTGTCCTCACTGTCTTTCGGAGCATATAGAAGATTA
>CAIMUS010000337.1 GCA_903844665.1 uncultured Pseudomonadota bacterium
GCGGTTCGCGAACCGCCCCTACGGGGATTCCCTAGTAGCGCCGGCATTTTGCCGGCTGTTGACTGGCGTCGAATGCCCTGAGGCCGGCGGGGACGCCGGCGCTCCCAGGGTCGGATTGTCCCGCCTTAAGTTGGTAGCCGAGGTCTGCGGACAGTCCACGATTTCCGCATTGCCGGGCCGCCGTCACGCCTGGATTGGAGCGGTCGGCGACCCGAAATGGCGGCGGCGCTATTCGACCTGGTATAACAAAGAGGGATGGTTATCGATAAACAGTGTTTATTAGTGTTTATCGATGTGCCGCGCCGCACCGGGCAATGCGGAACCGGTCGGCGGGCGGTCAACAAAACAAAATGAAGAAGAGGGGAGGGAGTCGGCCTGTAAGCCGGGTTCTGTCGAGGACAGCCATTCATCTGCGACGCATGTCGCCATGCGCCTGTAGCGACCTACCCGGGAGCCGTGCGGGCGACACGTTAGCGCTCCCCTATTTGGTCTTGCTCCGGGTGGGGTTTACCCTGCCGTTGCTGTTACCAGCAACGCGGTGCGCTCTTACATTAAGTCGCCTGCCAAGGCAGGCGACCGCACCTTTTCACCCTTGCCGGTCCGGGTGGACTTGGGCGGTATGTTTTCTGTGGCACTTTCCGTGGGCTTGCGCCCCCCAGGCGTTACCTGGCACCCTGCCCTGCGGAGCCCGGACTTTCCTCTGCCTCTCGAGGCAGCGGCTGTCCAGCCAACTCCCTTTGGTTAGTATCTCCTTTAATCATCAGGTCTGCAAGAGACTGCAGCGGGCGGGTCGCTCAATCATCCTCGGCGGGAAGAGCCCGCACTTGGCCCTGGAGTTCCAGCGCCAGCGCGTAAAGCAAGTTTTTCTTCACCCCGGTCAGCCTGACCGCCGCGGCCACCGCCCGTTTGATCGGTAATTCTTCCAGCAGCACCGTCAGCAGGCGGCGCAGTTCCGCATCGGGCGCGGCGGCGGCAGGCGGCGCTGCCCCGTGCACCAGTACGACGAATTCCCCTTTGCAGCGGTTTTCAGCGGCGGCCAGCCAGTCACACAGTTCAGCCAGCGTGGCGCTTTGAATTTCCTCGAATAACTTGGTCAGCTCCCGCGCCAGCACCGCCTGCCGGTCCGCTCCGAACACGTCCGCCATGGCCCGCAGCGAGGCCTGAATGCGATGGCCGGCTTCGAAAAAGATCAGCGTCCGTTCCTCCGGCGCCAGGAACTCCAGACGGCGCCGGCGGGCGACGGCTTTGGCCGGTAAAAAACCTTCGAATACAAACCGGTCGGTCGGCAGGCCGGCCACCGACAGGGCCGCCAGCAGGCTGCTGGGGCCGGGGATGGGTACGGCGCGCAAGCCGTGTTCGCGCAGACTGCGCAGCAACTGGAAGCCGGGGTCGCTGAGCAGCGGCGTGCCCGCGTCGGAGATCAAGGCCAGCGCTTTTCCCTGGCGTAACTGTGACAGCAGTTGAGGAATGCGGCTTTGTTCGTTATGTTCATGCAGAGAAATCAGCGGGGTCTGAATGCCGAAATGCTGTAATAATTGCCGGCTGTGGCGGGTATCCTCGGCCGCGATCAGCGCGACCTCGCGCAACACCTGGAGCGCACGCGGGCTGATATCGCCGAGGTTGCCGATCGGAGTGGCGACTACATATAAAACTCCGGCTGTAACCGTCATGACTCGACCAACCCTAAACCCAAGGTGAAAGCGTATGGAACCGAAGCCGCACAGCCCGACAACCCTGCAAGCCGGCGAGGCCGCCGAGGCGCTGGCCTGCCGTTATCTGGAACAACAGGGCCTCGTCCTGATCGAGCACAATTATCGCTGCCGCTCCGGTGAAGTGGATCTGATCATGCGCGATGGGGACTGTCTGGTGTTCGTGGAAGTACGCAGCCGTCACAACAGCCGCTATGGCACGCCCGCCGAGACCGTCACCCGAACCAAACAACGACGCCTGTGCCGGGCAGCCTCGCATTACCTGCTGACCCACCGTTGTAATACGCCCTGCCGGTTCGATGTCATCGCCATCCTGCAACAGCAAAAGCTGGAATGGATCAGAGACGCCTTCCAGGCGGGTTGAGAGTCGGGGCATTCTGATATCAGACGGCATCGGGCCACTCCCGCGCCGCCGTCTCCGCATCTTCCAGTTCTTCCTTACGCCGCCAGTAGCCGCACTGCTCGATGAGATCGCGGGCCTTCTTCAGTTCCGCTTGGTCGCGGAACAGGCGGGCGCGATGCAGGTGGATGTCGGCCATGAACAGGCGCATGTCGCCGCGGGAGGCGATCTGCCAGGCTTCGTCCAGGTCGGCGCGGGCGGCGGTGGGGTTGTTGGTGATGGCGTGGAGCCAGGCGCGGGGGAGGATGGCGCGGGGGATGAACTCCTGATGGCCGGCGGCACGGAGGCCGTCGACGGCGGCGGCGAGTTCCTTGGCAGCCTGGGCTAATGCGGGATGCGGAGTGCGGAATGCGGAAGGGTCCAGCACGGCCCGGAGTAGGGCGGCGCGGCCGAGGGTGAGGTGGTCGAGGGCGATGTCTAGCAGACCAAGATGCTGTTCGGCAATTGTGAGCGTCTGCGCCGCCCGCTGCTCGACGGCGTGGCAGGCGGTCCCCCGGTTAAACCGGGGGATACCCTCACCCCGGCCCTCTCCCTGCCAAGGCGAGAGAGCCAGTTGCCGCTGCCAGGCGGCGCGCTCGGCCTCGGCCAACAGCAGGTCGCAATACTGGAAGCGCGACAACGAGCTAGGCAGCGGGTAGCCGCCGGGCAGCCGTTGCGCCCACATGGCCTCGGCCTCGCGGAAGCGTTCCAGCGCCGGCTCGCGTTGGCCCTGCTGATGCAAGACATCCGCCAGCCCCATGTGGGAGCATATCTGCCAAAACACCTCGCCGCTGTGGTCGGTGAATACCACCGCCTGCTCCCCATCCTGCACCGCGGCCGCCATCCGGCCCAGCGTCAGTTCCAGTTCGCTCAGGTTGCTGGCGCCAGCGGCGGCGTTCTTCCAGTCCTCAAGGCGGACCGCCCCATTGAGCCCCGCCCGCATCGGCTCAAGCGCCTCGGTCAGCCGGCCCAGGGCGCGCAGACGGAAAGCCGCCTCGTTGAGCAGCCAGGCTTGATCGGCTGCGGACAGCGCCGGGGACACCCGCTGCCAGGGCTCCTCGAAAAAGCATGCCACCGCGCCCAGATCGGGGCCGAAGGCGCCGAGTTTACTTATGCTGTAGAACCCATCATCCCCGGTTCCCCGCAGGATGCGATCGCAATAAACTTCCTCGCGCGCCTGCCGCTGCAAACCCGCCAGACAGCCGTGGGCCACCGCCTGGTAGAGGGGTTGCAGACCGGCCAGCCCGGCCGGGTGGTGGGGTACGCTGGCTTTGAGATGCTGGTAGAGCCGCCGGTGGCCTTCGCGCCAAGCGTCGGGCTGGCGCTCGCGCAGGGCCTTAGCCAGATACTCGCGCACCAGCGGGTGCGCATCGATGGAGGGCGAATCGGGTTGGGTTGGTTCGATCAGACCGCAGGCTTTGAGGCGGCTTAGGGTGATGTTCCACTCGGCCTGTGCAATCGGAGTGCTCTTGGCCCCGAAACCCAAAAAGCCTTTTGAACGGACAAACAGCGGCTCGGTCAGGCCGGGAATGGGTGGTGCCCGTCGTAGGGCGGCCAGGCAGTCGGCATCGGCGGGACGGTCGAAGTAGCCCAGCAGTCGCAGGGCGGCCAGTTCGCGGGCGCCCTGCTCGCCTTCCCGTTGGAACCACTTCTCGTAGGCGGCCATGACCTTGAAGGCGTAGCCGCCTCGGGTGGCGTCGTTGGCTTGATCGAACTCGACCTTGTCGCGCTGGCGGATGTCGCCTGCATGGGCCTGGGCGAGATAGCTGCCGAGCAGGCTGAGGGTGAGGGCGTGGCCGTGGACCTCTCTGCTGGCTTGCTTCAGTTCGGCATCGTCGGGGGTAATGGCAGCGGCGCCGGCGCGCCGGACGCCGAGTTGGTGCAGCAGCCGGGCGCCGTCGGCTTCGCTTAAGTTTCCCAGGTCGTGGCGGACGACCGCGCCGGTGGGGTGATCGGCGCGGCGCTCGTATTCCGCCAGGTCCTGGATGCGCTCGCGGGTGGTGAGGAGGCACAGGCCCGGCTGGCCGCTGCTCACCAATTGGGCGAGCAAGGCCTTCAGACCGGGGGCGCGCAACTGGCCGGTCATGGGGCCGGGCGGGTATTGCAGCGGCTCCACGCCGTCCAACACCAGCAGGGTGCGGCTGGCGGCCACCGCGTCGGCCAGCCGCTTGCCCTTGTCCCAGGGCGAGAGGGCAGGATCGTGTTCGACCGCGAACCAGTGCAGGGCATCGTTCAAGAAGTTGTCATCAGAAGCCTGACGGTCGTCACTCGTGCCCTGGCTGAAGAAACTCCAGCCATACACCCGCTGCGCCTCGCGCCAGCCATTCAGCTTGAGGCGGTCCAGCCAGCGCTTGACCAGCGCGGTCTTGCCGACTCCGCCCGGAGCGACCAGTTCCACCACCTGCGTGTGCCCCGTATCGGCCCAGGCGTCGTCCAGCAGTTTGAGTTCATCCACCCGGCCGAGGAAGTCGGCGGCGCCGGCAGGGAGTTTGGTGAGGTCGATTTTGGGTAGTCGCGAGGTATTGTCGACCGCGTCTCCGAAGACGAGCGGCTCGGCGCGCCTGCGCGGTTTCCGCTGTGGCTCTCCGACAGGACGGGGTTCGACGCCCGCCTGATTGAGCAGAAAGTCGTAGAGATCCCGGTAAGCCTGCTCCGAGTTCAACACATAGAAGGTGTGGCCGCGCACCGGTTCAGGGATGAAGTGCTCATCGGCCGCGTCGAACAGCACGGGCACGAACTTGATGGTGGCGCTGCGGGCATCGTAGATCTCTTGGGTGATGACAGCGCCTTCCCAGTCGGCCCCTTTGCTCTTGCCCGGCTCCTCGTGGCCTCGGAAGCGGCGATAGTAGGTCTCGGTGCAGACCAACAGGACGAACTCCGCCCAATCGATCTGGTCCAGCATCCAACGCGGCCATCCCTTTGCCGGCGTGCCCGTCACGTACTGATCGAGGCGGGTCTCGATCCCGTCCGCCCGCAGCCGTTCCGACAGGCGGAGAACACGCTCCCTGTGCGTAGGCGTGTCGTGGCTGTAACTGATGAAAATGCGCGGCGTAGCGCCCCTATGTTCCATGTCCTCCCCCTTGCTCTGCCCATGTAAACCAGCCGCTTGCACGCCGTCTGCGTGCAAGCGGGTTCAGCATGCGCTGAGTATACACGATCGCAGAATCTCTACTGTAATATGCAGGCACAGGTAGGTCGGGTACAGGACGTACCCGACATGCGCCTATGGCCCAAACGATGATCGTGGCCGAAGGAGGCCATGATCATCGTTTGGGCCATATGGTCCCGATAATGGTTATCCAGACATTCGTTGCCGCTGGCGCCCTGGGAGCGCCGCACCCCAGTGCGGCATTGTAATGACGCCAGTGGCAAGTGGCGAGAGCCGCACTGGGGTGCAGCGCTCCCAGGGGTGGTATTTGCGCGGCTACCCACCACCCTGCAATGTCTGGATAATCATTAGCGGAGCTATAGTAAGAGGTAAGCGTTCACCCCCTCCCACAAGGGGAGGGGGAATACGCTAAGTAGCTGTTTTGCAATAACTCCCTCCCCCCTTGTGGGGGAGGGTTGGGGTGGGGGGTCTGAACGGTTACAGTAAGAGAACTGTCCCGCCTTAAGTTGGTAGCCTCAGATTAAGATGCAACCTATTGATTTAGCTCAAATTCATATAAAATTGGTGAAATTAATAAAATCTTAATAAATCAAACATTTGCCTGCAAATCTGACAAAGTAGAACTAATGAAATACTGTTAAAATGTGTTTAATTCGCAGCAAGGAGGACATCTTAATGTCTGAACAGCCCAAATCTCCCGAATCCAACACACTATCGTCAACGGTTGGTGCGGGTCCCTGGCCGATGCCCGAACTCGCCGCGCAGGCGCTGTCCTACTGGGTCGACTCGTGGCAGCGTAGCGTCCTGTTCTGGGACGTGCTGCGTGAGCGCGGCAATATCTTTCTTGAACACGAGAAGGAAGGCAAGCCGCCGGTGCTGGTGTTCGAGTACGAGATCGTCGTGGATGGCCGCCAACTCGAGCAGCCGGCGAACTACGCGCTGGTGCGCATCAAGCCGCCGGCCGAGCATCCCACCGATCCGCAGAAACGGCCGTTCGTCGTCATCGACCCCCGCGCCGGTCATGGCCCCGGCATCGGCGGCTCCAAGCTCGACAGCGAGATCGGCATGGCGCTGCGGGCCGGGCACCCCTGTTACTTCGTCATGTTCTTTCCCAAGCCGGTCCCCGGCCAGACCATCGAAGCGGTCGCCGGCGCCGAGGCCGTGTTCCTGACGGCGCAGGGACTGCGCGCGCTCCAGTCCTCGCGGTTGCAGCGCTACCTGCTTTCCGATCCCAACCCGGCGATGTGGACGGTCAAGACATTGGCGCAACTGGTGCGCGCCCAACGCCAGCCGGCTGTCGCCGATAACCCGTTCGTGCAGGCCGAGCATCAAGTGTCGGACGCCATCGAGCGCTCGCTCGACCAGTATCGCGACACACGGGACGCCTGGCAGGAGCGTATCTTCCAGGCGATCTACGAATCGCCCTGGCTGGCCGCGCTGGTGGGTCTCACGGGCAAAACCGATCCACAGCGCGCCCCGAAACCGGCAAAGAAACTGCGCGAGGAGTTGAAGCGGCTCAAGCTGCAGGAACTGCAATCCCAGCTCGAGGCAGGCAGCGTGCTCGATGCCTGGATTCGCGTCCAGCTCTACCAGGGCTTCGAAGAGCAGGTGTTCGATGAGCGGCCGTTCCGGCTGGTGCAGCAGCTTATCGAAAAATTGCCGGAGGCGGAGCGTCCGACCATCGACCAGTTCAAGGAAGCGGTCAAGCGCCAGATGTTCACTCTGCTGCTCGACAAGGAACGCGCGGTCAACGCGCTGCCCAGGCTGCTGCCCGAGATGCAGCAGCGGCGCCAGGTGCTCAAGTTCGCGCGCCTGATCGCCACGGCCAAGGCCGGCCAGTTGAGCGCCGCGCAGGAGAGACGGTTTCAGCGCCTCGAGGAAATCCTGGGTATCACCGAGTCCAAGGAGTAGCCCAACGATGCAAGCGCTGACCAATCGTACTTTCGATGAGATCGACATCGGCACTGCCACCCACGTGACGCGCACGTTCTACCACACCGACGTCGAAGCGCTGGCGCTGGTGGCGGGCGATGTGGATGCGTTCCATATCGACCAGCAAGAGCCTGCCCGAGATCGCGCCGACGACAGCGTGGTAGCGGAAGCCGCCAGCGCCGGAGCACTGCTTTCGAGTATCCTGAACCGCCGGCTGCCCGGTCCGGGTACGGTAATTCTGGCGGAACAGTTTGCGTTTCAGGGCTGGATCGCGGTAGGTGATCGGCTCACCGCGACTGTGACGGCGCAAGAGAAACGCCCGGAGGGGCATGTCATCGTGTTCGAGTGCCGCTGCGTCAATCAACACGGTGACACCCTCCTCACCGGCACGGCCACGGTGGCCCATCAGGGTTCCCACGCGGACCATGCCCTCACCGACGACGCCGTCCCCTGCCGGCTTCAGCGCGGCGAATCGCGGCTCCTTGACCTGTGACATCCGCATTTTTGACGCGCCTCAAAGTTGTTGTCACAAAATGATAAGTCAATGACCGAAAAAAGCAACCACGCTCCGTAAGAATCATCCAGAATGTACCCGGATGCCCGGCAGGAACGTAGCGTGCTCGTCTTGCGGGCGCGACGCCGACCACACGGTGAAAGCCGGCACGTAACAGGGTGTCGTCACCGCTTACCCGCAATCGGTGGTTCCTGCCTGTGGTGCGCAACGATACGTTAGGTGATTTCTGGCAAAGGCTATACCGTGAAGTCGGGCGTGGGTGGGTATGGATTCCCCTCCTTGGATAAGGAGGGGTGGCGCGCAGCGCCGGGGTGGTTCGATCGTGCGGACTTAACCCCCCCGCCCTTCGGGCGCC
>CAIMUS010000338.1 GCA_903844665.1 uncultured Pseudomonadota bacterium
AGGGTATCCACTTAAGCCGGGACAGTTAGTAATTTCAATGGGTTAAATTTTACAGGCGCTCTTGGCTTTCGGGGCACGGGCAAGGGAGCAGCCATCCGCTCCACCATCCAGTCAAACAAGTCAGGAAACGACGTCTTAAACAAGCGTTCGGCGGCGGTGGTCCCATCGGTGCGTTTGAGGTCGAAGTTATGAATCACGGTCATCACCTTCAAACGTTGAGGCGGCGTGCCTCTGGCGCAATGATTCAGTTGTGATAGATAACCATTCCGGCCCTCGACGGCCGAGGAGGCCCGCTGGAATTGCCCGGCGAGGTCGCTGGCCCAGGCGGAGTAGATTTCAAACTCGGACGGCGTCACCGTCGCGGTGAGGGGGTGCTGCAGGAGCGCGGCCTGGGCCTGTCGGAACGCCTGCTGATAGGCCGCTTTCAGGGCCGGGGTTTTGGTCTTCTCCACCTGGGTCTGCCAGTAGACGACGGGTAGCAGCTGCTGCTGTAACCAACGTTGGGTGGGTTCGTCGAGCGCCAGCGGGGCTATACGGTGTTCCACCCCGAGCCACCAGGCATCGACCAGGGCGGCAATCCCTGGAATTTGGCGCTTGAATTTGAGCACCGCCGCTTGATTGTCGCGCGCCGTATAGGAGGCATGGAGGGTGTCGAGGGTCGCCACCATCTGCTGCAGCTGGCTCTCGACCTGAGCTGAACTCTGCGCCTTGCTCTCGGCCACGGTGAAGGGGTGCACGGCTTGGGAAGCCTGTTGCAGCGTACTCTGATAGGTCGCTTGATCGGCCCGCAGGACTTCGGCTTGCGCACTGAGGTGGGCCAGCAACCGCGGTTGAACGTGCGTATCGTGACCCTTGGCTTCTACTACGCTGAGCTGCTGCTGAGCGTGGGTCAGTTTCTCCTCGACCTGCGCCAGTTTTAAGCTCAGGCTCACTCCCAGCACTTTGGCTAAATCCCGCAAGGCATGAAATAAATCCGGCACGCTGGGGCACCCCAAGCCCTTCAGCGCCAGCTTGATCAAGGCTTTGGCCCGATCACTGACTATATACCTGAGCTCCAACCCCACCCGTTTTACGGCAGCCTGAACCCGTTCCTGCCAGGTGTCATAGGTTCTATTGTCGGCGGCCTCTTCCAGCACCAGATAACCCGACACTAAATCCATCATCACTAACACCACGTCATCGAAAAAGGTCTCGTCGGCGTCGGCAATGATTTCCAGCCGACGCCCCGCTTGACCTAACCGCTGTTCCTGTTCCGCTTGATAGGCCAGGATGACCGTTTCCATCTGCGTTCGTAACGATCTCAGGGCACTCGGCGAAACCGCCAGGTAACGCTCGAGTCGGACCCGATGAAAAAACTCGGACATACGCTCAGCGCCCATTCCCCCTTTCAGGCCAAACACAAAAACCACGGCCAACACTAAGACCCGCCGCCACTGTGCGCCCCGTTCCTGTTCCCACAGCTCCGCTTCCGGCACCTGCTGGGCGCGCTCTTGCAGCCCTTTGCAGTGCCGCTCCACACTACTTTTCGGTAGCCCCGTCGCCGCGGCCAGCTTCCTGATCGATTGCGGACCCAGTTCCCGTAGCACCTTGCAAATCTGTTGGCAGCGCCCTCGTAGGTTCACCCTGTTACCTCGTCTGTCAGCCCATTGCTATCCTATTGTCGCTCTTTTGACCTTACCAGTCTCAGCGTAAAAGACTTAAACTGTCCCGCTTTAAGTGGGTAGCCTGGGGGAGGGACAGGGTGGGGGGTAAAGCGTGGGGCGCCGCCGCAACCGTTCATTCTGCGGGTTGTTTTCAACCCCTCTCCCCAACCCTCCCCCACAAGGGGGGAGGGAGTTTTTATACAGCGTCTAACCCGACCTACAGGGATTTTCTAACCCGGCCTACGGGGATTTTTCACGGTAAGCTATCTTATGCCAGACTTACGATTGCCGACCCTGTTTTCCCGCTGGTTCAGGCTGGTGCTGACCCTGCTGTTACTCGGCCTGCTGCAACCGGCGTTAGCCACCGATGACGCCGTTTTTCAGGAGACCGCAAAGGCATTGGCCGGCGCCGATCGCAACGCCATCCGCCAGGCGGTGGAAACGCTGGGCGTCAGCCAGGATGCGCGCGCCCTGCCGATGCTGGAGGCATTACGGGACGGTCGGCTGGCGGTCACTCCGGAGGGCCGGTTGCTGCTCCGTAATGGCGAGGCCTTGACCAATGCACTGAGCGGCGAGCCGGTCGCTCTGCCCACGGAAACCTTGAGCGCGCCGCCGCTCAATAACGCCATCCGGCGGGTGCTGACAGCCGCCATCGCCCAGCTTCAGTTGGTTTCCCCCGACCGCAAAGCGCGGCTGTCCGCCGCCCGCGCGCTGGCCGACAATCCCCATGAGGAAGATGCCCCCGCCCTGCGGCAGGCTCTGGCTAAAGAACAGGACGCCGAGGTGCGTGCTGCGCTGGCGCTAGCCTTGGCGCAGTTGGATCTGAACTCCTCCGAGCCGGCGGCGCGGCTGGCGGCGGTCGAACTGCTGGGAAAGGAAGGCGGACCCAAGGCCAGGCCGTTGCTGGAACAAATGCTGGCCAAAACGGAAGGTGACGAGTTGCTAAGCCAAGCCGTCAACCAGGCGCTGGCGAACCTGGATTTCCGGCAGGCGCTGGTCAATCAGGCCGGCAATTTCTTCTACGGCCTGAGCCTGGGGAGCATTCTGCTGCTGGCGGCGCTGGGACTGGCGATCACCTTCGGCCTGATGGGGGTGATCAATATGGCCCACGGCGAAATGCTGATGCTGGGCGCTTACGCCACCTATATCGTGCAGAATCTGTTTCGTGCCTGGCTGCCGGGATGGTTCGACTGGTATCCGCTGGCGGCGCTGCCGGCGGCGTTCCTGGTCAGCGCGCTGGTCGGGATGGCGCTGGAGCGCAGCGTCATCCGCTATCTCTATGGCCGGCCGCTGGAAACCCTGCTCGCCACCTGGGGTATCAGCCTGCTGTTGATTCAGATCGTGCGCCTGCTGTTCGGCGCACAGAACGTCGAAGTGGCCAATCCCGCCTGGCTGTCGGGCGGTGTGGCGCTGGCGCCGGGTCTGGTATTGCCCTACAGCCGCCTGGCGACCATCGCCTTCGCCGCATTGGTGCTGCTGCTGGTCTGGCTGCTGTTCCAGCGCACCTGGCTGGGCTTGCAGGTGCGGGCGGTCACCCAGATCCGGCCGATGGCCGCTTCCATGGGCATCAACACCGCCAGGGTGGATATGCTGACCTTCGGGCTGGGCTCGGGTGTGGCGGGTTTGGGCGGCGTCGCCCTGTCGCAACTCGGCAATGTCGGCCCGGAATTGGGGCAATCCTATATCGTCGATTGCTTTATGGTGGTGGTGCTGGGCGGCGTCGGCAAGCTGGCCGGGACCGTGGCTGGCGCGCTGGGTCTGGGTATGGTCAACAAATTCCTGGAACCCTTCGCCGGCGCGGTGCTGGGTAAGATCGCCGTCCTGATCATCATCATCCTGTTTATCCAGAAGCGTCCCCAGGGTCTGTTCGCGCCCAAGGGCCGGCTGGTGGAGAATTGATATGGCCGAAGACAGCCTGAGTGCACGCTTATTACCTGCCGCACCTCCAAGCGAGCCGAGCTGGACAAAGTGGGACAGCCTGAGCGCAGGTTTGTCAAGGCTCCACGGTCCCACCGGCTGGACGGTGATCTTGAGTCTGGTGCTGCTGTTCGGGGTGGCGATTCCCCTGTTGAACCGCCTGCCGGCGGCGGATTCGGCCTGGCATATCCCCGATTATCTGGTCACCCTGTTCGGCAAATTCCTCTGCTATGCCCTGGTCGCCCTGGCGCTCGATCTGATCTGGGGCTTCGCCGGCATTCTCAGCCTGGGACATGGGGTGTTCTTCGCCCTGGGCGGCTATGCGATGGGCATGCACCTGATGCGGACAATGGCCGGCGAGGGCGTCTATCGCAGCGAGTTGCCCGATTTCATGGTATTCCTCAACTGGAAGGAGATGCCCTGGTTCTGGCACGGCTTCGAGCACTTCGGCTATGCCCTGTCGATGGCACTGTTAGTGCCGGGATTGCTGGCCTTCGTCTTCGGATTTTTCGCCTTCCGCTCCCGCATCAAGGGGGTGTATTTCTCGATCATCACCCAGGCGCTGACCTATGCCCTGATGCTGTTGTTCTTCCGCAATGAAACCGGTCTGGGCGGCAATAACGGCCTGACCGATTTCAAGCGCATCCTGGGATTTTCCTTGCAGGAGCCTTCGACCCGCCTGGGCCTTTACCTGCTCACGGCGTTTCTCCTGCTGCTCAGCTATCTGCTGTGCCGCTATCTGGTTAACGCCCGGTTCGGTCGGGTGCTGACCGCCATCTGCGACGCCGAAAGCCGGATCATGTTCTGCGGTTACGATTCCCTGCATTACAAGCTGTTCGCCTGGACGCTGTCGGCGGTGCTCTGCGGCCTGGCCGGCGCGCTGTATGTGCCGCAGGTCGGCATCATCAATCCCAGCGAAATGGCCCCGGCGGCCTCGATCGAGATGATCATCTGGGTGGCGGTCGGCGGCCGTGGCGCCCTGTACGGCGCCTTGCTGGGGGCCGGCGTGATCAATGGCGCCAAAAGCTGGCTGACCGTGGCCTTTCCCGAGATCTGGCTGTTTTTTCTGGGCGGATTGTTTATCGTGGTCACCCTGTTCATGCCGCGCGGCCTGATCGGCCTGCTCGATCTGCGGCGGCGGAGGAAAACCGCATGACGCCGACTCCCGATCTATTGGCGGCGGAATTCGCCGACCGGCCGCTGCCGGATACCAGCCACGGTGGCATTCTCTATGTCGAAGGGGTTACGGTCAGCTTCGACGGCTTCCGTGCGCTCGACGATCTGACCCTGTTCATTCGGGAAGGCGAACTGCGCTGCATTATCGGTCCCAACGGCGCCGGCAAGACGACCCTGATGGATGTGATCACCGGCAAGACCCGTCCCGATACCGGCAACGTCTACTTCGGTCAGACGCTCGACCTGCTCAAGTTGCGCGAGTATGAAATTGCCCGCGCCGGCATTGGCCGCAAGTTTCAAAAACCCACGGTATTCGAGGGCCATACCGTGTTCGAGAATCTGGAACTGGCGCTGAAGGCCGACAAGCGTGCTTTCACCAGCCTCACGGCGCGCCTATCGTCCGACCAGCATGACCGTATCGACGAAATCCTGGAAACCATCGGCCTGACGGCCGAGTTGCAGCGGCTGGCGGGATCGCTGTCCCACGGTCAGAAGCAATGGCTGGAAATCGGCATGCTGCTGGCGCAGGAGCCCAAGCTGTTGCTGGTCGATGAGCCGGTGGCCGGCATGACCGAACAGGAAATCGAGCATACCTCCCGCCTGCTGAACAGTCTCGAAGGCAAACACTCGGTGGTCGTGGTCGAGCACGATATGGCCTTCGTGCGCTCCATCGCCCGCAAGGTGACGGTGCTGCATCAGGGCCGAGTGCTGGCCGAGGGCGATATGGATACGATTCAGCGGGACCCCAAGGTGATCGAGGTCTATCTGGGAGGCGAACATGGCTGAAGCGGGCGAACTGCTGAGCGTCGACGGCCTGAATCTCTATTACGGTGGCAGCCATATTCTGCGCGACATGGCCTTACGGGTACCCAAGGGCGCCTGTGTCTGTCTGATGGGCCGCAACGGCATGGGCAAGACCACCCTGCTCAAGGCGATCATGGGCCTGATCCCGGTCCGCTCCGGTGCGGTGAGTTTCGCCGGCCATGAACTCAACGGAGCGCCACCGTATCGGCGTGCCCGTCTGGGTATCGGTTATGTGCCGCAGGGCCGGGAGATTTTCCCCGAGTTAAGCGTAGAGGAGAATTTGCAGATCGGTCTGATCTCCCGCAAGGATGGCCGCTCCACGCTACCGGAGTGGATTTTTCAGTTATTCCCGGTCCTGAAGCAGATGTTGCCGCGGCGCGGCGGCAATCTCTCCGGCGGGCAGCAACAGCAGTTGGCCATCGGCCGCGCCCTGGCGCTGGAACCGTCGCTGTTGATTCTGGACGAGCCGACCGAGGGCATTCAGCCCAATATCGTCCAGGAGATCGGCGATATCATCGTCCGGCTCAATCGGGAGGAAGGGTTGACGGTGCTGCTGGTCGAGCAGAAGCTGAAGTTCGCCCGCCAGATCGCCGAATATTTCTGCATTATGGAAAAAGCCACGCGGTGGCCGCCGGGCCGATGGCGGCGCTGGATGACGAACTGGTCAGGCGGTATTTGACGGTGTAGGCTTCATCACCTGTGGGAGCGGCGCCCTCGCCGCGATGACTTCAGGCCGGTAATTCGATGACCTCCAATCCCGGCACACGTCCAAACTCCGAGGGGTTGGTAGTCAACACAGCGCAACCATGGCTGAGAGCGGTAGCGGCAATGATCAAATCGTGGGCGCCGATCAATTGCCCCTGCCGCGCCAGGGCAGCGAACAACCCGGCATGGACCCGCGCCACCTCGGCAGTAAAATCGAGTACCGGCAATCGTGCCAGTACAGCTTCTACAAAGGCGGAACGTTTGACACGTCTCGCCTCAGTATCGGCAAGATGCACACCAACCAATAGTTCAGACACTGTCACTGCGCTGATATAGGTTGGACCGTAGCTTGCCCACCGGGAGAAATCTACGGCGCCCCTGCGTTCAGCACGGATAAAAACACCGCTGTCCAGCACTAAGCCCACGGTTCAACCTCCGGGGGTATCTCACGGCGGACGGATTCCACATCCACGGCAAAGGCCTCGGCGTCCTCGTCCAAACCGGGTAATTCCGCAAACAGACGATTCAGTTCACTTACCATAACTGTGGCTGGCGCCGTGGCCGGCACCAAGCGGGCTACAATTCTGTTATTGCGTTCCAGTTCGAAGCTTACACCCTGGTAATAGACCCGGTTGAGCATGTCGGAAAACTGACGGGCTGCCTGAGTCACATTGATGCGCTCCATGACCATTACCTTCTAAATCTGATAATCAAAAAATCAGTATACCAGACAAACGCAGCAACCGGGAGCGCGCCAAAGAAGCGTCGCAGGTTGCCAGGGATGCATTGCAGGCCGCCAACGAGGCGGGGAGTACGGTACGCGCAATCTCTACGTCACTTTTCTGCTGCTGGGCGTCTATATTGGCGTAAGCGTTCACACCCCTCCCCCTAACCCCCTCCCACAAGGGGAGGGGGAATAGGCTAAGTATCTGTTTTGCAATAACTCCCTCCCCCCTTGTGGGGGAGGGTTGGGGTCACTGCCATTAACTTAAGATCACCGTTCATTCCCCTCGCCCGCTTGCGGGAGAGGGGTTGGGGGTAAGGGTGGTTGAAATTCAACGACTTACCCACTCTCCCTGTCCCTCTCCCCCTGGCCAGGGGGAGAGGGAACTGAATGATGCTGCCTTAAGTTAATGGCAGTGACCCTGTCCCTCCCCCTTCAAGGGGGAGGGGACCGATAAAGGTGATTTTCAGAAAAGGAATGGTTAACTCAAAACAAAAAATACCGCTGCGCCAGCGGCAGCACCTTGGCCGGCTCGCAGGTGAGCAACACCCCGTCGGCACGCACTTCGTAAGTCTGCGGGTCCACTTCCATTTTGGGCAGAGCATCGTTATGGATCAGGTCACGTTTGCTCAGCTTGCGCGTGCCGCGCACGGCGCACAAGGATTTGGCCAGCCCGAGCCAGTTCAGGCTGCCGCTGTGCACAGCCGCCTGGGAAACGAAAGTCAGACTGGTCGCGCTGCAGGCCCCGCCGAAGGCGCCGAACATCGGCCGGTAATGCACCGGCTGCGGGGTGGGAATGGAGGCGTTGGGATCGCCCATCGGCGCCGCCGCGATCATTCCGCCCTTGATGATCATGGCCGGCTTCACCCCGAAGAAGGCGGGCCGCCAGAGCACGATATCCGCCAGCTTGCTCACCTCCAGCGAACCGACCTCGTGGGCGATGCCATGGGTGATGGCCGGATTGATGGTGTATTTGGCGACATAGCGCTTGACCCGGAAATTATCGTGCCGGTCCGGGTCGGACACCAGCGGTCCGCGCTGGAGCTTCATCTTGTGCGCCGTCTGCCAGGTGCGGGTGATGACCTCGCCCACCCGCCCCATCGCCTGGGAATCGGACGACAGCATCGAGAAAGCCCCCAGATCGTGCAGAATATCCTCGGCGGCGATGGTCTCGCGACGGATACGCGAATCGGCGAAGGCCACATCTTCCGGGATAGCGGGGTCGAGATGGTGGCAGACCATCAGCATGTCCAGATGCTCATCCACGGTATTGACGGTGTAAGGCCGGGTCGGATTGGTGGAGGACGGCAGCACATTGGCTTCGCCGCAGGCGCGGATAATGTCCGGCGCATGGCCGCCGCCGGCGCCCTCGGTATGATAGGTATGAATCGTCCGTCCCTTGAATGCCGCCAGCGTATCTTCGACAAAGCCGGATTCGTTCAGGGTGTCGGTATGAATCGCCACCTGCACATCGTAGCGGTCGGCGACGCTCAGGCAATTATCGATGGCCGCCGGGGTGGTGCCCCAGTCCTCGTGCAGTTTCAGCCCCATCGCCCCGGCTTCGAGTTGCTCCTCCAGCGCCGCCGGCAAGCTGGCGTTGCCCTTGCCGAGAAAGCCCAGATTCATGGGAAACGCCTCGGCGGCCTGCAACATCCGGTGCAGATGCCAGGGACCCGGCGTGCAGGTAGTCGCGTTGGTGCCGGTCGCCGGTCCGGTGCCACCGCCGATCATGGTGGTGATACCTGACATCAATGCTTCTTCGATCTGCTGCGGGCAAATGAAATGGATATGGGAATCGATGCCGCCAGCGGTGGCGATCGCGCCCTCCCCCGCGATGATTTCGGTGCCGGGTCCGATCACCACGGTGACGCCCGGCTGGACATCGGGATTGCCGGCCTTGCCGATGGCGGCGATACGGCCGTTTCTGATTCCGATATCGGCTTTGACGATGCCCCAATGATCCACGATCAGCGCGTTGGTAATGACCGTATCCATGGCGCCGTCGCGATTGCAGCGTTGCGACTGGCCCATGCCATCGCGGATCACCTTGCCACCGCCGAATTTGACCTCTTCACCGTAGATGGTGTGATCCTGTTCGACCTCGATCCACAGCTCGGTATCGCCCAGGCGGACCCGGTCACCGGTGGTCGGGCCGTACATATCCGCATAGGCGGAACGCTCGATGCGCCTCATGGTTGCCCTCCCAAGGAACCCATCACTTCTCCCCGGAAACCGTATACCAGGCGGGCGCCGGCATACTCCACCAGCTCCACCTCACGGGTCTGGCCGGGTTCGAAGCGCACGGCAGTGCCGGCAGGAATGTCAAGGCGAAAGCCGCGGCTGGCAGGGCGATCGAAGCGCAAGGCGGGATTGGTCTCGAAAAAATGATAATGGGAACCGACCTGAATGGGCCGGTCGCCGGTGTTGGCTACGGTAATCCGCAGGGTGCGGCGGCCGCTGTTGAGTTCCAGCTCGCCGGCACTGGTAACGATTTCGCCGGGGATCATGGTGTCCTCCTTCAGGCAATCGGCTGATGGACGGTGACCAGTTTGGTTCCGTCCGGAAAGGTGGCTTCGATCTGTACCTCGGCCAACATTTCGGGAACGCCCTCCATAACCTCGTCGCGGCTCAGCAGGGTACGGCCATAGCCCATCAATTCAGCCACGGTTTTGCCCGCGCGGGCGCCTTCCAGCAAGTACAGGGACAAATAGGCGACGGTTTCGGGATAGTTCAGTTTTAAACCCTGTTGCTTGCGCCGCTCGGCCAGCATTCCGGCGGTGACCAGCAGCAATTTATCTTTTTCGCGTGGCGTCAATTGCATCGTCTTCTCCGGATTTCAGGTTTGCCAGATACGGGGTGGTCGCGGCGGCTTGCCGAGCAAAGCAGGGCGCAGCAGGCGCCAGGCGCGCAGGAACAGTTCCCTGGCGCGACCGACGGAGGAACCCCGGTAGCGACAGACTAACACACCGTCCAGTTGGGTGGCGCCGAACAATTCTGTTTCCCCGGCATCACCCCAGTCGGTCCGGATGGCCTCGACCAGCCCGGTGTGTTCCAGGGTACAAAGCAGGGTGGCTGTTACCGGCTGCCCCGCCATGCCCCAGAGTGCGGTCGATAGCCTGTCTGCGCCATGAAAGCGGCCCCGCTCCAGGTACAGCGGCAGACCGTCGCGCCAGAGTTCGAAGCCCTGGATAAAGGCGCCGTGGGTGAAGTGCTCACCTGCCGCCGGTCTGCCCAGACAGAGGATCTCCCAGCCCAGAAAGCGGCTGCCACCGCTCAACTCCACCCGGGTCAACGCTTGCGCCCGGGTTCCGGCGAACAGGATCGTTTCCTGCGGCAGCCATTCCAGCGCGGCGCCTTCTCCGATACGCAAGGACTGAAGCTGCCGGGCGACGGGACCGGCGCTACGATAGAAGCGGCTGGCCGAGGGAGTGGTGATAAGCGCCTGGGCGACCGTAGCCAGGCCGACATCGAGTTCCAAGTTATCGCCGCCGACCACTCCGCCCGGCGGATGCAAGATATATAAATGGCAGGCGCCGTCCGCTTCGGGGTAGAACGGTCGCTGGAGCTGCAAGGGTCCCTGATGCCGGCATGCGGTGAGCACCGTGCGACCCCGCCGCCCATCGACACGCAATTCCAGACGCAGGCTGGCTTGCCAGCCGTCGGTTTCAGCGGCGGACGCGGTGGTTGTTATCATTGCCTGGCGCAGCGAGGAGCATGGGTTCCAGCCGGTGGATTTCGACGGGTGCATATTGCACGATTCAGACCAATTTGGGAAATAGCCGCTGAAAAATCTACCGATTCCCTCCCCCCTGACACGAGTAGGTAGTGTCTGACCGAAAACTCTACAGGGATGATGTACTGCGCTGTAGGAGCGGCGCCCTCGCCGCGATCAAGCCAGTAGCGCCACGGGTGCGGCGGCCAGTTATCGCGGCGAGGGCGCCGCTCCTACAGATTATTTCTGTGCGGCGGTCAGTTATCGCGGCGAGGGCGCCGCTCCCCGGACTGTCCAGCAACGGATTCTTCAACAGCCGCCGCCGCCATTGTTCGCGGATCTCCTGCCGCTTGGTCGGTACTGGCAACACGTTCGCCAATTCGATCGTATTCGGCGTCTGGGCCTCGATCATCGCTCCCACTGCCAGCGCCAGCTTGTTGATTACCGTCTTGCGTAGTAACCAATCTTGTAGGTTGGGCACAGGACGTGCCCAACAGACTTTGCCTGAACTGGGGTACTGACCAAACCTGGGAGCGCTGGCGTCCTCTTGTCGATTTCCATTCGGCAGAGTATAAACCTTCGCTTTCTACTGATGAGCGTGCACCTGGACGATGACCCCAAATCCAACCGGCGCCGACTTCGCTGAGGGGACCGCGTAAGTGGCGGTCATCCAGACCAACTTTGCCCAACTCGCGGAGCACGACGAGCAGCTTTTGCGCCTGGGCCTGCTCGCGGAGCGGTATTTCCCGGAGGATCCGAACACCTCGCTGCTCAAGTTGCGCCAGTTGACAGAGCTGCTCGCGCAGCACATCGCGACGAATGTCGGCGCCTATGTGTCCGTGGAGGAGTCTCAGTACGAGCTCATCCGCCGACTGCAAGATCAGGGCATCCTTCCGCGCGAGATTGCCCAACTCTTCGGCGAAATCAGGCGGGCAGGCAATGCCGCCAGCCATGCGATGGTCGGGGATCACCGCACCGCGCTTGCGGCGCTCAAGCTCACCTGGCAAATCGGCGTCTGGTTCCACCGCACCTTCAAGAATCCGGCGTTCAAATCCGGCCCCTTCGTCCCGCCACAGGCTCCCCGGGACGAGCCCGACGACCTGCGTGCCGAACTCGCGCGTCTTGCCAAAGCACTGACGGAGTATCGAGCGGTCCATCGCGAAGCCGCGCAGCGTCTCGAATCCATGGAAGCCAAGCTCCGCGAGGCTCAGGACGAACAGTCTTTCTGGGAGCAGATGGCGGTCGAAGCCGAAGGCGCCAAGGCAGCCCTCGAAAAGCGGTTGGCCACACAACAGGCGCTGGCCATCACCCAGTCGAAGGAAAGCATAGCCGCATTCGTTACGGCCGCGAACGCCGCCGCTACCGCCCTTCATCTCGACGAGACCGAGACCCGCAAACTGATCGATCACCAATTACGCCAGGCGGGTTGGGAGGCCGACTCGGCCACACTCCGATACTCTGCTGGCGCACGCCCGGAGAAGGGCAGGAACCTGGCCATTGCCGAGTGGCCCACGGCTAGCGGTCCAGCCGATTATGTCCTCTTCGTCGGCTTCACGCCGATGGCTGCGGTCGAAGCTAAGCGCAATAACACCGATGTCTCCGGCGCTTTGCAGCAAGCCAAGCGCTACAGCCGCGGCTTTACCCCTATGAGCAGCGTGTGGACAACGCTTTGCAGAAAATTCTCGCCACGCGCGCCTGGACCACGCCGCAGCGTCAATGGCTGCAGAAAATCGCCGCCCAGACCAAGGCCAACCTTATCGTCGATCTCGCCGCGTTTGACGATCCCGACCTCGTCTTCAAGCGCGAAGGCGGCGGCTTCGCCCGGCTCGACCGCACCTTCGGCGGTGAGCTCGCGCAGGTGCTCGACGCCTTCAACGGCGCCCTGTGGGAGCAGCCTGCGGCCTGACAAGGATCACCACACCCCATGAGCACCATCACCCACGACATCATCGCTAAACTCTGGAACCTCTGTAACGTCCTCAAGGACGATGGAGTCACCTACCACCAATATGTCACCGAGCTGACCTACCTCTTGTTTCTCAAGATGGCCAAGGAGACCGGCGCCGAGGAGCAGATTCCACGGGGATGCCGCTGGGACGATCTGGAACGCGCGAGTCCCGCAGAGCGGCTCCGGATCTACAAGTTAGCGTTGGTCAGTCTTGGCGATGCGAGGTCACGCCTGGTCCAGGAAATCTTCGGTAACGCCAGCTCGTTCATCAAGAAACCCGCCACGCTCTCCACCCTGGTCGCCGAGATCGACAAGCTCGACTGGTACAGCGCGCGGCAGGAAGGGCTTGGCGATCTCTACGAGGGACTGCTGGAGAAGAACGCTAACGAGAAGAAATCCGGCGCCGGTCAGTACTTCACGCCCCGGCCGTTGATCGACAGCATGGTCGAAGTGATGCAGCCGACGCTCGATAACATCATCCAGGACCCGGCCGCCGGCACCGGCGGCTTTCTCATCGCCGCCAACCGCTACATCCGCGAGCACAGCGACCCCGACCGCTGGACCGAAGCGCAACAGCGCAAGCACCGCCGCGATACCTTCTACGGCATGGAGCATGTGCAGGACGCGCACCGTCTCGCGCTGATGAACCTGATGCTGCACGGCCTCGACTCCGACCCCAACGCCGCCGGCATCCGCTACGGCGATACACTCTCGCTCGAAGGCCAGGCGCTTCCCAAGGCGACGCTTATCCTCACGAATCCACCCTTCGGCACCAAGAAGGGCGGCGGGCTGCCGACCCGGACCGATTTTACCTTTCCGACCAGTAACAAACAGTTCTGCTTTCTGCAGCACATTTACCGCGCCCTGAAGCCGGGTGGCCGTGCTGCCGTGGTGCTGCCGGATAACGTGCTGTTCGAGGGCAACGTGGGCAAGCAGATCCGCGCCGACCTGATGGACAAGTGCAACCTGCACACTATCCTGCGCCTGCCGACCGGTATCTTCTACGCCCAGGGCGTGAAAACCAACGTGCTGTTCTTCACCCGTGGCGAGACCGACAAGAACAATACCAGGGAAGTCTGGGTCTACGACCTGCGCGCCAACATGCCGCAGTTCGGCAAGCGCACCGTGCTTACCCGTCAGCACTTCGCCGAGTTCGAAGCCGCCTTCGGCGACGACCCGCTCGGCAGTCCCGCGAGTTTGAACAGACGCAGGGACACCGGTGAAGCCGGCCGTTTCCGCCGCTTCACCCGCGAATGGATCGCCGCGCGCGGCGACAGTCTCGACATCGCCTGGCTCAAGGATGAGAGCGACGGCGGTACGGACGAACTGCCGGAACCGGCGGCGCTCGCGCAGGAGGCGATGGGCGAACTCGAAGGCGCAATGGAGGAACTGCGCGGAATTCTGGCGGAGTTGGGTGAGGAGTTAGAGGGATGATTCCGAAACAGCGGATCGAACGCGCCCGACAATTGCGTTCGGAATCGACACTTTTTGAGCAGTCGTTTTGGCAACAGGTTCGTGCTGGGCGCCTGAGCGGTTTCAAGTTCCGCCGACAACAACCCATCGGACCTTATATCGTGGATTTTGTCTGTCAGCAGGCAAGGCTGATTGTGGAATTGGATGGCTCACAGCACCTCGACACGCGCGAATATGACGAGAATCGCGATGCGTGGTTGCGCTCGCAGGGTTATCGGGTGTTACGGGTGTGGAATAGTGAGTGGAACGCGAATCCGGCGGAGGTGCTGGAAACGGTGTGGGCGATGTTGCAAGTTAGGCCCTCTCCCCAACCCCTCCCCCCGAACGGGGGAGGGGCTTTTGCTCAACCCCGCACGCCCTCTCCCCAACCCCTCCCCCCGAACGGGGGAGGGGCTTTTACTCAACCCCGCACGCCCTCTCCCCAACCCCTCCCTCCGAACGGGGGAGGGGCTTTTACTCCCCTCTCCCATTTGGGGAGAGGGGTTGGGGGTGAGGGCGATCCGAGCGAGGAGGTGGACGCGTGAGCAAACTTCCTCGCGGCTGGGCCAAAGCGACCATTGGCGATTTGATAAGGTTTAACTACGGGAAAGGTCTTCCTGAAAGGGAGCGTAGTGGCATTGGGTTCCCTGTTTTTGGCTCTAACGGGGTTGTCGGCTACCACGATCATGCATTTGTTCACGCTGAGTCGCTTGTTGTGGGAAGAAAAGGGAGTGTAGGTGAAGTACATCACGCTCAAGGACCGTGCTGGCCTATCGATACGACCTACTATATTGACGACTTCTCGAGCATGCCCGCGCGCTTTTGGTACTACGCGCTAAAGAGTCTTGAACTTGGTGGGCTTAATCGTGCGACGGCGATACCCGGTCTCAACCGAGAGGACGCCTACCAGGTTGAATTCGCACTCGCCCCCCTCAACGAACAGAAACGCATCGCCGACAAGCTCGATGCGGTCCTCGCGCGGGTAGACGCCTGCCGCGAACGTCTCGACCGCATCCCCGCCATTCTCAAGCGCTTCCGCCAATCCGTCCTCGCCGCCGCCACTTCCGGCAAGCTGACGGAGGAGTGGCGGGCGGTCCAAAGTGACGATTCAGACTGGCGATCTGTGCGGCTTGCGGAGGTGGCCAGTTCGCGCCTTGGCAAGATGCTAGACAAGGCAAAGAACCAAGGCATACCAACTCCCTACCTTCGGAACGTGAACGTGAGGTGGTTTGGGTTCGATCTTTCTGACATCCAACAAATCAAAGTGACCTCCCAAGAGAAAGCAGATCTGGCGCTTGAACCTGGCGATGTCTTGGTTTGTGAAGGCGGCGAGCCAGGGCGCTGTGCCATATGGCGCGTTCCAGATAGCACTTACGTGTATCAGAAAGCGTTACATCGAGTGCGAGTAGGCACGGCCTTGTTACCAGAGTGGCTCTGCTATTCTCTAAAAAACGCTGCGGATTCAGGAAGGCTTTCTGATCTGTTTACCGGGACTACGATCAAACACCTCACTGGTGTGGCCCTTGGCCAGTTCGAG
Organism: uncultured Pseudomonadota bacterium; assembly: GCA_903844665.1. Lineage (GTDB taxonomy): Bacteria > Pseudomonadota > Gammaproteobacteria > Competibacterales > Competibacteraceae > CAIMUS01. Next base: position 15,619 of record CAIMUS010000338.1, read on the forward strand.
CTTCAGCTACCACCCGTGGACGAACAACTCGAAATCATCCGCCGCGTCGAATCCCTCTTCGCCTACGCAGATCGCCTTGAAGCCTGCTACACCGCCGCCCGCGCCCAGGTCGAACGCCTGACACCCGCGCTGCTCGCCAAGGCCTTTCGCGGCGAGCTCGTGCCCCAGGACCCTAACGACGAACCCGCCTCCGTTCTGCTGGAACGCATTCGCGCCGCGCGCGAGGCCGCGCCAGCCAAGCCGAAGCAACGTAACGGCGGCAGCCGATCTAAACGGGCGCTTGCAAACTAATCGCCAAGACGGTATCGATGAGGAGACTAACCTGCCGGCGAACCTGTTATTTCGCCCGGACTCAAATAACGGACTGCTTGCCTTCACCTGATAGCCTATGCAAATTCATTCTCTGGCATCGCTGGCCGGGATCGACGCCGCCGCCTGGAACACGCTGGTACAGGACCGGCACCCGTTTCTGCGGCACGAATTCTTAAGCGCGCTGGAACGCCATCACTGCGTCGGTGAGCGCAGCGGCTGGTTGCCACGTCATCTGGTCTGCTTCGACGCCGGCCACCGACTGCTCGGCGCCGTTCCCTTATACCTCAAGGCGAACTCCTACGGCGAATTCGTGTTCGACTGGGGCTGGGCGGACGCCTATCGACAGCACGGCCTGCGCTATTATCCCAAACTGGTCAGCGCCATCCCGTTTACCCCAGCTACCGGTCAGCGGCTGCTGCTCGCCCCTGGTTCCCAGGCGCCGGCAGTGGCGCGGGTGCTGATAGATCATGCCCTGGAAGACGCCCGTCGCCAGGACCTGTCCTCGGTGCACTGGCTGTTTCCCCTTGAACAGGACATGAACAGCCTGCTTGCCGTGGGACTGCTGCCGCGACTGGGCTGCCAGTTTCATTGGCGCAACCCCGGCTATCGGGATTTCGCCGATTTCCTGGATACCCTGACGGCCAAGCGGCGCAAGAATATCAAGCGGGAACGCCGGCTGGTCCAGGACAGCGGCTTGACCCTGGAGGTGCTGTCGGGCAGCGCGATCAGCGAGTCCCAATGGCGGATTTTCCATGGCTTTTATCGTTCCACGTTCCAACGCCTGGGCGGCATCCCGACCCTGACCCTGCCTTTCTTTCAGGAAATCGCCGTCACCCTCGGCGACCAGGTCATCCTGGTGCTGGCCCGCCAAGGCGGGCGCTATGTCGCCGGCGCCATCAGCTTTCGCAGCGACCATACCCTGTACGGCAGGCACTGGGGTTGCGACGCGGAGTATGACAGCCTGCACTTCGAAGCATGTTATTATCAGGGCATCGAGTATTGTATTCAGCAGCGATTGCGTTGCTTCGAGCCCGGCGCCCAGGGGGAACATAAGATTTATCGTGGCTTTCTGCCCACCCTGACCCAATCCGCCCACTGGATCGCTCACCCCGGGTTTCATACCGCTATCGCCGATTTTTTAGAGCGGGAAACAGTCGCTGTGAAACGGTATGCGCGGCAGTGGGCCCAGCATTCGCCTTACCGGCAAGAGACGTCATGAGCCGTCTGCCCTGGCTCGATCCTTATGACGACGCCCAGCCCTTCCCCAATCCGGAAGAGGCGCTGGAGGAACCGGATGGTTTGCTGGCGGTGGGCGGCAATCTGTCACCCCGCCGGCTGCTGCGCGCTTACCGCAGCGGTATTTTTCCCTGGTACTCCCCCGGCCAGCCGATCCTGTGGTGGTCGCCCGACCCCCGCACGGTCCTGTTTACCGACCGGATCAAAATTTCCCGCAGCCTGCGCAGAACGATTAACAAAGGCCTGTTTACCGTCACCCTGAACCAGGCTTTCGCCCAGGTGATTCAGCAATGCGGCGCACCGCGTGGCCGGCAGCCGCCCGGTACCTGGATCACGCCGGCGGTGGCCAGGGCCTATCTACGGTTGCACGAACTCGGCTATGCGCATTCGCTGGAAACCTGGCATGCCGGGGCACTGGTGGGCGGCCTGTACGGCGTGGCCATCGGCCGGGTTTTTTACGGGGAGTCGATGTTCAGCCGGATGAGCGACGCCTCCAAGGTAGCGCTGGTGGTCCTGTGCCGGCAGTTGGAGCGCTGGCGGTTTCCGTTTATCGACTGCCAGATGCATACCCGGCATCTGTTCAGCCTGGGCGCGGAGGATATCCCGCGCGCCCTGTTTCTCGAATTGCTCCGCCGTTTCTGTTACCTGCCGGGTCCGCCGGGCGCTTGGCGTCTCGATCCGGATCTGCCCGGTATTTCGATACCCGTATGAACGCCCGTCTCGACTCGCTGCACAGCTTGCGCCTGTTGCTGAGCGCCGAGCACGACTGTAGCTACCTGCCGGGACGTCCGGCCCGCCACTTGGTCGCCGACCCGCTGGTCGTGGATAATCAGGTGTACAGTCAATTGGCCACGCTCGGTTTTCGCCGTAGCGGAGATCGCGTCTACCGGCCCCACTGCCGGAGCTGCAAAGCCTGCCTGTCCCTGCGCATTCCGGTACGGGCATTTCAACCCAACCGCTCGCAGCGCCGTACCTGGAACCGCAATCAGGACTTGCGGGTGCAGCGCCTGAAGCCGGTGTTCGATTTCGAACATTACCAGCTTTTCAGCCGCTATCTGCAGGCGCGCCACCCCGGCGGTGGCATGGATGACAGTTCACCGGAGAGCTACCTGAGTTTTATTTCCGCCGGCTGGAGCAATACCGTGCTGTACGAGTTTCGGCGGGCTACCCGCCTGCTGGCGGTAGCCATCGTCGACCGCCTGGATAACGGACTGTCGGCCGTCTATACCTTCTTCGATCCGGCCGAAGCCGCCCGCAGTCTGGGAACATACACGATTCTCTGGCAACTCGCCGAGGCCCGCCGGCTGGGTCTGGAATGGGTCTATCTGGGCTACTGGGTGCAGGAATGCCGCAAGATGGCCTATAAGGTGAAGTTTCGCCCCCATCAGGTTTTCGTGGAGGGACGCTGGATCGAGGTAGGGTAGATTTTTTGTAGGAGCGGCGCCCCGCCGCGATTCGCCACGGCGCAATTCCAACCCATCGCGCCGAGGGTGGCGCTCCTACAGCACCACCCCGCCCGGCGGTATCAATAGCGGCCGTGCTGCTTGAAGATATAGTTGCTGAGTTCGGCGTACTGGGTATGCATGCGCCGCAAAATGACATGCAAGGTGCGGAACAGGGCCCGCATGACCTTATAGACCAGTTCGGGATCTTCCTGGGTCAGCGCCTCGAATTTCGGCCGCAACAGGCAATACACTTCGCTATCGGTAATGGCCCGCACGCTGGCGCTGTGGCCCTGCCCGTCGATAAAGCCCAGTATTCCCGCCATCTCGCCTTCGCGCAGCACATAGAGGCTCGCCAGATCGTCACTACCGGTAGCCCGCAACGCTTCCAGGCTGCCCTTGACGATGACATACAAGGTGTCATCCACGTCGCCTTCATTAAACAGATAATCGCCCTCCTTCAGGCCGCGGACGGTAATGATCTTACCCAGCGTCTCGCATTGTTTATCCGTCAACTCCTGGCCCAGTGCGGAATTTTTGACTATATCGTGACTGAGTTGGGCGACATATTCTTCGGTGTTGCTCATACAATAGCTCCTCAGGGATGGAAGCATGCGGTTATCGATGGATAGCGCCCGGCCTGGCTGATGCGGGCATTGGCAATGCGCCCGCCATTCTAACGCAGTTTCGACAGGCGGGCACAGTCGGGATGAGCAGCCCCGGCAAGGACTGCCGGGGGGAGCGGATCAGGTTGGAGAGGAAAAATTGCTCAACCGGTTTGCAGGGTCTGCTCGGAGGGTTCAGGCAGGGCGGTATGGCGGATATCCTTGCCCTTGACCAGATAGATCACATACTCGGCGATATTCTTGGCGTGATCGCCGATCCGTTCCAGGCTGCGCAGCATAAAGATAACATCGATGGCATGACCGATGAGGCGGGGATCTTCCATCATATAGGTGATCAGCCGCCGCATCCCGTCCTGAAACTGATTATCCAGATCATGATCGCTCTGGGCGACGGCGATGGCCTTGTCCGCATCCACCCGGGCCAGCGCATCCAGGGCGCCGTGCAGCATGGCCTTGGCCAGTTCCGCCATGGCGAGCACATCCCGAAACAGCTTGTTGCTGGGCGGGCTCACGGCGGTATCGTAGATATGCACCACCATCCGGGCGATCCGTTCGGCCTCGTCGCCGATCCGCTCCAGATCGGTCACGGCCTTGTACAGGGACATGACCAGCCGCAGATCGCTGGCCAGCGGCTGCCGCAGGGCCACCAGGCTGATGCTGGCCTCATCGGCCTTGACTTCCAGCCCGTTGATCAATTGATCGCGGGCGATCACCTCCCTGGCCTCGGCAATGTCTTCTTCATCCAGGGCGTCCATCGCCCGATTGACCTGGTCCTCTACCAAGCCACCCATTTCCAGCACCAGGTTGCGCAAGTGGGTGAGATCCTGATCGTAGCGTTTGACGATATGCTCGTCTTTACTGATAGCCATGATATCCTCCCTCTGGAATGGGGTCGGTGTCAGCCGAAGCGGCCGGTGATATAGTCCTCGGTCAGGCGATGTTGCGGATTGGTGAAAATCTGCTCGGTGTCACCCACTTCGATCAAATCGCCCAAATGGAAATAGGCGGTGCGCTGGGACACCCGGGCGGCCTGCTGCATCGAGTGGGTCACGATCACGATAGCATAATTTTCCCGCAATTCGTCCATCAGTTCCTCGATCCTGGCGGTGGCGATGGGATCCAGCGCCGAGCAGGGCTCGTCCATCAGGATCACTTCCGGATTGACGGAAATCGCCCGGGCGATGCACAGCCGCTGCTGCTGGCCCCCCGACAGACCGGTGCCGGCTTCCTCCAGGCGGTCCTTGACTTCTTCCCACAGACCCGCTTTTATCAGGCAGGTTTCGACCAGTTCTCCCAGTTCACGCTTGTTGGCGGCCAGGCCATGGATATGAGGGCCATAGGCGATATTTTCAAAGATCGACTTGGGAAAGGGATTGGGCTTTTGAAACACCATTCCCACCCGGGCGCGCAACTGGACTACATCCAGGTTTTTATCGTAGATGTTCTCTTTGTCGATAGTGATCTCTCCGGTCACCCGGCAACCCGGAATCGTATCGTTCATCCGGTTCAGGCAGCGCAGAAAAGTGGACTTGCCACAGCCCGAAGGGCCGATAAGAGAGGTCACCTGGCGGTTGCCGATATCGATGCTGACGGTTTTGATGGCATGATTTTCGCCGTAATAGACATTGACATCCCGGCACACCATTTTGGGATCGGGAACGGTGATGTCTCCCACCGTCCGGCGGTCGTTGTAGTCGATCACCCGCGGGCCGGTTTTTAACGGCGCCTCGGCTTGAGCCACGATCAGGGTTCCCTGATGGGTAGCGCTGTTTATAGTGGTAGCTGTCGTATTCATCACTTGGGCCTCATTCCTCACTCCTCACTCCTCACTCCTCACTCCTCACTCCTCACTCCTCACTCCTCACTCCTCACTCCTCACTCCTCACTCCTCACTCCTCACTCCTCACTCCTCACACGTTTACCAGCGTCGCTCCAGGCGCTTGCGCAGGATGATTGCCGTCGCATTCATAACCGCCAGAAATAACAGTAGTAGGATAATCGCGGCGGAGGTGCGCTGCACAAACGCCCGTTCCGGCAAGGTCGACCAGAGATAAATCTGTACTGGCAACACCGTAGCCGGTTTAAACGGGCTGGTGGGAATGTCCACGATAAATGCGATCATGCCGATCATCAACAGCGGCGCCGATTCCCCCAGGGCATGGGCCATGGCCAGGATGCTGCCGGTGAGCATTCCGGGCATGGCGAGCGGCAGTACATGATGGGCGACCATTTGCAATTTGGAAGCCCCCATTCCCAGCGCCGCCTCGCGGATCGACGGCGGCACCGACTTTAATGCCGCCCGACTGGCGATGATCATGATAGGCAGGTTCATCAGGGCCAGCACCAAGCCTCCCACCAGGGGGGCCGAGCGTGGCAGGTGCATAAAGTTGATAAATACCGCCAGTCCCAACAAACCGAACACGATGGACGGCACCGCCGCCAGGTTGTTGATATTGACCTCGATGATATCCGTCCAGCGGTTGTAGGGGGCGAATTCTTCCAGATAGATCGCCGCCGCCACCCCAATGGGAAACGACAGGCTCAGGGTGATCAACAGGGTAAAGATAGAACCGACCAGGGCGCCTCCGATACCCGCCTGTTCGGCCTCGCGGGAATCGCCGTTGGTAAAGAAACCCGTGTTGAAGCGAGTCTCCATTTTGCCTTCCGCCTTCAGTTTATCCAGCCAGGCGATCTGATCATCTTTAAGGGGACGCTGGGCCTCCGGCAGCTCGCGGTCGACGCCGCCCTTGAAGAAAGTGTCCACCGTGTCGTCGGCCAGCAGGTCCACATTCTGGGTGACGCCGATCAGGGCTGGATTGGCCATCACCCTATCGCGCAGTTGCAGGCTGGACCCCGAACTGATCAGGGCATACAGGCTGCGCAGTTCCTCCCGGCTTTCCACTTCCGGAAACAACTGGCGTAAGGATTTCTTCCACAGCGCACTGTAGTCGGCCAGGGACAGATCATCGGGATTGCGCCGGCCGTCGGGGTCGATGATCTGGGGGGCAAAGTCGATCTCCAGCCGAATGTCGGTCTGCCAAAACGTCGGCAGGCCCTTGATCAAGATATCCGCAAACAGCAGGACTACCGCCAGCAAGGCGATGCTGATGGCGGTCAGACCATACCATTTAAACCGTTTCTCCGCCGCATAACGGCGTTGTAAGCCCGCCCGGACGATGGCGGTCGTGTCTTTGCGCGCCAGGGGATTAGTATTGTTATTCATAGTTATTCATATTGTTCCCGATATTTTCTGACCACATGAAGGGCGATGATGTTCAGGGTCAGGGTAACCACGAACAACACCAGACCCAGGGCAAAAGCCGCCAGGGTCTTGGGGCTGTCGAATTCCTGATCGCCGGTCAACAGGGTGACGATCTGCACGGTGATGGTGGTGACGGCTTTCAGCGGATTGGCGGTGAGGTTGGCGGACAGGCCGGCGGCCATCACCACGATCATGGTCTCACCGATGGCACGGGAGAACGCCAGCAGGATGCCACCGACGATACCCGGCAGTGCCGCCGGCAGGATCACCAGCTTGATGGTTTCCGAACGGGTGGCTCCCAGGGCATAGGAACCGTCGCGCATGGCCTGGGGCACCGCATTGATCACATCGTCGGACAGCGACGACACGAAGGGAATAATCATAATCCCCATGACCAGTCCCGCCGCCAGGGCGCTTTCGGAGGCAACGTCCAGGCCCAGCCACTGGCCGGTATCGCGGATCAACGGCGCCACGGTCAAGACCGCGAAAAAACCATAGACCACGGTAGGAATACCGGCCAGAACTTCCAGGATGGGTTTCGCCACCGAGCGAAAGCTGTGATGGGCGTACTCGGACAGGTACAGGGCCGACAACAGACCGATGGGGACCGCAACCACCATGGCGATAAAGGAAATCAGCAGGGTGCCGGTAAACAGGGGCACGGCGCCAAAGGCGCCGGACGCGCCGACCTGGTCGACCCGCATCGCGGTTTGCGGACTCCATTGCAGTCCAAACAGAAAATGGGTGATCGGTATAGCGTGAAAGAACCGTATGGATTCGAACAGCACCGACAGAACGATACCGATCGTGGTCAGGATGGCGATCGTGGAACTGACCATCAGGAACACCATGATCACCCGTTCCACCAGGTTACGGGCGCGCAACCGGGGAGCGATAGTGCGATAGGCGTAGGCGCCGCCGCCGATAGCCAGCGCCAGCACCAGCAACCACAGTGCTCCATTGCCGATGGCTTGCAGCCGTCGGTACTGGTCGGCGGCGGCCCGCATAACCGGATCCGCGGTATCCGAGACGATATTGCCCTGCACCAGATTTTTAATATTGCTGACCAGCAGATCTATTCGTTCCGGCGGCAACGACCGCATCTCCGGCGGCAGATCGGCGACCACCAGGTAAGTGATCAGGATGGATCCCAAAGCCATCCAGAGGATGAACAAGAGCAGCGCCGGCAAACCGCACCATAATGCCGTATAAAAACCATAATAGCTGGGAAGTGAATGGAGATTCCTGATATGGCCGTCAGCCATCGCCAGCGAACGTCTTCGCCCCAGGTAGTAGCCGATGGTGCTTAGGAGCAGCAGGGTCAAGACCAGGTAAGGCAACATAAACAGCGTCTAAAATGAAGAGATAGCATACTTTAAAGTAAAAAGCGGCGACCGGGAAACCCGGTCGCCGGTTGCCCACCACTATACCCGACCTGTGGTTTAAGGAGCGACTGAGAGATTGACGTTTTCCAGATTCAAGGCTTTGGCGCGTTCCTCTTTACGCTTGGCGTCCGGCACGGGGATCAGCCCCTTATCCTCCAGATAGCCATCCTGACCGATGGCTTTGTCGGAGGTAAACTCGGCGACGTATTCCTTGATGCCTGGGATAACCCCTACATGAGCTTTCTTCACGTAGAAGAACAGCGGCCGCGACAGGGGATACTTGGTCGATGCGATGTTGGCCAGCGTAGGGCTCTGGCCATCGATCGTGGCGCCCTGAATCTTGTCGCCGTTCTGTTCCAGGAAGCTGAAGGTCAGAACACCGACGGAGTGGGGGGCGGCCAGCAGCTTCTGCATGGCGACCGTGTAATTTTCGGCCACTTCGATGAAAGGACCGTCCTCGCGCACCGCCGCGCAAGCGGCTTTCTTCATTTTCTCGTCGGTAATGGCCTTGATTTCGGGGAGTCTTTCACACGAAGGGTTCATCACCAGTTCCACCAGGACATCACGAGTGCCGTGATTGGAGGCGGGACCGTAAAAGACGATATCTTCCGCGGGCAGCCAAGGGGCGATATCGTTCCAGCGCTTGTAAGGATTGGGGACCAGTTTGCCATCCTTCGGTACATCCTTGGCGATAGCTTTATAGATTTGCTCCCGGGTCAGATTCAGGGGTTTATCTTTCCTGGCGCTGGCGATAACAATGCCGTCATAGCCGATGACCACCTCGGCGATATCCTTGACGCCGTTCTGGGCGCAGGTGTCCACTTCGGTAGCGGTAATGCGGCGCGAGGCGTTGGCTATGTCCGGGTACTGCACGCCGACGCCGGAACAGAACAGCTTAAGGCCGCCGCCGGTACCGGTGGATTCAACCTTGGGCGTCTTGAATTTGGAGGTCTTGCCGAACTGCTCCGCCACCGTGGTGGCGAAGGGATAGACCGTGGAGGAGCCGACGATGCTGATATAATCGCGGGCGGCCTGGGCATAGACGGCGCCGGTGACGAACGCCGCGCTCACGGCGGCAGCGATAGTAAGCTTATTGAATTTCACAAAAACCTCCGCTCGTTATTGGCTCTGGGAGAGCATTCAAACCTTGTGGCACTATAGTCGTCAAATACTACCGTTTTGTTACAGTTAAGCGGATTATCGTTGTCGATCTTATGAAAATTCTGTTACCGGACAAGGTGTTGGACCTATGGACACTGAACATTTAACCCTGTTTGCCTTGAACGCGAGCCATGATTGCGGCGAGCGGATCGCCGCCAGCCTGGGCATTGCCCTGAGCGCCCACGAAGAACGGGAATTCGAGGACGGCGAGCACAAATCCCGGCCCCTGGTGAATGTGCGCGGCAGGGATGTGTTCGTGATCCAGTCTTTACATGCCGACGCCGGCCAAAGCGTTAACGACAAGTTATGCCGCCTGCTGTTCTTTCTCGGCTGTTTAAAAGACGCCTCGGCGGCCCGCACCACCGCCGTCATTCCCTACCTGGCTTATGCCCGTAAAGACCGCAAAACCCAGCCGCGCGACCCGGTGACGACGCGCTATCTGGCGGCGCTGCTGGAAGCCGTCGGCCTCGATGGGGTGATCACTCTGGACGTGCACAATCTGGCGGCTTATCAAAACGCCTGCCGCTGTTATTGCGACCATCTGGAAGCCAATCCCCTGTTCGTGGATTATTTTGCCTCTTTAGTGCCGCCGGATGCCAGCATCACCGTGGTATCTCCCGATGTCGGCGGGATGAAGCGGGCGGAACAATTCCGCCAAGCCCTGGGCCGGCGCTTGCAGAAGGATCTGCCGGTCGCCTTCATGCAAAAGGCCCGCGCCAAGGGCGTGCTCAGCATCGGCAGGCTGGTCGGCGAGGTGCAGAACAGCGTGGCCATCATCATCGACGATCTGATCAGCACCGGTGGCACCCTGCTGGGGGCGGCCAAAGCCTGCAAGGATCAGGGCGCGACCCAGGTTTATGCCGCCGCTTCGCATGGCGTCTTCGTCGGCCACGCCGACCGATTGCTGGCCGCCGAAGAAATCGAAAAAATCGTCGTCACGGATACCATCCCGCCGTCGCGACTCGACCCGGAGTTAGTTAAACAGAAGCTGGTGGTGCTGTCCGTCGCCGGGCTGTTCGCGGAGGCGATCCGGCGGATTCATGAGGGGGGGTCGCTGGTGGAGTTGCTGGCCACTTGAACGAAGCTGTTCTTGAGGTTTGTTGGGAGCCAAGCCATATTGTACAATAAATTGTACAATAAATTGTACATACTCTTTATTTAAAGGAGGACCATGAATGAACACTGTAACCTACTCACAAGTTCGAAGCAACCTTGCTAAAACCATGGACAAGGTCTGTGATGATCACTCTCCGATCATCATTACACGCAAAAGCCAGCGTTCAGTCGTGATGATCTCCCTTGAGGACTATCAAGCCCGCCGAATGGTTTCGGCTCACCCGCCGCATGCGGCGCATTACGCTACGCTAATCGCTACGCTAATGCGCCCTACGCGGGCTGATTAAGTCCGACAGACTCCTAGCTACTTATGAAGTCATTGATCTGGATCAAAAAGCGGTTGTATCGATAAAGTTAGCATATTGTTGCATTTCGTACATTTAATACAGTAACAGGGGGCTATGATTATGAAGAAAATCACTGCTACGCTTCTTGGCATGGGTGCGACGCTGCTGGCGACCACCGGTTGGGCGCTGGATGCGGGTGAAGTCCTGGTGCGCGTGGGTCCGGCGGGAGTATTCCCGAATGACCGCGCCACCGACTTGAACAACCTGGGTCTTCCCGATGCCAAGCCAAGCGTAGGTAATGCCTGGTCGGCCGGCCTTACCCTGGCCTATATGGCGACCGAAAATATCGGTATCGAACTGGTGGCCGCCTATCCCTTTAAGCACAAAATCACAGGTGACGGCGCCATCAGTGGCCTCGGTAAAATCGGCGACACCAAACAGCTGCCGCCGACCCTGCTGGTGCAATACTATTTCCTTCCCAAGGAACACATCAGGCCCTATATCGGAGCCGGCCTTAACTACACGATCTTCTTCGACACCAATGGCAACGCTCCCGTAAACAGTCTTGACCTGTCCAATTCCTGGGGCTACGCCGGCGAACTGGGCGTCGATGTGGACCTCAACAAGGATTGGTTCATCAACGTTTCCAGCTGGTACATGGACATCAAAACGCAGGCAAAAGCCAAAGTCGGCGACGTTACCAGCAAATCGAATGTGAATATCGATCCCGTGGTAGTCATGTTTGCGATAGGCACCCATTTCTAGGCTGGAGTCAGCCCTCACGCCGCCCGGAATCCGGACAGGGGTCAGAAACGCTCCGGTTTCGGATCCCGGGCCAGCAGAATTTCCACCGCCCGGCGCGGGTCCTCGCCCTGGTGGAGCACCTTGTCCACCTGTTCGGTAATCGGCATTTCCACCTCCAGGCGGCGCGCCAGGCGCATGATTTCCGCCGTGGTCGCCACCCCTTCCACCACCTGCCCGATGGCGGCGCAAGCCGCCGCCGCCGTCTGGCCGCGACCGATGGCCAGACCGAAACGGCGGTTGCGGGATTGATCGTCGGTGCAGGTCAGCACCAGATCGCCGACGCCGGCCAGACCCATAAACGTCTCCCGCCGGCCGCCGACCGCTTCCCCCAGCCGGACCAGTTCCGCCAGACCGCGGGTGATCAGGGCGGCGCGGGCATTGGCGCCGAAACCCAGACCGTCGGCAATCCCGGCGGCGATGGCCAGGACATTTTTGACGGCGCCTCCCAGTTCCACCCCGATCACATCCTCGCTGCTATAGGCCCGCACCCCGGAACCGTGCAGCAGCGCCGCCACCCGGCGGGCGAAGGCGGCATCCTGTGAGGCCACCGTCAGCGCCGTGGGCAGGCCCAGGGCGACCTCCCGTGCAAAGCTGGGACCGGCGATGATCGCCAGGGGATGGGCGGCGCCCAGTATCTCCTGCGTCACTTCGTGCAGAAAACGGCCGCTACCGTGTTCCAGTCCCTTGGTCGCGCAGGCGATGCCGGTTGCCGGCGCCAGGCAGAACTTAAACTGAAGCAGCATCGCGCCATAGGCGGCGCTCGGCGCCGCGACGACGACCACTGGGACATCCTGTACCGCTGTCGCCAAATCCGGCTGCAGGATCAGTCCAGGCGGCAGGGGAATACCCGGCAGATAGCAGCGGTTTTCCCGCTCCTGTCGCAGTTGTTCCAGCTTGGCGGGATCGCGGCCCCACAGCCGGACCGCCTGTCCGTTGCGAGCCAGCAACAGAGCCAGCGCCGTGCCCCAGGAGCCGGCGCCCAATACGGCCAGCGAGCCGCCTGCGGTCATACGGGTCAGTGCTGCGTAATCGTCTGCTGCTCCTGTTGCAGCCGCTGCAGATAGATGGCTTCGAAGTTGACCGGGTTCAACAGCAAGGGTGGGAACCCCGCTTTGCCGATCAGCGCGGCCAGCGCCTCGCGGGCGAAGGGAAACAGGGTATTGGGGCAAAACGCGCCCAGGACATGTTGTAACTGCTCATCGCTCAGGCCCTGGATGGCGAACAGCCCGGCCTGTTGAATCTCCACCAGATAGGCGGTCTTGTCATCGATCTTGGCGGTTACCGTCAGCGTCAATACCACTTCGTGCAGGTTTTCCGCCACGGCGGTGGTATTGCTGCCCAGTTGTACATTGATCTGCGGCTGTCCCTGGTCGTTGAAGATCGACGGGGCGCTGGGACATTCCAGAGAAGCGTCTTTCAGATAGATTTTCAGGATTTCCAATTGCTGGGCGGGTCTTTCGTCGCTCATAACGGATTCTCGTTGCAGTTGCCGGAACCGGGGTTATACCTGGATGGCGGTCAGGATGCAAAGGTTTTCGAGGCGCAGGCGTCAACCCGTGCCCAGCAGCGGATCCAACCGGCCGCTCCGGTCCAGTGCGGCAAGATCATCGTAACCGCCGATGTGAACCGTATCGATAAAGATCTGCGGCACCGTGTTTCTGCCGCTGCACTCCTCCATCTCCCGCCACAGTTGCGGGTCCCGGTCCACGTCCAGCACGGTATAGCTGACCCCTTTCCGGTCCAACAGGGCGCGCGCATTCCGGCAATAGGGGCAAAGGGCGGAGGCGTACATGATGATGTTCGGCATGGCGCGCTCACTTTCTGGTCAGCGGCAAATTGGCGTCCTTCCAGGCGGCCAGGCCGCCGTTCAAGGCATGCGCCGCAGTGAAACCCTGCTTCTTGAGCAGGGCGCATACCCCTTCGGCGCTGGCTCCGGAATCGCAGCAGACGATGATGGGTCTATCCTGGTGTTTTTGCAGTTCCTGCAGCCGCTTCTGCACGTCGGCAGCCGGTATATGCAGGGCCCGGGGGATATGGCCCGACTTGTAGCCGCCGCCATCGCGGATATCCAACACCACGCCATCCTGCTGATTGATCGACAGCAGCGCCTGCATGGGCGTGACGCTGGTCACGCCCCGCAGCTTACGCCAGACTTCATTGCCGATCAGCCAGCCCAGTACTACGATAAGCGCGACGAACAGATACCAGTTGGTCGCGGCGAACTCGAAAAATTCCGTCATGATGTCCTCTCAGGTTGGCGAGGAATGGGATGGCTGACGCGCGCAAAAAACCTCCCGCATCAGCCCGATCAGGCGCAACGTACGGGCATCGCCCACCCGATAATAGACTCGATTGGCATCCTTGCGGGAGGCCAGAATGCCCTTATCCCGCAGGATGGCCAGATACTGGGAGATCATGCTCATAGTCGATACCCATTCTGTACCATCATCGTGACCGTAGCTCCTGCGAATAGAAGTATGTTCTAAAATGAGCATACATTAATAGAATGGGATTGAGAAGTTATCGCCGTTGTGTCCGTATTTGTGCCCGCTGAGGGAGATAGCATGAACTTGCTGGCACGCCGTAACCCGACAGCGAGGTGGCGTCCACTGGCCTTGCCGTCTGTTGGCCGGCGAGGACGCCGGCGCTCCCAGGGGACAAGCCGGCGCCTCCCACTTTTAATTGCACCCAATCCGCCAGGCAAGGTTGCCACTGCCGGTATTTTCCGGTATGTTAATGACTTAAGGAGATGGCATTCTCCATTAACCGCCGCACCGGCTGATGATGCCTACAGATTTTCTTCGGGAGAAGGAAGCTGCAGGCATTTCTCTGTCTCACTCCTCCTTAGCGCTCCTGCTCCTCGCCTTCATCCCGAAGCGCGCAACGCCTTCAAACCACACGGGGTGATATGGGTTTCTCTGCGTTTCTGGCTATCGGCATCGGCGCGGCGTCGGGCGCCTGGCTGCGCTGGGGGTTGGGCATGGTGTTGAATCCCCTGTTTCCGACCCTGCCGCTCGGCACCCTGGCCGCCAACCTCCTGGGAGGCTATCTGATGGGGATTACCCTCCAGGTCCTCATCCAGAACACCGCGCTGCCGCCTGAACTCCGGCTGGCGATCACCACCGGCTTCCTGGGCGGACTGACCACCTTCTCCACCTTCTCAGCGGAAACCGTCACCCTGCTGTTGCGTGAGCAATACCTGTGGACGCTGACGATCATCCTGAGCCATGTGCTCGGCTCGATCGGTATGACGCTGGCCGGAGTTGTTACCATCCAGTTACTGACCACGAGGAGTGCATCATGACCGGGACCTTCCTGAAATTCTATGTCCAGGAACACCGCAGACACCATGGTATTCTGCTCTACGAATGGTTGTTGGAGCGTGCCAGAAAGCTGGGCATTCATGGCGGGACGGCGCTGCGCAGCATCGCCGGTTTTGGCCGCCACGGCGTCATGCATGAGCAGCATTTTTTCGAGTTGGCCGGCGATATGCCGATTGAAGTGGAGTTCGTGGTCAGCGATGCGGAAGCGGAAAGCCTGTTAAACCTGGTGAAACAGGAAAAAATCCAGGCGTTTTATCTGAAGATGCCGGTTGAATACGGCCTGCTCGATGGGAAGTAAGCCTAAGTAACGCTGACCACCGCAGGAGGTGAAGCATGGAACCCGAGTGTATTTTCTGCGCCATTGCGGCGGATCGAGCGCCAGCACAGCGCATTTTCGAGGATGACCTGTCCTATGCGATTTTGGACATCAATCCCTTGAGCCAGGGTCACTGTCTGGTGATTCCCAAACGGCACGTGCCCTGGTGGCACGAACTGACCGAAACCGAGACCACCAGTCTGTTCAACGCCGCCCGGATAGTCGCCAGGCGGATGATGACGGTTTTCCAACCCGATATGGTAACCCTCTACGCCCGTGGCCGGCGGATTCCCCATACCCATCTGTTTCTGGTGCCGACGCACAGCAGCGACCCGCTCGATCGATTTTTCAACGCGCTCGAAAAGTTCCAGGAAATGCCTCCCGAACTGACGCAACTGCGGGAACCGGCGGCCATGCTGGAAACCGCCCGTCTGCTTCGGGAAAATGAATGAACGCGATTCTCCGCATTGACAGATTGGTTACCCAAGAGGATCGACAATGACAGACATCTATGCCCTGGCGGCGCTCTGGCTTGGCTTGGCGTTGATAGCCACCCTGCTTTCAATCTGGCTCAGAATCGCGACGGCGCTGTCCGAGATTGTCGTCGGCACCGTGGCCCAACTGCTGATCGGCGCCTTGGTAGGTGCGGCGGTGCTGGGAACGCAGGAACCCTGGATCAAATTCCTGTCGGGCACGGGCGCCATTCTGCTGACCTTCCTGGCCGGCGCCGAGTTGGACCCGGTGATCTTCAAGGCGAAATGGAAAGAGGCTACGACGGTCGGACTGATCAGCTTTCTGGCGCCCTTCTTAGGCTGTACGGCGGCCGCCTGGTTCTTGCTCGACTGGAGTAAGGAAGCCAGTTGGCTGGCCGGCATTGCGCTGTCCACCACCTCCGTGGCGGTGGTGTACGCGGTGATGCTGGAGTTCGGCTTTAATACCACCAATTATGGCAAAACCGTGCTGGCCGCCTGTTTTATCACCGATCTGGGTACGGTGCTGGCGCTGGGCTTGATGTTTGCGCCGTTTACCTACAAGACGGTGATTTTCGTGATGGCCAGTCTGGTCGCCTTTACTGTCCTGCCCTGGCTCACGCCGCGCTTTTTCAAGCGGTTTGGCGACCGGCCCTCGGAACTGGAAGCCAAGTTCCTGTTGTTATGCCTGTTCGGGCTGGGCGCGCTGGCCACCTGGGCGGACAGCGAAGCCGTGCTGCCGGCTTATGTGGTCGGCATGGTGCTGGCGGGCACCGTGGGCAAGGACCATGTGCTGATCCGCCGCCTGCGGACGCTGACCTTCGGGTTATTGACTCCGTTTTACTTTATTCGTGCCGGCTCTTTTGTCTCGCTGCCGGCGCTGATCGCCGCCCCAGCAGCCTTTTTTATCCTGTTCGCGGCCAAGATGGTGACCAAGTTTGCCGGCGTCTATCCGGTCACCAAACTCTACCGCTCTCCCCATCAGGAAGCCATGTACACCACGCTGTTGATGTCCACCGGTCTGACCTTCGGCAGCATCTCCGCGTTGTTCGGGCTGTCGCACGGCCTTATCGATCGGACTCAGTATTCTTTCCTGGTGGCGGCCGTGATCGGCAGCGCCGTCATCCCCACCCTGATCGCCAACGCTTTTTTCCTGCCGCACCATCTGTTACGTAAACCCGCTGCAACGGCGGCGCCACCGGTTTCCCGAGAAGCGCTTGCAAACCCGTCGTCCACCCTCCAGCCCTGAGGATATCGTGATGGTCGAGATCAAAAAAATTCTGATTGCGCACGACGGTTTTGAATCCGCCGGCAAAGCCTATCTTTACGCCCTGGATCTCGCCGGGAAATACGGCGCTGAGTTGCTGGTGCTGGCCGTCGCCAGCCCGCCGGAGTTTGCCGAGGACGTCGAGACCGAAGCGGTTCTGGAAAACGCCCAGGAGCATTACGACCAGTTGTTCGTCAGCCTGAAAGCACAGGCCGCCATCGCGGGTCTGGAGCCACGCTGCGAAGTCGTGGTGGGACATCCGGCGGAGCAGATCATCTATCGCGCCGAGCAGGAAGATATCGACCTGATCGTGATGGGGCATCGCGGCAAGACTTTCCTGCAACGCTGGCTGTTGGGATCGGTCACCAAACGGGTGATCAGTTATGCGCACTGCGCAGTGATGGTCATTCGCTAGGCCGCGGAGCAACTGACTTGTTTAAAGCCATCCTGGGCCTGCCTGCTACCGTCTGGCTGCTGGGTCTGGTCAGCCTGTTTAACGACTCGGCCAGCGAACTGCTGTATCCGCTGGTGCCACTCTACCTGGCGTCCGTGCTCATGGCCGGTCCTAAAACGCTGGGGATCATCGAAGGCATCGCCGAAGCGACGAGCAGCCTGTTGAAGCTGTTCTCCGGGGTGCTGGCCGACCGAACCGCTTCCACCAAGCGCTGGGTGGTCGGCGGTTACAGTCTGGCCGCGCTGGCCCGGCCGCTGCTGGCGTTCGCTTCTTCCTGGCCGGTGGTGCTGGTGCTGCGCTTCGCCGACCGGGCCGGCAAGGGATTGCGCACCTCGCCGCGCGATGCACTGCTGGCACAGTCGGTAGAACCCACGCAACGGGGGCTGGCCTTCGGGTTGCACCGGGCGATGGATAACGCCGGCGCGGTGATCGGCCCGCTGCTGGCCACCGGCTTGCTGGCTCTCGAAATGCCGTTACGCGACATTTTCTTATGGACGGCGGTGCCTGGGGCAATGGCCATCGCGCTGGCCGCCTGCATCCGGGAACCGTCTTCTGCCCAACAACCGCAGCGGATTCCATTCCAGTGGAACCTGCACGGTTTTCCCCCCGTTTTTAAGCGTTACCTGCTGGTGCTGGCGCTGTTCACCCTGGGCAACTCGTCCAATATGTTCCTGCTGCTGCGCGCCAAAGAACTGGGATTGCCCGATTACCAGGTCCCCCTGCTATGGGCGCTGGTCTCGACCACTGCGATGCTGTTCTCCACGCCGCTGTCGGCCCTGTCCGACCGCTTGGGCAGACAACGGCTGATCCTTTCAGGCTGGGTGGTCTACGGGCTGTTCTACTTGCTCCTGGGACTGAACGGCGGACATGCCTGGTTGCTGTGGCCGCTGTTCGCCGGCTATGGCCTGTTTATGGCGGCCACCGAGGGAGCGGAGAAAGCGTTGGTGGCGGATTTGGCGCCGACAGCTCTGCTGGGCACTGCTTACGGCTGGTTCAATCTGACGGCGGGAATCATGCTGTTGCCGGCCTCGCTGCTGTTCGGCGGGTTGTGGCAGATAGCCGGTCCCGCGTTGGCGTTCGGCATCGCGGCCGGCTGCGCCCTGCTGGCCGCCCTGCTGCTGCATTACTGGGTCATGCGGACACCGGCTGTTATTCCTGTCGCCACTTCCACGCTTGAGGAGGAACCCTGTAACAGCCCCCCTGGCTAATTGGCTTACCTTCTGAAATTTGATCAAACCTGGCTTAACGCGGAGAGATAACATGACCATTCGCATTGATTCCATCGATACCCTCGAAATCCTCGACTCGCGTGGCAATCCGACGCTGCGAGTGTTTGTCCATCTGGATAACGGGATGACCGCTGCCGCCTCGGTACCTTCGGGCGCCTCCACGGGCGCTTATGAGGCGGTCGAACTCCGTGACGGCGACCCCAGCCGCTATGGCGGCAAGGGGATGCGGAAGGCGATGGCAAACATCGACCAGATTCTTGCCCCCGCGCTGAAAGGGATGGACCCATGCCGGCAAGCGGAGATCGATCGACTGATGATCGAACTGGATGGAACCCCCAATAAAGCCAAGCTGGGGGCCAATGCCATCCTCGGCGTTTCCCAGGCGGTCGCCCGCGTGGCGGCACAGGCATGTGCGCTGCCGCTGTACGCTTACCTGGGCGGCGTAGGCGCGGTGCGGTTGCCGGTGCCCATGATCAATGTGCTCAACGGCGGCAAACACGCCGACAGCAGCCTGGATTTCCAGGAATTCATGATCATGCCGGTTGGCGCTCCCACGTTCTCCGAAGCCTTGCGCGCGGCGGCGGAAACCTTCGCCTGTCTTAAAGAAATCCTCCACCAGGGGGGCTACCATACCAGCGTGGGTGATGAGGGTGGATTCGCCCCCCAACTGAAGAGTAATGAAGAAGCCTGCGACCTGCTGGTGCAAGCCATCCAGTTGGCCGGTTACCAGCCGGGCAAAGACATCGCACTGGCGCTCGATCCAGCGGCGAGTTCGTTCTATGAAGACGGCCAATACTGCTTATCCCGCAGCGGCCAGGGCGACAAGACCAGTGCGGAGATGACGGCCTTGTACCAGGCTTGGATCAACAAGTACCCCATCATCTCCATCGAAGATGGGCTGGCTGAATCCGACTGGGAGGGTTTCCGTGAACACACCGCCGTGCTGGGCGACAAAATTCAAATCGTCGGCGACGACATCCTGGTTACCAATACCAGGTTCATCGCCCGCGCGATTACAGAAAAAACCTGCAACGCCGTCCTCATCAAGCTCAATCAAATCGGCACCGTTACCGAAACTATCGAAGCCATCGACCTGTGCCGCAAGGCGGGCTGGGGGTTTGTGATCTCCCATCGTTCCGGTGAAACGGAAGACACGTTCATGGCGGATTTCGCCGTCGCGATGGGAGGCGGACAGATTAAAACCGGTTCGGTCTGCCGCAGTGAACGCGTCGCCAAGTACAACCGCTTGCTGGAGATCGAACGGGAACTGGGTAAAGCGGCGCGGTTTGGTCGGTGAAGCGGCGGTTTACCTTAAGCAGGCCAGCAACCTATGCTGCGTTCAAGGGTTATTTCGCAGAGCCGCCTCGAACAGGCACTGAACAAGGCGGCTGACTATATAGCCAATCGGCAATGCCGCAACGGCGGCTTCTGTTACTACCGCTACGCTGACCTGGAAGAGTCGAACCTGCATGATACCTATTATGCCGTTGCCGCCTGCAGACTCTTGCAAAGACAGGTTCCCAACCTTGACCGGGTCGTGGAGTACCTGCGCTCGATGCAAACAGCCGGCCGGCAAAGCAGCTACCTGTACTACTATGCCTTCACCGCGCAACGGCTGGGTGACTTGGGTCTGCTGAACCAGACCTTTCTGGACAAGGTGGCGGCGTTGCAGCTACGCCTGCCGCCAGCCGGCAGAAACGTGCTGCTATCCGAGTGGCTGGAAGACAGCCTGAGAATCATCCGCCTGCAAAAGACCTTTGCCAGTGGCTTGGAGGCAGGGGCGATAACCGACTTCGTCCATGGCCTGCTCCGCCGGGGCGGGGTCGGCGCCACGCCCAATCTCAGAGACACCTACCTGGCGCTCAGGATTCTGGCTGAACTGGATAGCCTCACCGGGCTTGACGAAGTCACAGCCTTTATCGAGCGTCTGCAACTTCCCTCGCTGGGTTTTAAATACACGGAAGGTTCTGTTTCCGACCCTGACATCGATACGCTTTATGCCGGTGTTTTCAGTTGCACCCTGCTTGGACTTGATATCCATTATGCCGGGGATATCCTGCATACCGTATTGTCACGTCAACGCCTCCATGGAGGCTTTGCCCGGTCTTCCGACAGCCTGGGGAATCTGAACACTCATTGCAAGGTGTTGCGGATTATTCAGCAGCTTGGGGTCAATCCCGCTTTGATTAGCAGAATCCTATTGGAAAACCAGCGGGTACGACTTATCGTTTTCGACCCGCAAGCAGAGGAGATTGTGAAATGGATACCCTAGACACCCATCGTCAGATTATCCAAAACGTGCTGACAGAATACATCCGGCTTCAGTATGCCTATGGGGAGATTCAAAACGAAACTATTTTTGACCGTGAAGCCGACCGTTATCTGGTTATGTCTATAGGCTGGCAAGGTGTCAGACGCATTCACGGCTGCCTTATCCACGTTGATATTATCAACGACAAAGTATGGATTCAACGCGACGGTACTGAACACGGGATTGCCGCCGAATTGGTAGCTGCCGGAATACCCAAAGACCGTATCGTTCTGGGGTTTCATTCTCCCGAAGTGCGACAACATACCAACTACGCCGTAGCATAATCACAGGTTTGCACAAACTACATTAGCCGGCGTAGCCTGGATGGAGCGGAGCTTGCGAAGCGCAATCCAGGTTCTTCCTGGCCGAAACGATGATCATGGCCCATTCGCTGAAGAGTGGGTTATCAGAAGAGCTCAAAATAGGACTCTTTGCCGAGATGCTTGAGAAAGGTCTTGACCAGCGTCGCCAGTTCACCGTGGCCGATGTAAATCCAATCGTCAATGGAGCCGCGAAAGCAATAGCGTTGTGCGGAGAAAACCCTGCGCTCGCTATTTTCCAAATTAAATTGGAGCATGGGGGAATAGTGCGCCAAAGACGCGAACATTTCTCCGATCTTGGTTTCGCCGATAACAGGACTCAAGCCTTTCAACAGGTTTGAGAACGCATCGGCGTCCTGATCGGCGGTATAGATGATAATGGCATTACCTTTGACGTCGATCTTGTAGTAGTGTACGTCTGAATACTGTTTCATCCCCGCTTCAACCAGTTGCCGTTCTTCATCCGTAATGAGTTTAGGCAGAATTTTTCGTAACAAAACTTGCGCATTGGGAGTCTCGTAAATCTCAAAGCCAGCAGGAATGGCAGTGGCCGGCGTACCGGTGTCTTTCGGCGAGAAATAATACTTGGGTTTACCGGTTTTGGTGACGCCTTGATGCAGGTAATAGGTCTTGCCTTTGGCATTGACATGAGTGATGGGCATGGTCATGATCTTCGGATTCTCTCAGTAGTCGACAAGCGTAACGCTGGGATAGCGGTTACGGTAAAAGGGATGTACCCCCTGCGCTATGACTGGCCTTTCAACCGATCCTTGAGTTGGGCAAAGGGTTGATAGGTGGCCGTGGCGGCGCCGGACCCTCGCGGCGAGGGATCGCCAGCAGCGGCGGCATCGCCATAACGGGAGTGTTCGTTGTCGTGACAGTAAAGGCACAACAGTTCCCAGTTGCTGCCGTCGGGCGGATTATAGTCGTGGTCGTGGTTTTTATGATGGACCGTGAGTTCACGCACCGTGCGGGAGTCGAACTCACGGCGGCACCGCCCACAGATCCACGGAAATAGCTTGAGCGCCTGCTCCCGATAGCCCTGCTCCCGTGCAACCTTGGCACGCTGAGCTTGGGCCACCACCCGATCCAGTTTCGCCTGGTCGGGTCCTGATTTCCTGGTCGGCATCGGTTTACCCTCTTGTCAGTCCGGTAAGGTACGCATTGCGTACCTTCCTGTTTTCCAATACGCGGAGCGTACTGGTTGGAAATAGCCCGGTAGTTCGTAACGGTGCATGTCGGGCAACTTCCGTGCCTGATATACTTGCTGAATGGAGTGGAGCTTGCGAAGCGCAATCCAGGTTCTCCAGTTGGCCGAAACAATGATCATGGCCGGTGTGAAGCCGGAATCCCATTCGGCGGAGTACGGCCTGGCGGCTTATTCCGCTCTACGCGCTAAAGTGACTCAATAAGCTGTTGCAACAGTCTGCGGTTGATCCGCCGGACCTCATACAAACGCTGCAACTGTTCTCTTGCCGCAGCAGCGGTAAGAAGTCCCCGATAATACGCAGTCAGAATCTGCCCGGCGATGCCGGAAACGATCAACCCCTCCTCGGCAGCAAACTGACGGCCCAGGCGGTCTTCAATCAGGAGAGGAAGCCGACAGGCCAATGCCAACGCAATGGCATACCGCTCACCTTCGTCCAGACGGGCGAGTCGCGGCGCAGGGTCCGGCGCTACCTCGATTGTGATGAAATCCTGGATGTGGTGATATTCCAGGTAATTGGTGGTGGTCGGCAGGCCAGCAGCAAGTTCAGCCAGCACCTGGGACGGGATCAGGATGCGCCGGTAGAGCTGGCGCATGAGGTCATAACCACCGGGCAGCCGCTCCAGCGTAATGAGTGGACCCGTATTACTGACGATCTCGTCAGGCGGAGAGTTTGCGGGCAGCATCCTGTTCGGCGGCAAAGTCCCGTTCATCCATCATCGTCACCCAGTACTCAGGGAGAATCTCTTCGAATTCCCGCCGGGACAGGCCCATCAGGTTACGCGCCTCCTCCAGGGAAAGTTCACCGAGTTTGTAAAGCGTGACGGCGATTGCGTTGCGCAGCAGCGCCTGATTCTGCTGAACACGCTCTGGCAAGGAGGCGTTTTCAGGCAGTTCGATCACAAGCTGGTGTTTGGCCATGGGTGCTCGATCCAATATCGGTAAGCAAAAACGAATCTGTTGTCAGCATACGCAATGCGGATAATCCCCACAAGCTTGGTACATGACGGTGAGCGAAATACCGGAAGCGACCTGACGGCTTTAGTCCGGCCTATTTGCTGTTGTCCTCAAGAGCTTGGCGATCCGCCTCAAGCTCTGCCTCGACCTTTGCTAGGCCGTCCTCAAACTCTGCAATAAGACACCTTAATTGCGACTTTAAAATCGCAAGGGCACGGAACTTCAACTGCTGTACCATAGGCGTGGCGATACCTGACGTTTTAGCTTGAAAGGCGTCAAAAAAAATGTGCCGAGTCGTCGCGGTAGCGCTTGAACTCCTTGGTGACGGTGGACAGGAAAATCTGTTTGACGTGGGCCATGATTCAGCCGGTTCCAGGTTGACAGTCACCCGCCATGTGGCAGGGTTCGTTTACTTGTTATGAGGTAAACGAACTGTAGCACGACTGCCGCGGCGCGTGAATCTGCTCGACTGATACTGTAGGTCGGGTTAGGCGCGCGGGTCACAAAGCTACGCCCCAGCCCAGTTACAAGTGGCTGTCCTCCACCATAAACTACCCGTGGAAGAACCGACCTGAAGACAACTCCGATAGAGGCTTGACGTCAATCTGATATTTCCACTAAGATGGAACTATGGAAAAGACAGACGTCATTATCGCCTTAACCGCGCTGGCCCAAGAGACCCGCCTCGATATCTTTCGTTATCTGGTCCAACTCGGACCGGAGGGGGCGCCGGCCGGACAGATTGCAGAAGCGTTGGGGCTGCCGCCCGCGACGCTGTCTTTTCACCTTAAAACCCTCCAGCACGCGGGTCTGGTGCAACGCCAACGCCAGAGCCGCTCCCTGATCTACGCCGCCAGCTTTGCCCGGATGAACAGTCTGCTGGCCTACCTCACCGAGAACTGCTGTGCCGGCGATCCCAAACACGGCGCCGCGCTATGCGAACACGACCGGATGCACACCGCGACCGACCCGGCGGTAGCCACGAATCATGGCTTGGAAACGGCGAAGGGACGATGATGATGAACGACAAAGTTTATAACGTGTTGTTTTTGTGCACCGGTAACTCCGCCCGCAGCATCCTGGCGGAAGCCCTGCTCAACCGGTGGGGACAGGGAAAGTTTCGCGGCTACAGCGCCGGCAGTCATCCGACCGGCAAAGTCAATCCGCTGGCGCTGGAGATCCTGGAGCGGCATGACTTCCCCACTGCAGGGTTGCGCAGCAAAGCGTGGGACGAGTTTGCCGTGCCGGCTGCGCCCACACTGGATTTCGTGTTCACGGTCTGCGATAACGCCGCCAATGAAGTCTGCCCGGTCTGGCCCGGCCAGCCGATGACGGCGCATTGGGGGGTAGCCGATCCGGCGGCGGTTGAGGGGAGCAAGATGGAGAAGATCCAGGCGTTCCGGGAGGCCTTCCGGGTACTGGAAAACCGCATCAGGGTCTTCGTTAACCTGCCCATTAAATCGCTGGATAAAATCAAGCTGAAGACCACGCTGGATGAGATCGGCCAGACCCTGCTGGAGAACAACGGATGAGCGCAGCCTGTGAAGTCACGGCCCGGCAGGCGGAAGGCGCGCAACTGGGTCTGTTCGAGCGCTACCTGACTCTGTGGGTGGCGCTGTGCATCGTGGCCGGCATCGTGCTGGGCCATTTCCTGCCGGGAGTGTTCCAGACCATCGGCGGGTTGGAAGTCGCCCAGGTCAACCTGCCGGTGGCGGTGCTGATCTGGCTGATGATCATCCCGATGCTGGTCAAGATCGACTTCGCCGCGCTGCGCGGGGTCGGTCAGTACTGGCGCGGCATCGGCGTCACCCTGCTGATCAACTGGGGAGTCAAGCCGTTTTCGATGGCGCTGCTGGGCTGGCTGTTCATCGGTTGGCTGTTCGCGCCGCTGCTGCCGGCCGACCAGATCGAGTCCTACATCGCCGGGCTGATCCTGCTGGCCGCCGCGCCCTGCACCGCGATGGTGTTCGTCTGGAGCAACCTGACCAAGGGCGAGCCGCACTTCACCCTGAGCCAGGTGGCGCTGAACGACATCATCATGGTATTTGCCTACGGCCCCATCGTCGGTCTGCTGCTGGGGCTGACTTCGATCGTGGTGCCGTGGGACACCCTGTTCCTGTCGGTGGTGCTGTACATTGTCATTCCGCTGATCATCGCCCAAGGGGTGCGCGGCGCCGTCCTCAAGCAACAGGGCACGGCGGGGCTGGCGCGGCTGCTTGACATCCTCGGCCCGACCTCGCTGGTGGCGCTGCTGACCACCCTGGTGCTGCTGTTCGGCTTCCAGGGCAAGCAGATCGTGGCACAGCCGCTGGTGATCCTGCTGCTGGCGATTCCGATCCTGTTCCAGGTGTTGTTCAATGCCGGGCTGGCTTACTGGTTAAACCGCACGGTGAAATCGCCGCATTGCGTGGCGGGGCCGTCGGCGCTGATCGGGGCAAGCAATTTCTTCGAGCTGGCGGTGGCGGCGGCGATTGCTTTATTTGGCTTCAATTCCGGCGCGGCGCTGGCCACCGTGGTCGGCGTGCTGATCGAGGTGCCGGTGATGCTGCTGGTGGCCGGCATCGTCAATCGCAGTCGCGCCTGGTACGAACGGGGGCTGAACGCTCCGGCGGCGGCATCACTGCGCTAATTTTCCGGTGGAGGCTTCCATGACCACTCTCGAAATCGAATGGCGTCACCTTGAAAAAGACGGGCGCACCTGTCTGCGCTGCTCCGATACCCCCTCAATCCCAACCGAAAAGTTGAATCATGAACGTCCTGTTTCTCTGTACCGGTAATTCCTGCCGTTCGATCCTGGGCGAAGCCATCTTCAATCATCTGGCGCCGCCGGGCTGGAAGGCTCTGAGCGCCGGGAGTCGGCCGACCGGCCAAGTCCACCCGCGCTCGCTGGCCCTGCTGGCGCGCGAGGGCCTCTCGACCGAGGGCTACCACAGCAAGTCCTGGGACGCCCTACCGCTGCACGCGGAAGAACCGGTCGGGGTCGAGCGGTTGCAAGCTCTGGCCGCAGGTCACACCCAC
The DNA here is from genome assembly GCA_903844665.1 of uncultured Pseudomonadota bacterium. Classification (GTDB taxonomy): domain Bacteria; phylum Pseudomonadota; class Gammaproteobacteria; order Competibacterales; family Competibacteraceae; genus CAIMUS01. Next base: position 42,122 of record CAIMUS010000338.1, read on the forward strand.
CGGCATTGAGTTCGCTCCTGATTACCGGGGTCAGCCAAAGGCTCTTGACATGAATACCACTTCCGAAGTTTTGCACACCCACACGAACGGTCGCCTGTGGGGCGCCGTCATCCTTGCCGCGATAGCATGGCTATTGCTTTACAACATCATCCAGCCGCTATCGGAATGGATTTCCTACGAGGCAGTCGGGTTGGCGCGGGGTTCCCATGCGGGTGAAGCGGTAGCCTTCTTTTTCTACGATGTACCGAAGATTCTGTTGCTGCTCGCGGGCATGATCTTCGCAATCACGGTGCTGCGCACCTTTTTTAGCGCCGAGCGGGCGCGCCAATTGTTGAGCGGCAAGCGCGTCGGTATCGGCAACGTACTCGCCTCGGCGCTTGGGATCGTCACGCCGTTTTGCTCTTGCAGCGCCGTGCCGCTCTTCATCGGCTTCGTCGAGACCGGCATCCCGTTAGGTGTCACCTTTTCCTTTCTCATCGCCGCACCGGTCATCAACGAGGTGGCGCTGGTTTTGCTCTATGGCATGTTCGGCTGGAAGGTGGCCGTACTCTACGTCACCTCCGGCATGACCATTGCGATCATCACGGGCCTGTGCATCGGTCGGCTGGGGTTGGAGAGATGGGTGGAGGATTTCGTCTGGCAGATGCAGTTCCAAGGTAGTGAGGACGAATCGGGGAAACTGGCTTGGGAAGAGCGCATTGCCAGGGGCCGCGAGGCAGTGAGGGACATTGTCCAAAAGGTCTGGCTGTACGTCCTTATCGGCATTGGTATCGGTGCGGTGATCCACGGCTATGTGCCGACCGACGCCATGGCGGCTTACATGGGCAAGGACGCCCCGTGGTGGTCGGTACCGCTGGTAGTGCTGGTGGCGTTACCTCTCTATTCCAATGCGGCCGGGATGGCGCCGATCCTGCTCGCGCTGGTGGAAAAGGGCGCGGCGCTCGGTACGGCGCTTGCGTTCATGATGGCCATAGTCGGAGTGAGCCTGCCCGAGACGATTCTGCTGCGCCGTGTGCTCAAGCCGCCGTTGATCGCGCTGTTCATTAGCATCGTCACCGTTGCCATCATCATCACCGGTTATCTTTTCAACTTGATTCTGTGAGGTTCACCATGAAAAACGTCAAAGTGCTGGGTACTGGCTGTGCAAACTGCCGGAACACGATCAAACTGATCGAAGAAGTTGCGAATGCCACGGGTGTCGCCATCCAGATTGAGAAGGTGGAAGCACTGCCGGACATCATGAGCTACGGGATCATGGCGACGCCCGGGGTGGTGATCGATGGCAGGGTGATGCATGCCGGTGGCGTACCCAATCGTAAGAAAGTTGAAGGTTGGTTTTAGGGCGTGTTCACGCCACGCGCCCGGTCGGCGACAGGATTCAGATCGTCGGCGATGATATCCTGGTCATCAATACCCAGTTCATTGCCCGTGCGGTTGCAGAAAAAACCTGTAACGCCGTCCTCATCAAGCTCAATCAAATCGGCACTGTCACCGAAACTATTGAGGCCATCGACCTGTGCCGCCAGGCAGGCTGGGGCTTCGTGATCTCTCACCGTTCGGGTGAAACGGAAGACACGTTCATGGCGGATTTCGCCGTCGCGATGGGAGGCGGACAGATTAAAACCGGTTCGGTCTGCCGGAGTGAACGCATCGCCAAGTATAGCTCCGCTAATGATTATCCAGACATTGCAGGGTGGTGGGTAGCCGCGCAAATACCACCCCTGGGAGCGCCGCACCCCAGTGCGGCTCTCGCCACTTGCCACTGGCGTCATTACAATGCCGCACTGGGGTGGTCGCCCTCCTGGCCTGGCTGCTTCCGCACCATCCCGAACTCGGGTTCAGCGCCGGCTTGATCGGCTTGACCCTGGCCGCCGCCAGCCAACCGGGCGACGGGGAGGAATGGCTGAGCCAGACCTGGGGTTTCGCCAAGTTGATTATGCCGCTGTTGCTGGGCGGGGTGCTGCTGGCCGGGTTCCTGCTGGGCCGGCCCGGTCACGAAGGCATCATCCCATCCGAATGGTGGTGCTGACGGGAGCCGGACTTTATCGCTGGCTGGCGGCGGGATCGACATTGCGGGGGGCAACCGATCCGACGTCCACCACGGTGTCCGGCCTGCCCCGACTGGTGGAGTTCGGTTCCGATTCCTGATGCTGGAACTGGGCAGCTTGCTGGCGGTGGCGCCGGCGCAACTCAACAGCCTGGTGGTTTCGGCGGTCCTGCTGGCCATCGCCCTGGGCCTCACCGTCCTGGCGGCGCGGCTCACCCGCGAAGGCATCTGGTTCCTCTGGCGCTGGCGCTGGAAGCAGGCGGCGACATGCTGCAACCAATGGCCATCGCCGCCATCGGCGGTCTGCTGATGGAGAACTTTATGTCCCTGTTCCCGATGCCCTGCCTGTATCTGATGGCGAACCGGGAGCACGGCGAATTGCATACCTCTTGAGAAACGTGGCCAGGATTAAAGAGGATGGTCGTCAATGAATGAGAGCAATCTTCCCAATCCGGGCGATCTGGCTGGCAGGTCTGCTGACGCCACCGTGCAAGCATCCGCGCCCCGCATTGGCCGCGTCGTCGAAGTGCACGGGCCAGTGGTGGACGTTGCCTGCGAGACGCTGCCGCCGCTGCACCGCGCGCTCGAGGTGGCGATCGACAGCAGGCGGGCGGTGCTGGAGGTGCTCCATCATCTCAACCCACACCAGGTTCGCACCATCGCCCTGAGCCGCACGGCGGCGCTCCAGCGCGGCGCGCCGGTGTTCGACAGCGGCGCGCCGCTGCGGGTGCCGGTGTCCGTCGACTGCCTGGGACGGCTGCTGGATGTCTTCGGCCAGCCTCTGGACGGCGGGCCGTCACTGGCGCCGGACGAGTTTCGCAATCTACTCTCGCCTCCGCCGCTGCTTTCCGACACCCTGCCTTCGAGTGGCATCCTGGAGACCGGGATCAAGATCATCGATCTGCTGTGCCCCTTCATCCGCGGTGGCAAGACCGGGTTGTTCGGCGGCGCGGGTGTGGGCAAGACAGTGCTGATTATGGAGTTCATGCAGGCAGTCGCCGCTCTGCACGGTGGGGTATCGGTATTTGCCGGCGTCGGCGAGCGCATCCGTGAAGGCCACGAGTTGTGGCGCGAGATGGGCGACAACGGCGCGCTGGCCAACGCGGTGCTGGTGTTCGGCCAGATGGACGAGTCGCCCGGGGTGCGCTTTCGCGTCGGGCTGGCCGCGCTCACCTATGCCGAATACCTACGCGATACCCTGGGCAAGGAGGTGCTGTTCCTGGTGGACAACGTGTTCCGCTTTGTGCAGGCCGGCTCCGAAGTGTCGGGGCTGTTGGGGCGGATGCCCGCCACCGTCGGCTACCAGCCCACCCTGCCGTCGGAAGTGGCGGAACTGGAGGACCGTATCGTCTCCAGCCGGCTGGGCAACATTACCTCGGTGCAGGCAGTCTATGTGCCCGCCGATGACATGACCGACCCGGCGGTCGGCGCCATCCTCGCCCACCTCGACACGCGGGTGATTCTGTCCCGCGCCCAGGCGGCCAAGGGCATCTATCCGGCGGTGGACCCGCTGGCCTCGGGCAGCAATCTCATGGACCGGCAGTTTCTCGGCGACCGCCATTACGCCGTGGCCCGCGACGTGCGCGAACACCTGGCGCGCTACCGCGAGTTGGAGGACATCCTTACCATGCTCGGAATCGAGGAGCTTTCCGAGGCCGACCGGCGGGTGGTGCAGCGCGCCCGCCGGCTGCAGCGCTATCTTACCCAGCCTTTTCACGCCATGACGGCGCAGAATGCAGCCCGCGGCGCATCGGTGCCGCTCACGCAGACCCTCGCCGATTGCGAGGCCTTCCTGCGCGGCGAGTACGACGAACTGCCCGAGGAGCGCTGCTATATGCGCGGCGCCATGACGGATCCCATATCATGAAAACCTTCACCCTCCATCTTTTCGCCGCCGACCGCACCGAGTGCATCGAGGGGGTAACGAGCTTCACGGGCGAGGACAAAAGCGGCAGCTTCGGCCTGCTGGCGCGGCACGACCGTTTCATGACTGCGCTCAGCTTCGGTCTCGCACGGCTGCGTTTGGTGGACGGCAGCCGGGAATACCTGGGCTTCCCCGGCGGGCTGCTGTATTTCGTCGACAACGAATGTCGCATTTCCACCCGGCGCTACCTGCGCGACACCGACATTGAGCGCATTACCCAGACCCTGAGCCATGAACTGCTGCAAGAAGAACAAGCGCTGGAGCAAACCCGGCGCAAGCTGCACCGGCTGGAGGCGGAGATGCTCGAGCGCCTGGCGCAACTCGGGAGGGAATGACGGCCATGCAGAACGACGAACGCCTGCGGCGGAACATCGAGAAACAGGCCCGGCGCATGACGCAGGCGGAAAAAGAGCGGCCGACCCTGCTGGCCCAGACCGTATTCCTGGGCACCCTGGCGCTGTTGTTCGTGCTGCCGGTGGTGGGCGGCGCCTATCTCGGCCACTGGATCGACAGCCAATTGGCGGGCTACTCGTACCGCTGGACGGTGAGCCTGCTGGTGACCGGAGTCATCGTCGGCGGCATGAACGTTTATCTCTACATTCAGAGGCATTGAGGCCAGGCGATGGGCAAGCCGGAACTTCTCGAACTCCTCGCCTTTCACCTCGGACCGCTTCACATCGGCGCGACGGTGCTGACCACTTGGCTGCTGATGGCCGTCCTGACCGGGCTGGCCGGGTTCGGCACGCGCAACTTGAGCGTACAAACGCCCTCGAGCCTGCAAACAGCGCTGGAAGGCGCCGTGCTCGCCCTGCAGTCGGCTATTGCGGACGCCGCGCCCGGCCACGCCGCGCAGTTGCTGCCCTTCATCGGCACCCTGTGGCTGTTTATCGCCGCAGCCAACCTGATGGGTCTGGCGCCGGGTCTGCGCTCGCCCACCGGCGACCTGTCGTTGACCGTGGCGTTAGCCTTGCTGGTGTTTGTCTCGGTGCATTGGTTCGGCATCCGCATCGACGGCCTCAGAGCTTACCTGCGCCATTATCTCGACCCCAACCCAATCCTGCTGCCGTTTCACCTGCTGGGCGAGATCACCCGCACCCTGGCCTTGGCCGTACGCCTGTTCGGCAACATGATGAGCCTGGAGATGGCGGCGCTGCTGGTGCTGCTGGTGGCGGGTTTCCTCGCGCCGGTGCCGATCCTGATGCTGCACATCGTCGAAGCGCTGGTGCAGGCCTACATTTTCGGCATGCTGGCGCTGGTCTATGTGGCCGGCTCGCTGCAATCCCATGAACTTTCGAAGAGGACTGACTGATGGACAAGATAGCCTGGTTCACCCTGTTTTCCACCGGCGGCGCGCTCATCGCCATCGCCGTCGGCGTGATCTTTCCGGCGCTCGCCATGGGGCGCGCCGTCAGCCAGGCGCTGGACGCCCTGGCGCGCCAGCCCGAGGCCGAAAAGTCGATCACCCGCACGCTGTTCATCGGTCTGGCGATGATCGAATCGCTGGCGATCTACGTGCTGGTGATCGTGCTCATTGTGCTGTTCCGCAACCCGCTGCTCGAATACCTGCTGAAGTAGGCGCGCCATGGCATTCGACTGGACGACCTTCGCCCTCGAAGGCATTAACTTCCTGGTTCTGGTGTGGCTGCTGAAGCGCTTTTTCTACCGGCCGGTGCTGGCGGTGATCGAGGCGCGCCGGGCCGAGACCGCGAAGACGATTGCGGACGCCGAGGCGGTGCGGGGCGCGGCGGAAGGGCTGAAAAGCGAATACCAGAAGCGGCTGGCGGACGTGGACCAGGAGCGCGCGGCGGCCAAGTCCCGGCTCGACGAGGAGATCGCCGCCGGGCGGGTGCTGCGCCTGGCCGCTCTGGAAGCGGAACTGGCCACGGAACGCAAGCGCCGCGAAACCCTGGAGGCACGCGAAAGGAGCGAACGCGAGGCCGCCCTGGAACGGCGGGCGATCGGCATCGCCGCCCGCTTCGCCACGCGCCTGCTGGAGAAAGTCGCCGGCCCGGCGCTGGATGCGAAGCTGGCCGACCTCGCCCTGAGCGATCTGGACAACCAGCCAGCGGAAAAACTGGAGGCGCTGCGCGCCGCCCTACGCGAAGCGGGCGGCAGCATCAAGGTAGTCAGCGCTTATCCGCTCGATGCGGCGCGCCAGGCCGCTTTCACCCAGTCTCTCGGAAAGCTGGCGGGCCGGACGCTGGCGCCCGAATTCAGCGAGGACGCCCTGCTCGAGGCGGGGGTGTGCGTCATGGCCGGCTCCTGGGTGCTGATGGCCAACCTGCGCGACGAACTCAATTTCTTCAGCGAGACCTTCGACCATGGTGGCTGAAGCCGGACCGCTCGACCGCCTGGCGCAGCGGGTGGAGGACTACCACTTCAGCCTGCGGCTGGGCGAGAAGGGGCGGGTGGCCTCGGTAGGCGACGGCATCACCTGGGTCTATGGCCTGCCCTCGGCGGCGGCGGAGGAAATCCTGCGCTTCGGGGACGGCAGCCGCGGCATGGTGTTCGAACTGCAGCAGCAGCGCATGGGCGTCATCCTGCTCGACCCGGAGGCGAATATCGCTTCCGGCTCCCTGGTTTCCCATACCGGCGAGCGGCTCGAAATCGGCGTCGGCGACGGGCTGCTCGGGCGCGTGGTGGACCCGCTGGGCAAGCCCCTGGACGGCCTACCGCCGTTCGCGGCCGATGGCTACGGTTCCCTGGAGGGCGCCTCGCCGCCCATCGTGGCGCGCGACTTCGTCAACCGCCCGCTCTATACCGGCGCCAAGGTGGTGGACACCCTGATTCCCATCGGCCGCGGCCAGCGCCAACTCATCATCGGCGATTCCGGCACCGGCAAGACGTCGCTGGCCCTGGATACCGTGGTGGCGCAAGCCGGGCAGGGGGTGAAGTGCGTGTACGCCATGATCGGGCAGAAGCGCTCCGAAGCGGCCATGGTGATCGACCTGCTGCGCCGCCACGGGGCAATGGCCTACACCACGGTGGTGGTGGGAGAGGCCACCGCCACGCCGGGCATGAAGTATCTCGCCCCCTTCGCCGGCTGCGCCATCGCCGAGGGCTGGATGCGCCGCGGCGAGGACACCCTGGTGATCTACGACGACCTCACCACCCATGCCCGCGCCTACCGCGAGTTGTCCCTGCTGATGCACCGCCCGCCGGGGCGCGAGGCTTATCCTGGCGACATCTTCTACCTGCACGCGCGCCTGCTCGAACGCTCCACCCGGCTCTCGCCGGAGCACGGCGGCGGCAGCCTCACCGCGCTGCCCCTGGTGGAAACCGAGGAAGGCGAGATCGCCGCCTACATCCCCACCAACCTCATCTCCATCACCGACGGCCAGATCTATCTCGACCGCCGCCTGTTCGCCGCCGGCGTCCTGCCGGCGGTGGACGTGCCGCTGTCGGTGTCGCGCATCGGCGGCAAGGCGCAGCACCCGCGCATCCGGGAAGAGGCGGGTCGGATCAAGCTCGACTATCTGCAATTCCTCGAACTGGAAGTCTTCACCCGTTTCGGCACCAAGCTGGAGGCGGGCACCGAGGCCAAGATCCGGCGCGGCCGGCTGCTGCGCGAAATCCTCAAGCAGGAACGCCTGAACCCCTTGCCCGCCACCTTTCAACTCGCCTGGATGATCGCCTTCAACACGGGGCGGCTCGATGGTTTTGCGCCGACTACCTTGCCTGACGCGCTGCAACAGATTCTCGCCGGGCTGGAACGCGAGCCGCTGTCACTGGACGCGCCCCGGGAGGAGTGGCTGGCCCGGCTGAACGGTTGGCTCGGACCCGCGCCATGAGCGGCCAGGCCAAACTCTCGCAACGCTTCGCGCGGCTCCAGGAAATCAGCGGCATCATGACCGCGATGAAGAGCCTGTCGCTGGTGGAGACCCACAAGCTCGCTCGCTTCATCGGGCAGCAGCGCCGGATGCTGGCCAACATCGAGGCGGCGGCCGCCGATTTCCTGAGTTTTTTTCCTGTAGCGGGCGCCCCCGAGGCGCAACCCGCGATTCTGTTGCTGATCGGCTCCGAGCGCGGCTTCTGCGGCAATTTCAACGAGCGCGTGCTGGCCGCCCTCGACGCGCCGCCCGCCTGGCAACCCGCTCCCGCGCTGCTGGTGGTAGGAAGCCGCCTGGGCGCGAAGCTGGCAGCCCACCCCGACGTGATCGCCCGGCTCGACGGCGCGACCGTGACCGAGGACGTGCCCGGCGCGCTGAATCGCCTGATGGACGCTCTGCACACAGCCAGCCGGCAGTTCGCCGGCAACGGCGCGGCGCTCTTCAGCCTGGCCCACACGGCCGAAGGCGAAGTGGCCCTGAAGCGCCTCCTGCCCTTCGATCCGCCGCCCGCGCCACCCTTCGCGCAGCCGCCGCGCCTACAACTCGCCGCGCCGGAATTCTTCACCGAACTACTCGACCAGTATCTCCTGGCGGCGCTCACCGGCCTGCTTTACGAGTCCCTGACGGCGGAGAACCGCCAGCGCCTGGCGCACATGGAACACGCCGTCGACCGCCTCGACGAGACCCTGGCGCGCCTCGCCCTCAAGCGCAACGCGCTGCGCCAGGAAAAAATCGTCGAGGAGATCGAGGTGATCCTGTCCAGCGAGCAGGCGTTTCACGACCATGGATGAAGACTCGACGAATCACCCACTTCCCGAAACTGGATTGAGCGCCACCGAAGCCGCCCGGCGCCTGGCCGAGGACGGCCCCAATGCGTTGGGCTACCAACTTGGATGATGGGGTCATGATGGGGTCAGGCTTGCAGTAAGCGTTCACTCCCCTCCCCCTAACCCCCTCCCACAAGGGGAGGGGGAATACGCTAAGTAGCTGCTTTGCAATAACTCCCTCCCCCCTTGTGGGGGAGGGTCGGGGAGAGGGGTCTGAACGGTTACGGCTTGCATAGTTGATGATATGCGTTTAGCCTTAAAGACAAAGGGGCCAGGCTCGATTTATTCCGATAGCTCTAAAAAAAGCATGCAGCCGACGCGTTATGCGCGCGGCTGATGCTAATCGTTAGGCGTAGAGAAATCCGCAATACCGTTAATCGGAGGATTAAAAGAATGGGACGCATTGTGGCCCAAGTTGAAGTGACCAATCCTACAGATGCCGAGAAATCATTAGTATTCAGTGCATTCGTAGATACAGGCGCAGGTGCATTGGTACTGCCGTCATCCTGGAAGAGCAGGCTTGGAAAATTCCTAAATGAAGAGAACGTCGAGTTTGTGCTGGCGAACAACGAGGTAGTTCGCGGTGTCGCATGTGGACCTGTTGGTATTCGTATAGAAGGTTTCCGGAAAATTTTCAACGAGGTAACGTTCATGGATATGGAACCTGCTGAGGATGGAGAATATCAACCATTGCTCGGCTACGTCATCCTCGAACAAGCACAAGTTGCTGTTGATATGCTAGGACATCGACTTGTTCCGGTGAAGTATATCGATTGCAAATAATATCCGCGCATCAGAACTGCGCCTCACAAGGATAAATCACCGTAGGCCGGAATAAGGCCGCCAGCGGCGACCGTTTCCGGCATGCCCAGGAGCGCCGGAAACGCTCCGCAAGCTCCGCTTATTCCGGCCTACAACTGGTTTACAAAAAGATGCCAAGCTTCCCCAACAACCATACCATGGCAAAGTAGGCGACAGCCGTAGTGACACAGGCGAGGCTCAGACTTGGCCAAAAGCTCCAACCCGAGCGAAGCAATGCAGGCAGCAGCAAGAAGAGGGGGAGCGACGGCAGGACGAGCCAGAAAACGCTTTGCGATAACGACCCGACGCGTTGCGCATCGCCAGTTTCGACATAGAGCCAGATGAAAGCGAGCAATGACGTCAGAGGCAAGGAGGCAAGTGCTGCAGCCCAGAACGAACTACGTTTTGCGACTTCGGAGACGCCGACGACGACGAGTGCGGTTAGCATGACTTTGAAGACGTACTGCCACATGGCTACGTTGAGCACCTATCCTTCATTAACAGCCTGACGGAGGGAGTCATAACCGCTGCCGCCAGCCGGTTTGGCGCAGCAACCACCTAATCGGCTGCGGCCAGAGGCGATAGAGCAGCAGGCTGAACCGCATCGCGGCGGGCAGTACGATTTCCTGCCGCGGGCGTTCGATGCCCTGCACGATGGCGGCGGCGACCTGCTCCGGCGTCAGGGTAGGATACCACCGGGCCAGGCTGGGGATCCGTTCCTCGGCGCCGGGATTATGGACCCAATACGGCGAGCGAACCTTGCCCGCCGTGACGAGGGTGACCTCGATGCCGCTCCCGTGCAGGTCGGCGCGCAGGGCTTCCGTGAAACCCCGTAACGCCCAGCGGGCGGCAATATAGCCAGTCGCCCCCGGCCAGACGGTATAGGAGGCGATGGACGTCACATTGATAATCTGGCCACGGCGGCGTTGCCGCATCGCCGGCAGGAAGGCGTGGGTCATGAAGAACGCGGCAAAATAGGGCGCCGCCATCATTTGCACGGCCTCGGCCGGTGGGGTTTCCTCGACGAACAACCAGCGCCCGGCGCCGGCGTTGTTGATGAGGATATCCGGCGTTCCCACCTCCGTTTGGATCAGGCGTGCAACCTGGGTAGCCATCGTGAGATCCGTCAGATCGACCGGATAGACGCGGGCTGTGCCGCCGTGGACCGTGATCTCGGCGGCGACCGCCTCCAGGGCGGGTTGGGTACGCGCCAGCAAGAGCACCTGCCCGCCACGGCGCGCGATGGCCTTGGCCGTGGCGGCGCCGATCCCGCTGGACGCACCGGTAATGAGGACGACCCGACCCCGAAGTTCCATCACCGGCGCCTATCCCAGAAGAGGGTTTCCAACCCGGCCAAATCATCACTCAACAGTTCGGGGCGATAGTCTCTTATAGCCACAAAGGGAACTTCCAACGCTCTGATTGAGGATGCACTCGATGACGGCAACGAGTCGGCCGCTCCGGTGATCTCTGGCGGTGCGACCCAGCATCCGGGCGAGTTTGCTACGCAAGGATAAAAGAGGGCTACCCACTTAAGGCGGGACAATCCGACCCTGGGAGCGCCGCACCCCAGTGCGGCTCTCGCCACTTGCCACTGGCGTCATTACAATGCCGCACTGGGGTGCGGCGCTCCCAGGGCGCCAGCGGCAACGAATGTCCGGA
>CAIMUS010000339.1 GCA_903844665.1 uncultured Pseudomonadota bacterium
GTTTAAGACGTCGTTTCCTGACTTGTTTGACTGGATGGTGGAGCGGATGGCTGCTCCCTTGCCCGTGCCCCGAAAGCCAAGAGCGCCTGTAAAATTTAACCCATTGAAATTACTAACTGTCCCGGCTTAAGTGGATACCCTTGCAGAAGAAACTCGGTTTCCGCATGCTCATGGACGTGATCCCTTTACGACCCGAGTTGGTGAAAGGAATTCATGGGCGCAAGCCGGTTGCCGCCGATCAAGGGCCCTTGTTGATCGCCACCCGGCGTGACCTGGCGGCCGAAAGTTATCATATAGTGGATATCAAGGAGCTGATTCTGCGACATTGGCTATGAGCGACTTGGTTGAGGATGAAGCATGGGTGGAAGATTGCCCCTACTCTCTTCATCCAGGTTTTAGAGATGTGCGTAATGGACAGCGTTTTATCGTGTCCCGCTATCAACTGGAATTGCCCAAGAAAGAGGATTTGGAACGTTTGCTGGAGGAGGAATCGAGTCGGGCTGGATCGACAGCTAACTCTGGAAAGAGAAACCGAGGGGCTGTTGCAACAAATCATATCGGAGGATTTACTATGAGAAGCTTACAACTACGGGCGCATGTCGATGCACAGGGCGCCGTGATATTAACTCTGCCGCCGGAGATGGCGGATCGGGAAGTCGATCTGGTGGTGGTGTTCGAGCCGGTTGCCATCATGTCGCCTACGGGCGAAAAGAAACCGGCCCAGGGCTGGCCGCCGGGATTTTTTGAACGAACCGCCGGCACCTGGCAGGGAGAACCGTTGACACGCGAACCCCAGGGTGAGTACGAACAGAGAGACCTCCTGGAATGATCTATCTACCTGATACCAATGCCTGGATTGCCTATTTGAATCCCGGTGACTCTCCGGTGAAAGCCAGGTTTCGCGCTTACCAACCAGCGGATATTGTCTTCTGTTCCGTGGTAAAGGCGGAATTGTTCTATGGCGCTTACCGTAGCTTCCGGCGGGAAGACAATCTACGATTGCTGGCCACCTTGTTCCCGCAGTTCAAGAGCTTGCCGTTCGACGATGCGGCCGCCGACGCGTATGGACGCATTCGCGCCGCTCTGGCTACACTGGGTACGCCGATCGGTCCCAATGACCTGATGATCGCCGCCATAGCCCTGATGAACCAGCTTATCCTGGTGACGCACAATACACGTGAATTCGCCCGCGTGGCAGGGTTGCAGTTGGAGGATTGGGCGTGAGGCTTAAACCTTCTCCCGAGTACAAAGACTCCGGTTTGGAATGGTTGGAGCCCGTAGATCCCGTAGGTTGGGGTGACGAAGGAACCTCAACGTTAACCCCCCAACCGAAAAATGTTGGGGTTCGTTCCTCACCCCAACCTACGGCCCTGACCGCCCAACCCCACGACGCTTTCGTGCGCGAGTTCCTATCCAAAGATGCAAAACCACCAAACATCATCCATGCAGGTAAACAAAATGCCCGATCGTCCTGACAAAGCCTATTTTTTCGGCACCTGTCTTATCGATCTTTGCTACCCCCAGGCCGGGCTGGCGGGAATCGAGTTGCTGCAGCGGGAAGGCATCAACGTCATCTTTCCCCAGGGACAGTCCTGTTGCGGTCAACCGGCTTTCAATTCCGGCTTTCCGGCGGAGGCCAGAGCGGTCGCCCGCCAGCAACTGAAGTGTTTTTCCAAGGACTATCCCATCGTCGTGCCTTCGGGTTCCTGCGCCGGAATGCTGAAACACCATTATCCTGAGCTGTTCGTCGGCGAACCGGAAGCCGAGGAGGCCCGGCGCTTCGCCGACCGGGTCTATGAACTGACCGAATTTCTGGTCAAAGTCCTGGATATTCACCTGGAGGATCGCGGTAAACCCATCAAGGTGACCTGGCATTCCTCCTGCCATGCGCTGCGCGAAATGGGCGTCGTCGAGCATTCCAAGGCGCTCGTGCGCCAATTGCGCAATGTGGAATTGATCGAGCTTCAGAAAGAGCATGAGTGTTGCGGTTTCGGGGGCACTTTTGCCATCAAGCTGCCGGAGATTTCCGCGGCGATGGTCGGGGATAAGGTCGCCGATGTCCGCCAGACCGGCGCCGAACTCCTCCTGGCGGGCGATTGCGGTTGTCTGCTGAATATTTCCGGCGCGATGGAATATCAGAATATTCCCATTCCCGCCAAGCATATCGCTGAATTTATCCTGGAGCGCGTCAATGACTGAGCAAGCGTTAGTCGATTTCCGGGCCAACTTCGCCAAGGCGCTGAACGATAAGCAGTTGCGGCGTAACCTCACCAAAGCGATGGACAGCCTGCGCCTCAAGCGCAAGGCCGTGTTTGCCGACAAGGAGGCGCTCGAGCGGCTGCGTTCCGTCGGCAACGCCATTCGCCGACGTTCGCTGAGCAAGCTGCCGGAATTGCTGGAAAAGCTGGAGAAGAAATGCACCGAAAATGGCATCCAGGTGCACTGGGCGGAAACCAAGGCGGAGGCCAACCAGGTCTTTCTGGACATCATCCGTCGCCATCAGGCCAGCCGCGTGATCAAGGGCAAGTCGATGGTGTCGGAGGAGACGCACCTGAATCATTTTCTGGAGGAGCAGGGCGTCGAGGTGCTGGAAACCGATCTGGGCGAGTACATCATTCAATTGGATCATGAAACCCCGTCGCACATCATCGTGCCGGCGATTCATAAGAACAGGGATCAGATCGCCCATCTGTTTCATGAAAAAATTCCCGACACGCCCTACACCGAAGTCATCGAGGAACTGAACGCCATTGCCCGCAAGACGCTGCGGCAGAAATTCTTCGCCGGTGAAATCGGCGTCAGCGGGGTGAATTTCGCCGTGGCGGAGACCGGCACCCTCTGTCTGGTGGAAAACGAGGGCAACGGCCGGATGTGCACCACCGTGCCGCCGGTGCATATCGCCATCATGGGATTGGAGAAGGTGGTGGAGAAGCTGGAAGACGTGCCGCCGCTGTTGCGGCTGCTGACCGGCTCGGCTACCGGACAGATGATTACCACCTATTTCAATATGATCACCTCGCCCCGCAAGCCGGGGGAAAAGGACGGTCCCAGGGAAGTCCATCTGGTCATTCTGGACAACGGCCGCTCCAACATCCTGGCCGATCCCGAACTGCGGCAGACCTTGCAGTGTATCCGCTGTGGCGCCTGCCTGAATCATTGTCCCGTCTATACCCGTCTGGGTGGTCATGCCTATGGCTATGTCTATCCCGGTCCCATCGGTTCGATTCTGACCCCGCAACTGGAAGGCTTGCAAAACGCGGGTACGATGGCGTTTGCCTCCACCCTGTGCGGCGCCTGCGCGGAGGTCTGTCCGGTCAAGATTCCCCTGACCGATATCCTGCGCCTGTTGCGGAACAAGAGTTACGACACCCAGGATTCGCCGACCGCCGTCGAAGGCCATGGCTACAAGAAAAATGTGTCGGAGGATCTGGCCTGGAAAGGCTGGACGGCGATGAATACCCATCCCGCCTTCAATACCCTGAGTACCCGCATGCTGGGTCTGATCGGCGTGCATCTGCCCAGGGTGGGGCCGCTGAAGGGATGGACCAGCGTGCGGACGGCGCCTAAGTTCGCCAAAAAGAGCCTGCATCAACTGGCCAAAGAGAGGGGGCTTAGCGATGAGTAGCGCCCGGGAACGTGTTTTTGCCAATCTGCATGCCGCCATGCAACGAGGTGGTTTCAAGGTGCCGGAAACCGGCACACCGTTGCCGCTGACGCTCAGCCGGCAGGAACGGATCGACCGCTTGAAAACGCTGATGGAAAACATGCATACGGAAGTGTATGTGGTCAAGGCCGACGACTGGCTGAATGTACTCAAAGAATTATTGCGCCAGCGCTCGCTGAACGGTCTGGTGTACGGTCCAGGCACGCCGCTGGCCGCGGCGCTGGAACCATCCTGGGAGAACGATCTGCCGCCCCTGATCCCCTATAACGAGGAGATCGAACAGTTCAAGGATAGGTTATTTGCCATCGATGCCGGCATTACCACAACCCGGGGCGGCATTGCGGAAACCGGCGCGTTGATTCTCTGGCCCGACGCCAGGGAGCCACGGCTGCTGTCTTTGGTGCCCGCCGTGCATATCGCCCTATTGCAGGCGGATACGATCTACAACACCTTCGCCGAGGCCATGAACAGCGAACGCTGGCAGGAGGGGATGCCGACCAACGCCCTGTTGATCTCGGGACCTTCCAAGACGGCGGATATCGAGCTGGTCCTGACCTTCGGCGTGCATGGTCCCAAGGAACTGATCGTGTTGATCGTGGATTGAGAGAATTCGTTCTCCGCATCCAGCCGGTACGCTGTAGGAGCGGCGTCCTCGCCGCGATTGGCCGGATTATGCCGCAGTGCCGGCGGAAGATCGCGGCGGGGCGCCGCTCCTAGTGTGCCCGGCATGGGCCAAGACTTGCAACCTGAAACGAGGTTGCCGGAGAGAGTGACGACAACCGTAGAGAAACGCAAGGGGGAAGCCGTGAGGCCAGCCTGAAAGAAGCGTGTATCAAAGGCACGATCGTAGGAA
>CAIMUS010000340.1 GCA_903844665.1 uncultured Pseudomonadota bacterium
GCGGTTCGCGAACCGCCCCTACGGGGATTCCCTAGTAGCGCCGGCATTTTGCCGGCTGTTGACTGGCGTCGAATGCCCTGAGGCCGGCGGGGACGCCGGCGCTCCCAGGGTCGGATTGTCCCGCCTTAAGTTGGTAGCCCGCGAGGAGGATGGCATCGTGCTGATCGATCAGGACAAGTGTCGCGGCTGGCGGATGTGCATCTCGGGCTGTCCTTACAAGAAGATTTACTACAACTGGAAGACCGGCAAGTCGGAGAAGTGCGTCCTGTGCTATCCGGCCGATATAATGGCAGGTACGGATGTCATGACAGGTAAGGACAAACAGACGAGCCCGCAGGCAGGCGCACTCAAGGTTGTCCATGCACTGGAAGATTATGGGAAATATTTCAACCATCCCGGCTGGTGAGGTTATAACTCCTGACTCCTATGCTAACGCTCTGGAAAACCTTTACCGCCGCTCCGCATCGGGTGATGTTCCTGGGCGGAGCGGTTCAGAGTTTGCTAACCATGACCTGGTGGATGTTGGATCTGGCCGGGCGCTATGGTGGACTCTATACTCCGCCGGCATGGCCGCTGCCACCCGCCTGGATACACGCTTTCCTGATGATCTACGGGTTCTTCCGCCGCAGTTACTGGCCCAGTTGGAGCCGGTGGATATAGTATTGCTGGAAGGCTGGAAGACCGGATCTTATCCCAAGCTGGAGGTCTGGCGGGCAATTAGCGGGGAGAAGCCACCGCGCTTTCCAACCGACCCGACCGTTATCGCCGTCGCCAGTGAACCGTGGTTCGATACCGCCCAATACGGTTGCCCTAACCTGCCGGCTTTCAGGCTGAATGACCTCGACGGTATCACGGCTTTTGTTCTGAATTTTGTTCGTGCTGATAAATCGACTACTTAGAGAGAGGTGTAATGCCTGCCAGAGGCCGGAATTCGGGGTTCGGGAGAGGAATTCGGATTGCGCTCTGCAAGCTCCGCTCCGCCAAGGCGCAGTTCAGGGGCGACCAGGTTTTGCAGGCGGGTAGTCTGGTTTTCAGTGCTGGCAACAGCGTTATCCGGGTGGCGGGCCGCCTGCCAATAAAAGCAGGCTTTGCCCAGAGCGATTCCAGGACTCAGCGGAGTGCCCCGCAACGTTATCTCAGGTGTCACGCTAACCATGGCGTCGGGCTATGGCATTCCAAGGAGAGTTCGGCATCGCTAAAGTCCTCTGGAAAAAGGAACCGGCTGCAATAGCATCATCAATAGCACGGCATCAGATGAATAGCCATCCCCACCAGGGAAAGATGGATACTTTTGCCCACCGCCAGTCCATTGCGCTGCGCCACATGAGCCGACAAAATCATTAACAACGTAAGATCAACCCATTCACCCACTTGGATCAATACCTGGGTAAAATCCCCCAACGTAACAACCTCCCGCACGATGCCCGCGATGGCGTTTTCCCGTTCTCCCCGCGACGGGCGATCGCCACGGTGTAATATCACCTTGCTGGGTGATATTACCCAATCTACTTTTTCTCCTGCCGCGGCGACCGGCTGATAACGGGTTTCCAGGACATAGTTCAACCAGGCTATCTGTGTCAGATTGGACAATGGGCGGTGCTCGACGATCACCGCTTCGAAAATATTATGCATATCCAGCAGTCGCGCCACCTGTGAGTTCGCCGGTCGGGCCAGCACTGTCTTCAAAGGACCGGTTTGCAGGGCAACGGCAGGGCCAGCAAGGCCTCGACCAGCACCTTGCCCCGCCAGCGCGAATACGCCAGTCGCCTGCCGACAACCAGACCCAGTAGCAACAAATGGCAACCGTCCAGAAAGCCAGTTGCAGCGAGATACTCAGCGCCGACCAATCCATCTCGGCTCAGCGTTCGTCCGGTGGAATAAAGCCATGACGGCTGAATACCGCCCGCGCCGCCGGGGTTTGCAGGTAAGCGTAGAAGGTTTTTGCCGGCTCGGTCGCGCCACGCAGCAGAACCATGCGCTGCCGCAGGGGAGGATGCCAATCCGCCGGCAGGAGAGCGAAATGACCCCGTTGGGTCAGCGCCGGCGCCTGCGCCAGCGAGAGTGGGATCATCCCTCCCTGCACCGAGCCTGAAGTGGCGAACTGCGCCGCCTGGGCGGCATTTTCACCGAGCACCAGGAAGGGCTGAATCGCTTCCCATAAACCCTGCTGTTGCAACACAGCCCGCGCCGCCCGTCCATAGGGGGCATGCTCGGGATTGGCGATGGCGAATTTCTTCAGGCGTCCATCGGCCAGGGAATCGCGCAGGTCGCGCAAGCTGGCATCGGCCTTAAGCGCCGAACCGTTGGGTATAAACAGCACGATACGGCCGATGGCGTAGAGCACGCCCTCATCCAGGGTAAGACCGCGCGCTTTCAACCGGGATACGTATTCCTCGTCCGCCGAGAGGAACAACTGAAACGGCGCGCCGTTTTCGATCTGAGCGGCAAAATTGCCGGAAGAGCCAAAGCTAAGCCTGAGGTCCTGACCGGTTTCCTGGCGGAAGGACTGAGCTATTTCTGCAAGCGCAAATTGCAGGTCGGCGGCCGCCGCGACAACCGGTATTTCCTGTGCGGTAACAGAGCCACAGAGGGTCAATAAAGCAGTAACCAACAGACCGACCAACCATGACCGCTGGATTGGCGAACACGGGATGACTTTTATACTCATGAGATACTGACTTCGATGCGGCTTGCGGGTAATTGATAAAAACTACAATTACTGGTAGCCGTTCAGACCCCCCACCCCAACCCTCCCCCACAAGGGGGGAGGGAGTTTTTGCAAAACAGCAGCTTAACCTATTCTCCCTCCCCTTGTGGGAGGGGGTTAGGGGGAGGGGTGTGAACGTTTACAATTACTGCTCGAACCGGCACAACTGCTCCACATCATGGACGACAATTCGGCGTCCCTGCCCTGACTTTACCTGGGTTTTGAAAAGTCAAATTATTGGGTAGTGTAAATTTTCCAGTGATGAGAACATGTGAGCACTACATGTAGTGTTATCTTTACTCTTACTACACAAAATAGTGTATCAGCTTGTCTCCATCACTGGAAAATTTACAGCAAGAATTTTGTTTTGCCCATTCTTTCATTCCCACCTCCGCAATACCACTATTTTTTAAGTAATATATCAACAATTACATGACAGCCTCGATGGCATCCCTCCACCTCACCCGCGACCCGGAAACCCTGTTCTACCACCCCGTAGCCATCTAAACAACATCCTGAAGGGTAGTAAACCCCGACAGGCTTGATTTATATCAAGGCTATCATACCCTGCTACAGGGTATTTTAATCCACTACTATTTTTTTCCATTTTTATAATTCCGAATCAACAAGATAGAAGCGAGCGAGAGTGTTTTTCGTGGTCACTGAAAACACGGGGACAGTGGGATTTACCCACATCCCCAAGGAGAGTCCTCATGCCCCATACCCGCCTGAAGCAGTTAACCATGACGCTGGCCGCCCTTCCCCTGGCTGTCGGCATCGCCCTGGCCCAGGAACAGAAAGCTCCCCCCGCAGGAGCAGAAAACGCCGCAACAGGAACAGCCGGCAGCTCAGGGAGAGAAGCCACCGGCAAAGAAGCCAGTCGGTGAAGCGGAGATCAAATACCAGTCCGCCGGCGGTTCACCTCTGGCAGGGGAGGAGATGCACCGCAATATCGACCCCCGGGCCCCGGCTATGAAGGAGGCAGAGTTCGAGCGCGGCAGACAGATTTATTTCGAGCGTTGTGCCGGCTGCCATGGCGTGCTGCGCAAGGGAGCAACCGGAAAACCGCTCACCCCCGACATTACCGTGGGTAAAGGCACTGACTATCTTAAGGTGATTTCCTGAAAAGATTATACCTGTGGGTCCAGTCTTTATTCCCCCCCTGCCAAGGGGGGGCCGCCCGAAGGGCGGGGGGGTCAAGTCCGCCAGATCGAACCACCCCGGCGCTGCGCGCCACCCCTCCTTATCCAAGGAGGGGAATTCATGCCCACTTATGCCCGACTTTCCGGTATAGCCTTTGCCAGAAATCACCTAAGGTATTCATTAACTACGGTTCTCCGGCGGGGATGCCCAACTGGGGTACTTCCGGGGAACTGACCCCAGAAGAAATGGACCTGATGGCGCGTTACGTCCAACAGGAACCACCCAGGCCGCCGGAATATGGCATGAAGGAAATGGAGGCCACCTGGAAGGTACTGGTGCCGCCGGAAAAGCGCCCCACCAAGAAGATGAACAACTATAATATCGATAACATCCTCTCGGTGACGTTACGCGATAGCGGTCAGGTGGCTCTGATCGACGGTGACAGTAAGAAAATCATCAACATCATTCCAACCGGCTACGCCGTTCATATCTCCCGCATGTCCGCTTCCGGCCGTTATCTGTACGTGATCGGCCGTGACGGTAAGATCAACCTCATCGACTTGTGGTTGGAAAAGCCGGACACGGTAGCGGAAATCCGGATCGGTCTGGAAGCCCGTTCCGTAGAAACCTCCAAGTACAAGGGATACGAGGACAAATATGCGATTGCCGGTTCTTATTGGCCACCACAGTATGTGTTCATGGAGTGGGCCCCACCTTTCGCCCTCACAGCATCGGAGTCTCCACGCTGGCGGCGCTGGCAGTGCCTGATGACAGGCTGGAAACCACCGCGGCATGGATCAATCAGTTTCCCGAAATCAACCATAATTATGAGCGGGAACACCGCCTTAACTTGTGGTTCGTGGCGACCGCCCCGAACAGTCAATGGCTGGATGGACTGCTGGATGCGATCCGTCGGCAAACCGCTTATCCCTTGCTGGTGCTGCCGCTGCTGGAGTCCTATCACCTCGACCTGGGGTTTGACCTGTGCCATGGTCATAAACCGGAGCCCACCCGCTCTACCAGGGAGAAGTCCCTGGTACGGGTCAGGCTGAATGATGACGAACGCCGTCTCGTGGCCGTTCTGCAAACCGGCCTGCCCTTGGTTTCCCGTCCCTATGCAGCGGTTGCCGAACGGACAGGAGACAGTGAACAGCAGCTTATCGCCACCCTTAAGGACTGGTTGGAAGCCGGTATTATCAGACGCCTGGGCGTTATCGTCCGCCATCGCGAACTGGGCTTTACCGCCAATGCCATGACAGTATGGGATGTGCCCGATGCGATCGTGGCGGAGTATGGGCGCCGGCTAGGCGCCCAGACGGGGTCAATCTCTGTTACCGCCCCGTCCCCGCTGTCGGCCCGACTGGCCCTACAATCTGTTTGCCATGATTCACGGTTGTGACCGCATGGAGGTACTGGCACGCATCGGGGATCTCTGCACGGCCTGTGGTCTGGATGGCTTTCCGTGCGCCGTGCTGTTCAGCCGCCGCCGTTTCAAGCAACACGGTGCGGTCTACGTTCCCGTTGGGAAGGCGGCCTGATGGACGAGTTGGATCGCAAGATTATCGATAGTCTGCAAGGCGGTTTTCCCATCTGCGCTGAACCCTTTACAGAAGCTGCCGCCCGGCTCGGCATCAGCGCGGAGGTGCTGCTGGCGCGTATCGAGGCCTTGCTTGCCGCCGGTGTTCTCACCCGCTTCGGCCCGCTCTATCAGATCGAGAAAGGGGGTGGGGCGTTTACCCTGGCGGCGTTGCAGGCGCCACCGGCGGACTTCGAGCGGGTGGCGGCCATCGTCAACGCCCTGCCGGAAGTGGCTCACAACTACGCGCGCGAGCATGCGTTCAACCTGTGGTTTGTGCTGGCTGCGGAAAATCCCGCCGCCATCCAGCGCGCTATCGAGACTATCGGGATGCTGACCGGTTATCCTGTCTACAACATGCCCAAGGAAAGAGAATATTTCATCGGTTTGAGATTCGAGGCATGACCGCAGCGATCCCGTTTACCCTGGACGCCGTCGATCGCGCCATCATTCGCACCACCCAGGCGGGTCTGCCGCTCACCCTTCACCCCTATCATACGGTGGCCGAACAACTGGGGGTGACAGCGGAGGAAATCATGGGGCGGATGGAAAAAATGCTTAAGGCTGGCCTGATCCGCCGTATCGGCGTAGTGCCCAATCATTACGCGCTGGGTTATCGCGCCAATGGGATGACGGTTGTTACTGAATTTAGTGAATAGTACGGTGGTGGATGTGAGTATTAAAGAGGGGTTGGGTTATGAAGCCGTACAGGGGATCATTGATCGGCGGGTGAGTGAGGAAGTGGATTGGAGAGAGTTTAAGGCATTAGAGCAGATCGGGATAGATGAAATCGCCAGCAAGAAAGGTCATAAAGATTTTTTCACGATGGTGACGACGCGGTTAGCGACAGGGGCCAGTCGTCCGTTCTCATGTAGGAGCGAACTTGCTCGCGAATGCAGGGGTCGCCGGTAAACCGGCGATGTTCGCGAGCAAGCTCGCTCCTACAGGCACCATGAAATGGCTGGCGTATCTTGATGAACCACGCGCAGCGCTCGGCTGATTACACCCATTACTGTTCGAATCGGCACAACTGCGCCACATCATAGACGACAATCCGGTGAGCATAGGCGGGTCGGCCTGAAAAGGTAAGGTCCCAGGCCATCCTTGGTCTGGGGGGCTGGATGATGGTTAGCGCGCAGGGTACCGAAGCTGGCGAATCGCATCCAGCCACTCTTTTTCCAGGCGCTCTCTCTCCAGGCGTGGCGCCCCGCGGCGACGGGCGCTGAAATAGGCGTGCATTCTATCGATGGCCAGTTTGGTCTGGTTCCGAAGATTACTGTCGAAGTGTTCTGACATGGTATTACTCCTTTAACACTCTGGTGGTTGCGGCTGTTACCTAAGGATCGACTCGATACTCGACAAAGGCTAAACCTCATTTGGTTACGAAGCCTTGGCGGATTTTTCCCCTTTTCCCAAAAAGTCATGGATGAAACGCCGGATCTCACGGGATGCGGTGGTATCCTGTTCGCGGCAAGCCTCCATAAACTCGTCACGCAAGTCGGCTTCGATCCGGACAATCAGCTTGGCTTTGTCATCTTTGTCAGCTTCCTTATTTTTAGCCATAGTTTGTATATACACTGAACAGACAGAGTACGGTATAAAATATATACTGTGTCTTATTATAATATATCAACCCGCTGAAGCAACTAAAAAAATTCCTTAATTGTTCAATAATATAGTTATTTTGGTCGAGACTGGCCTGGACCGGCTTGCAGATACCTGCATGCCGGTTGGTACAGTCCTTTCCTTAACCAACGGAGTATTGCGCCCGTGACGATGAATTATCCGTTTCACCTCGCCTTCCCGGTTAAAGATCTGGAGGAGACCCGCGCCTTTTATTCCGGCTTGCTCGGTTGCCGGGTCGGACGCGAAGCGGCTACCTGGATCGACTTCGAGTTCTTTGGCCATCAGTTGTCTGCTCATATCAGCCGGGAGGCCGTCCGGGTGATGACCAACACCGTCGATGGCGATGCGGTACCGGTTCGCCACTTTGGCGTAATTTTGGATTGGGATGGCTGGCATGAATTGGCTGACAGGCTACGAGCCGCCAGTATCCGATTCTTCATCGAACCCCATATTCGTTTCCAGGGTGAAGTGGGCGAGCAGGCCACTTTGTTTATTCTGGACCCGAGCGGTAACGCCCTGGAATTCAAGAGCTTTAAAGATTGCAGTCAGGTGTTCGCGAGGCCGGAATGCTGTGCTGCTCCTGAATTGGGAATGCAGGCATCATTGTAGGATGGCCTACTTTGACTATCCTTTATAATCAACTGGTTACGGCGCAACTGCCAGAAAAATGTAATAAAATATAACAAAATCAAAAACTTAAGAATAATAAGTGGGGTATCCACTTAAGTCGGGACGCTTTACAGGCTGAGCCGGTAGGGGCGGTTCGCGAACCGCCCCTACGGGGATTCCCTAGTAGCGCCGGCATTTTGCCGGCTGTTGACTGGTGTCGAATGCCCTGAGGCCGGCGGGGACGCCGGCGCTCCCAGGGTCGGATTGTCCCGCCTTAAGTTGGTAGCCAATAAGTGCAAAATGAGCAAAACCCGGAAAATTAGTGTGTTTGCTCTAATTGAATGTCTATAATAGGAATCGTGCGCAGATTTTCCTCCTCTTTGATCTGTTGCACGACTCCTCCTTTGGTGGTTATTGACCGGGTTCCCTCCTACTACCCGGTCTTTTTTTTGCCGAATCGTATTAGATGGCATACTCTAATTCAAAATATTAGAGTTTTCCAAATTAGCCGGCGGTTCAGTCAAATGCCTAAAGAAGGTCAGCCCAAAGCGATTAAATCCATTAAGTCCGGTTCCCTGGCGCGCGGCATCAGCCTTGCCAGGGCGGGCTTGATAGCGGGTGTGAACCTGGGTTCCTATTCCCTGAGCAGTCTGCTGGCGACAGGCGAGCGCAGGCAGGAACTGCGCCAGCAAATGCTGACTGAACAGGCGCAACTATTGGCCCAGGAACTCGGCAGGCTGAAAGGCAGCGTGATGAAGGTGGGGCAGATGCTGGCGCTGTACGGCGATCAGTTCTTGCTGCCGCCGGAAGTGGTAGCGGTGCTGCGCACGCTGCAGGATAACAGCCCGCCTCTGGAATGGGAGGCCTTGCAACCCGTGCTGGAACAGGAATTGGATAGCCGGCGCCTGGCGGAGTTGGAGGTCGATCCCAGTCCGCTGGCGGCGGCTTCGTTGGGACAGGTACACCGTGCCCGCCGCCGCCGGGATGGACGGGAATTGTGTATCAAGATTCAATACCCAGGCGTTGCCGAATCCATCGATAGCGATCTAAATACTCTGAGCAAACTGTTGTTGTTTGCCCAGGTGTTGCCGGCGGGCTTCAACTTGAGCGAGATGCTGACGGAAGTCAGACAGATGCTGGCAAGGGAAATCGACTATCGGCAGGAACTGCAAACCACCGAACGCTTTCGTCAACTCTTACAGGAGGATAAACGTTTCCGGGTGCCGGAAACATTTCCCGAGTACTCGACCCAGCGGATCCTGACGACTTCTTACGAACCCGGCTTTACCATGGACGGTCCCCAAGCCCGGACGTTCAGCCAGGCGCGGCGTAATCGCCTCGGCGCGGCGGCGCTGGAACTGTTTCTGCGGGAGTTCTTCGATTGGAACCTGGTGCAAACGGATCCTCACTTCGGCAATTATCGACTTCGTCCCGATCCGGCAGGTGAACAGGATCAGCTTGTCCTGCTGGATTTCGGTGCGGTACGGCGGTTTTCCGATACCTTTCGCTTCGCTTATTATGAACTGGTCAGAGCGGCCTTTTGGAAAGATAAGGAACGGTTATGGAAAGCAGCGATGGATCTGAACTTCATGCCTGCCAACGTACCTCAATCGGCGCTGGAGCGGTTTGCGGAAATGTGTTTTTTGGTTATAGAGCCATTCACGCAAGCGGAGCCGGGGGCGCCGTTTTTCAACCCCGCAGGTGAATACCGCTGGGGGGCGTCCGATCTGACTCAGCGGGTGGCGCTGGCTGCTTCCAAGGCAAGCCTTTCCTTTTCATTCCGAGTGCCTCCCAAGGAATTTATCTTCTTGCATCGCAAGCTCGGCGGTGTCTTTGTATTTTTGGCCGAGCTCGATACCGAACTCAAGGCACGGCCGCTGTTGCTACCCTATATGGGTAAACCGTCCACCGCCATAGCCACCGGCCCGCTGATGCTGACGGCCATCACCCAGGAATGTTGTTCTTAAGCGTCCTCGTCGGCGCCTTCAATCAGGCAGCCGTAGCCGAGGTTCGCCCCTCTTTTTTCACCATTAATGCGAATCACGGTGGCCGTGATCTCGATCGGCGCTTCTTCCTCCTTGTCGGGCTTGATGGAAATAAACACTTTGGAACCGAGCAGAATAGTCTGTTCAGTCCACAGCAAAAAACCGCTTGCACTCATATTATCGAGCATCCCTGGCAGGGGACTGTCCCTGTTCTCCAGGAAGTATTCGACAGTGGAATCAATCTCTATGCGGGCAAACGCTCTTCTTTCAGTTGTTGGATCTAACATGGCAGGCACTCGCTCACTGGTTTGCTAATGAATGATCAGCTTAATATATTTCAGGCATAAAAATTTGCCGGCTCAGTCCTGGGGAAGAGCATTGGCGCAAAATTTAAAGAGAACCTGGTAAATTTTGCAGACATACACGCAAGCGTCGGACAGTATTTCGGTCGGCTGAATCCGGTAATATGACGAGCGGATAGCGGCTGAATTTACCCGTTGCAAAAGTCAATATCACGACCTGGGAATGCACATAACTGCTCGCCAACCCTACGGGCTTTATAGTACCGGCGACAGTGTGCAAAGTCCATCGGCCGTCGGGGGAGCAGTTTATCCGATTGATGAACCAACGGCTGCGAGGGTTGCCGTAGCGGGCGTAGTTGAACAGCAGGGACAGGCCGATGCAAGCCCCCGTCGGTAGTTGGATGGCGAGGGATACACTGGAGAAAATCAGGCTCGTCCAGGCCAGGCAATGGAAGGTGACGAAGATGGCGACAAGGCGACGGGAGGGAGCCAGGTCAAGCGTGAGCGGCAGCACGGATCTTATCGATGACCTGAGCGACAGCAGGGTCCGGAGGCGTCTCCCGGCCGATGAGATAAGCATGCAATTGAGGATCCTGCAACTCCAGCAGGTCGGCGAAAATGCGGCGCTCCTCAGTCGGAGCGGTGTCATAGTGTCGCTCCAGATAGCCCAGCAGCGCCACATCCAATTCTTTCATGCCACGCCGGCAACGCCAGTGTATTCTGGACCGTTCACTCATAAGCCCCTCCGCTCGGGCCTCCCCCCGGGTGGGGAGAGGCCCGGTAGAGATCGAGTTAACGCCGCTCGATCATCAGCTTCTTGATTTCCGCAATGGCCTTGCCGGGATTCAGGCTCTTGGGGCAGGTCTTCGCGCAATTCATGATGGTATGACAGCGGTACAGCCGGAACGGATCTTCCAGATCATCCAGGCGCTCACCCGTGAACTCGTCCCGGCTGTCGGCAATCCAGCGATACGCCTGCAACAGAACGGCGGGACCGAGATAGCGGTCGCTGTTCCACCAGTAGCTGGGACAACTGGTGGAGCAGCAGGCGCACAGGATGCATTCGTACAGACCGTCCAGTTGGGCTCGATCTTCCTTGGATTGCAGCCGTTCCCGGTCCGGCGGCGGCGGGGTCTGGGCCATCAGCCAGGGCTTGATGGAGGCGTACTGCGCAAAGAAATGCGTCAGATCGGGCACCAGATCCTTAATCACCGGCATATGGGGCAAGGGATAGATCCGGACATCGCCCTGGATCTCCTCGGTAGCCTTGATACACGCCAGGGTATTGGTGCCGGCGATGTTCATGGCGCAGGAGCCGCATATCCCTTCACGGCAGGAACGGCGGAAGGTCAGGGTCGGATCGATTTCGTTTTTGATCTTGATCAGGGCATCCAGCACCATCGGGCCACAGTTACCTACGTCCACCTGGTAAGTATCGACCCGGGGGTTCTCGCCGCTGTCCGGATCCCAGCGGTAAATTTGGAAATTCTTGAGGTTCTTGGCAGTCCCGGAGCTGTAGTAGGTCTTGCCTCTGACAACCCTGGAATTCGCAGGTAGTTTGAACTCAGCCATCAGGTTTTGACCTCTTAGTAAACGCGCTTCTTGGGTGGAATGTACTCCACCTCGTCGGTCAGGGTATAGGTATGCACCGGGCGATAATCGATTCTCACCTTGCCGGTTTCGTCCAGCCAGCACACGGTATGCTTCATCCAGTCTCCGTCGTCCCGATCGGGATAGTCTTCACGGGCATGCGCACCCCGGCTTTCCTTGCGGTTGAGGGCGGAGTTGACGGTGGCCACCGCGCAACCCAGCAGATTCTCCAGTTCCATGGTTTCCGCCAGATCGGTATTCCAGATCAGGCTGTGATCGGTGACTCGGATATTGGCGAAGTTACGGAAGTTTTCATCCAGTTGTTTGACCCCTTCCGCCAGCGATTCTTCCATCCGGAATACGGCGGCATTGTTCTGCATGTCACGCTGCATCTTCAGCCGTAGCTCGGCGGTCGACGTTCCGCCGTTGGCGTAACGCAGGCGATCGAGCCGGGTGAGAATCTTATCCACCGCCGGCGCCGGCCAGGGTTTGTGCGACTGGCCGGGTTTGACTAGTTCGGCGCAGCGGTTGGCGGCGGAGCGGCCAAACACCACCAGATCCAGCAGGGAATTGGAACCCAGGCGATTGGCGCCGTGCACCGACACACAGGCGGCCTCACCGATGGCCATCAGACCGGGCACGACCTGATCCGGGTTGCCATCCTGCAGAGTCACCACCTCGCCACGATAGTTGGTGGGAATGCCGCCCATGTTGTAATGCACGGTGGGCAGCACCGGAATCGGTTCCTTGGTGACATCCACGTTGGCGAAGATCTTGGCGGACTCGGCGATACCGGGCAACCGCTCATGGATAACCTCCGGTCCCAGATGCTCCAGATGCAGGTAGATATGGTCCTTGTGGTCACCCACGCCCCGGCCTTCACGGATTTCCAGGGTCATGGAGCGGCTGACCACGTCGCGGGAGGCCAGATCCTTGGCGTTGGGCGCATAGCGTTCCATAAAGCGCTCGCCCAGGGAGTTGGTCACGTAGCCGCCTTCACCGCGCACGCCTTCGGTGATCAGACAGCCGGCGCCGTAAATGCCGGTGGGATGGAACTGCACGAATTCCATATCCTGCAAGGGCAGGCCGGCGCGCAACGCCATGCCATTGCCGTCGCCGGTACAGGTATGGGCGGAGGTGCAGGAGAAATAAGCCCGCCCGTAACCACCGGTGGCCAGCACGGTCGTATGGGCATGGAAACAGTGCAAGGCGCCGTCGGCCAAATCCCAGGCAAGGACCCCGCGGCAGGCGCCGTCTTCGTCCATCACCAGATCGATGGCGAAGTATTCGATATAGAAGCGGGCGTCATGCTTCAGGGATTGCTGATACAGGGTATGCAGCATAGCATGGCCGGTACGGTCGGCGGCCGCGCAGGTGCGCTGGGCCGTGCCCTGGCCGAAGTTGGTGGTCATGCCGCCGAAGGGTCGCTGGTAAATCTTGCCTTCCTCGGTGCGGGAAAAGGGGACACCGTAGTGTTCCAGCTCGATAATAGCGGGTATGGCCTCGCGGCACATGTATTCGATGGCGTCCTGGTCACCAAGCCAGTCGGAACCCTTGACCGTATCGTACATATGCCATTGCCACTTGTCCGGCCCCATATTGCCGAGAGCGGCGGAGATTCCGCCTTGAGCGGCAACTGTGTGGCTGCGGGTGGGGAACACTTTGGTGATACAGGCGGTGGCCAGGCCCTTGGCGGCCATGCCGAAGGCGGCGCGCAGGCCGGCCCCGCCGGCGCCCACGACCACGACGTCGTAGTAATGATCAGTCAACTTATAAGCGTCAGACATGCGAGCTCTCAGCCTCCGAAGGCGATGCGCAACACGGCGATAATGGCGGAACCGCCCAACAAGATGAGCAGAAACTTCATCACCAGCAGGGATACGAATTTGGTCCCTTCCTGGTGAACATAATCTTCGATCACCACCTGCATGCCCAGGATGGCGTGGTAGAACAGGCTGAACAGGAAAGCTACCAGCAGCGTGGTGACGATCGGTTGCGCGATCCACGCTTGCAGAGTTTCATGGTCAGCGTGGGTCATGAACAGCAGTGAAATCACGAACCATAAGGTCAGAGGCACCAGGGCCACGGCGGTGACCCGTTGCGCCCACCAGTGGGCGACGCCTTCTTTGGCAGAACCAAGGCCGCGAACGCGGGCGAGCGGTGTACGCAAACTCATCGACTTTCCCTCCTCAAGTCGCAATAATCCAGCAGATCAGGGTCAATACGACAGGAACCCAGATCACATGCCGGCCGGACCGGTAGACGGATTCAATATCGAGGCCATAGCCGGCGTCCCAGCACAAGTGACGGATGCCGTTGCAGAAATGGTAGAACAAGGCCAAAGTCCACAGGAATAGCAGCAGTTGCCCCAGCATCGAGCCGATGATGCCCTGGGCATGTTCAAAAGCTTCCGGACCGGAGGCGGCGGCGACCAGCCAGTAGGCGAGCAGCAGGGCGCCGATGGTCAGGAAGACGCCGGTCGCCCGGTGGAGGATGGATAAGACTGACGTAAGTTGGGGTTTATAGATTTGCAGATGCGGCGAAAGCGGCCGCGTGTTGGTTGCCATTGTTCACCTCGTCACACTGTCGTAAGAAGGGCGTTTTTTGTAGGGGGAGGGAAGCAGCGATGCACTTAATTTATCTTACCATTTTTACAGCTTCACTTAAAAATGACTGGTCTGCCCGTCTGCCCGGAGGCGCATTCGCAGCGACGGGAGAGAGGGCCGGACGGTGGGCATGGAGTATTTCAGAAATCGATGCACCGCCCGGCTTTCTCCCAATCGCCGTAGCGGGTCGGTTCGGGCCCCTTGGGACCGCCGATTTCCTTGGTCCGTGGTGGCGGAGGTGAGGGGCTGTCATCGCCGGCCGACGGCGTGTTATCCGTCACATCCGGCAGGGTGTCCAGGGGTTTATCTTCCGTACTCATGGCAGGGCTCGCTAAGGTAGCGTGGGTCACTGGTTCCTCCAGTGATAAGCTGTTTGAATGACGATGCCAGATCGAAATCGTTCGCTGCAAAATTATTCTTGCAGCCATGGCATTATGCTAGCGCGTACCCGAGAGCGCAATGGCAAGGTAAAGGTTGAGGCAATGAGTGAACAATGGCTGAGCTTTCTTGATCAGTTAGGAGCCGTGGCTGGTGAAGAGGGAGGCGTGCGGTTCGACCCGCCTGAACGGGAACTGCGCGCCGCACTTACCGGCGACATCCTTTGCGAGCTTTCCTGCCGGCAGGGGTTGATCGCAGTCGCTGGCGCCGATGCGGCGATATTTTTGCAAGGGCAATTCACCAGCGACGTGCGGCAGGTAACGCCGGAGCGGAGCCAGTTGAGCGCGTGGTGCAATCCCCAGGGGCGGATGCTGGCCTGCTTCCGGCTGTTCCGACGCGGCGATAGCTATTATCTGCGCCTGCCGCTGGAACAAGTCGAACCGGTGCTCAAGCGGTTGCGACTGTTTGTGTTAAGGGCCAGGGTGACTTTGACAGACGCCAGTGAGACCTCGATACCGTCGGGTCTGGTGGGTCCCAGTGCCGTGTCGCTGTTACAGGAGACCTTGGGAATGGCGCCCGACCAAGTGGACGCGGTTATACAGAAGACTGATCTTACCGTGATCCGGGCGCCGGGTACGCCACCCCGCTTCGAGTTGTACGGTGGGGCGGAAGCGATGACGGGGCTCTGGACACAGTTGGCGCCGCGCGTCGCCTTCGCTGGCGCCGAACCCTGGCGGTTGCTGGATATTCTGGCGGGCATACCCAACATTTATCCGGCCACGACCGAGGCGTTTGTGCCGCAGATGGTCAATCTCCAACTGCTCGGTGGCGTCAGTTTTCGCAAAGGCTGTTATACCGGCCAGGAAGTCGTCGCCCGCACCCAGCATTTGGGCAAGCTCAAGCGACGGATGTATCGCGCCCATGTCGATAGTGCCATCCCGCCGAAGGCGGGCGACATGCTGTTTTCACCCCAGGCGGATGGTGGCCAGCCTGCCGGTACGATTGTCGATGCCTGTCGGCATCCGGATGGCGGCTATGAAATACTGGCCGTGGTAGTGATAGATTATGCCGGGAACGGTACGGTGATGGTGGACGGTGAGCAGGGAGCGAAGCTGGAGTTTGCGCCGTTGCCGTATGCGCTTAAAGGTGTCGAGATATGATGAGCCGGCGCCTCAGTCGTAACGCACCCTGAGCGGTATCGGCGCCACGCGATATTAAGCAATGGCCTGGGAGAGACTGTTTAGGCGCCTCTCGCAAGACACTTGCGCACCGGCGCAAAACTCCGTCGATGCGCCAGCGTCGCCCCAAAACGGGCGAGTGCCTCCAGATGCCGCCGGGTGCCATAGCCTTTATGGTCCTTGAACCCATAAGCCGGATAAAGTTCGTCCAGCTCCAGCATCAACGC
Organism: uncultured Pseudomonadota bacterium; assembly: GCA_903844665.1. Lineage (GTDB taxonomy): Bacteria > Pseudomonadota > Gammaproteobacteria > Competibacterales > Competibacteraceae > CAIMUS01. The sequence goes on from CAIMUS010000340.1 coordinate 15,928, forward strand.
ATCCCGGTGGACCTTGGCCAGAATCGAGGCGGCGCTGATGCAGGGAACGCTTTGATCGCCTCTGATAATCGCTTCGGCGGGACAGGGCAGGTTGGCGGGCAGACAATTGCCGTCCACCAGCACCTTTTCCGGCGGCGTGGCGAGCGCCAGGATGGCCCGCCGCATGGCGAGGAGAGTGGCTTGCAGAATATTAATAGTATCGATCTCGGCGACGGTCGCCGCACCGATAGCCCAGACAATGGCTCTTTCTTTGATAAGCTCTGCGAGCGCTTCACGCTGTTTGGCGGAAAGCTGTTTCGAATCGGCCAGCCCGACAATGGGTCTGGCGGGATTCAGAATGACCGCCGCCGCGACCACGGGACCGGCCAGCGGGCCACGACCGGCCTCGTCACAGCCGGCCGGCAGCCTCGGAAAGGCAGTCGTATTCATGCGGGCTTGTTCCTTGGACATTTAAAGTAGTTGATTATAGCGCAGCGACGGAGTAGGGGCGGTTCGTGAACCGCCCCTACCATATCTGCCCGAACTGCGTAGTAAAAAAATCAACATGGGATGGTTGGCGGAGTGTAATAATGGTCTATAGCTTGGATAACAAAGCCAAGGCAGGTGGTCATGGGACTGCTGTCAGCCGACGATCGAACCACCCACCCGCGCGCGGAGGATAAGCATGTTTCCAGAGAGACAAGAAGGCCGCCCCCTCAAGCCGGGGGAATGGCGCGTTATCGACGCCACCTTGCGGGACGCCCGACTGATGGTCAGTCGGACGGCGAGCCGGCTGGCGGAAATATACAACTGCCTGCTGCCCAGCAGCGACCCGAAACGCTGGACCCCGGTCCAGAAAAGTACTGTCGCGCTGTTCAAGCAGCATTTCAAGAGCGACAAGGCGATGGATGCCTTACAGCTCCAGCAGGCGTACCGGCAGATTCTCGGGGAATTGAATGCCATGCAGCAGAATGCGTTCCGGGTGGTCGATAACGCCGTGGTCCGCCGCGAAAAAGAGGGTGATGGCCATGCCTTTGTCCGGGGCAATGCCTTGCCGGTCTATCTGGCGGAATTCTTCTTCAGCGAACCCCCGCCCGGTGCGGACAAGCCGGCTAAAGGCAAACCCAAATTCCTCACGGCGGCGCAACGGGCGCGGCTGTTAATCCACCAGGCGGCCCATTTGAAACTGGAAACAGGTCATCGCGGCGGCAACTTCGGCTTCGACAGGGGCGATTGCGCCGGCGGCCATCCGCTCAAATCCTTCGAGCAGGCTTACGATAACGCCTTTGCCTATGATTTGCTGGCTTACTGTGCTTCCCAATAAGGGCTCAGCTACAGTGGGCTTTACCTCTGTCGGGACAAACGCTTGTTGGATCGAGCCACTGGTAGAATTCACTTAACTCCGCATTACAACCGCCGCAACTACTGCCACAACCGCCGCAAGGCATATACTTGCGGAGCCTGCCCTTGCGAATCCAATGCTCCAGCATCCGCCGCATGACATCGGCCTCCACCCGAAAATGCACTTTCAAATCATGCAGGGAAACCACCCCGCGTCCGGTGCAATACTCTCTGATCTCTGTAAGCATGTTTGCTTGCTCCTATAACTATCAGGCGCCGCTGACGGCGGCCTCGGCGGGTTTAATGGAACGGCTGCCCAGTAAAAAATCCTCGTAGGTCGGGTTAGGTGCGCCTTGCGCCAAGCCTGGAGATGGCAGGACTTGACGGGCGCACCGTAACCCGACGTTGGCGTTGAGTTTCATCCGTCAGGCGCCGCTGACGGCGGCTTCTGCGGGTCTAATGGAACGGCTGCCCAAACCGGCCATGGACAAAATGGCCAGCACCAACACACCCAACAGTCCGCCGATCCAGGCCAGGGAAACGCTGGGATGCTGGACAAAGGTCGCCGCCTGATAAAAAACCGTGGCCGTCAGATAGGCCAGACCGGTGGTCCAGCCGCCGACGAACAGCGTCCAACGCCAATCCGTCTCCCGATAGGTCGCCGCCGTGGCCGACAGACAGGGCATATACAGCAGAATAAATAACAGATAGGCGAAAGCCCCGATCCAACCGTCGAAGCGCTCCACCATGGCGCCGAAAGTCCCGGTATGGACGCCCTGTTCGGCGGCGACCGTAGTGGTGTCGCCGACTTTGCTCAGGTGCAGCGGATCCTGGTAGGAACTCAAAGCCTCACCCAGATTTTTCGGAACCGAGGCGAAGGCCTTGTCGATGCCTTCCCGGAGGTTGAACTCGCCGGACTTGCCAGCATCCTCCGCCGTACCGCCCAGTTGCGTATACAGAGCATCAAGGGTGCCTACCACGGCTTCCTTGGCGAATACGCCGGTGAAAATGCCCACCGTGGCCGGCCAGTTATTGTCGTTGATGCCCAGCGGCTCGAATACCGGGGTGATGCCGCGACCGATGGCGCTCAGCACCGATTTTTCGCTGTTCTGATTGCCGAAGGAACCGTCCACCCCCAGGTTGTTGAGAAAACTCAACACCACCACCATGGCGATAATGGTCTTGCCGGCCCGAAACATAAAGGTCTTCAGCCGATCCCAGGTGCGCAGCACCACGCTGTTCACGGTCGGCAGGTGATAGGGCGGCAGTTCCATCACGAAAGGCGAGGCCTGCCCCTTGAGCAGGGTATGCTTCAGCACCAGGCCGGTGAAAATGGCGAACAAAATGCCGATCAGATACAGGCTGAAGACCACGTTCTGGCCACCCACCGGGAAGAAGGCGGCGGCGAACAGGGCATAGACCGGCAGCCGCGCCCCACACGACATAAACGGGTTCATGGCCACGGTCAGAATCCGGTCGCGCTGATTTTCCAGGGTCCGGGTGGCCATGATCGCCGGCACATTGCAGCCGAATCCCACCAGCAAGGGGATAAAGGACTTGCCGGGCAGACCGATGAAGCGCATCAGCCGGTCCATCACGAAGGCCGCCCGCGCCATGTAGCCGGAGTCTTCCAGAAACGACAGAAACAGATAGAGAAAACCGATGATCGGGATAAAGGTGGAAACCACCTTGACGCCGCCGCCGACTCCATCCGCCAGCACGGTCACCAGCCATTCCGGACTGCCCAGCCGGCGTAACAAGGCGCCGAACCCATCCACGAACAGAGTACCGGCCAGAATATCGAAGAAGTCGATAAACGCCCCGCCGATATTGATGGTGAACATGAACATCAGGTACATCGCGGCGAGAAAAATCGGGATACCCAGCACGCGATTCAATACCACGTGGTCAATCGCATCGGAGATGCTGCGCCGCACCTGAGTATTCCTGACGATGATCTCGTGGGTTAGAGCATGGATAAAGCCATAACGGCTGTCGGCGATCAGGATATCCGCCTCCTCGCCGGTGTCCTGTTCGATCCGCTGGGATAACCGGGCGACCGTGTCGCTTAACTGTCCTTCGGTCAGCCGTTGCGCCCCCTGATCGCCTTCCAGCAGCTTGAGCGCCAGCCAGCGGGCCTCGATATGCCGTTCAGCGGCGAAGGGCGCCACTTTCGGCAGCAATTTTTCCAACGCCGCTTCCACCTGCGGTGCGTGTTCGACCTGGGCGGTGGGAATGGCGGCTGTTTCGACCCGCTGGTCGATTTTCTCCTTAAGCTCATCAATGCCCCGTTTGCGGGAGGCGACGATGGGTACGACCGCGCAGCCCAGCCGCCGCGCCAGCCGTTCCGGGTCCAGCTTGATGCCCCGTTCCCTGGCGATATCCATCATGTTAAGGACCAGCAGCAGCGGCGTCCGCATTTCCAGCAACTGGGTGGTGAGATACAGATTGCGCTCCAGGTTGGAGGCGTCGACGATATTGATAATGAGTTCCGCCTCGCCGGAGAGGATGTAATCCCGCGCCACCTTTTCATCCAGGGAGCCGAGCTCGTCATGCACATCCAGCGAGTAAATGCCCGGCAGATCCACCACCTCGATATCGCCGTCCTTGTATTGATAGCGGCCTTCCTTGCGCTCCACCGTCACGCCGGGCCAGTTGCCGACCCGCTGCCGCGAACCGGTCAGGGTATTGAACAGGGTGGTCTTGCCGCAGTTGGGGTTGCCGACGATACCGATGGTATGGGTCTTCATCGAACGCTCCGTTCAACTAATAAGGCATTGGCCTCGTCTTTGCGCAGGCTGAGGGCAAAGCCGCGTAACCGGATCTCCACTGGATCGCCCAGCGGCGCATAGCGGACAACGGTGAATTCGGTACCCGGCGTCAGGCCCATGGCCAACAGCTTCTGCCGATAGGCCCGGTTGCTCTTGTCGAAACCGACGACCTTGCCCGCTTCCCCGACAGCCAGTTGTCCTAACGTCATCGTCATCACTAACTCCAAATAAAATCAAAAGATTAATGTCTAAATGATAATGATTATTAATAACCTATAACTTGATCCAAGTCAATCCCAACGACCGCAGATGAGCGCAGATTGACCCGTAGTAGGGGCGGTTCGCGAACCGCCCCTACGGAACACACTAGCACGACTTTCGGAAGAAGTTTCTTTACCCCCACCTAAGCTTTTGATCTAAAAATTTTTTTAGGCAATTTCATGTATACACAAACGGCGCTTTGGCGGGGACGAGATGGCGAAATAACCGCCACGCCTCGGGATCA
>CAIMUS010000341.1 GCA_903844665.1 uncultured Pseudomonadota bacterium
GCTCTATCATTAAGCCAGCGTAGAGTGCTTCCGGTTTTTCCCCTCCTTGGATAAGGAGGGGTGGCGCGCAGCGCCGGGGTGGTTTGAAAAGGAGGGGAAGGCAGCAATACCTACCCTTGTCAGCCCTGCAAGCAGTGGAGAGGGGACTAAACGGTTACATTACCGCTGTGAGTGCGATTAACGTACAGCCAGAGACCGATTTATGTCGTTACTTACGTTGAGTTTAGAGCCTGTTTTCAAACTGACCGAGGAGCAGTTTGCCAGGCTGTGCAGCGTCAATCCTGAGTTGCTGTTAGAGCGTACTGCGGCTGGAGAATTGCAGATCATGTCGCCTACCGGTGGTGAAACAGGGCTTATGAATGCTGAACTGGTTGCCCAACTGGTGTTGTGGAATCGCCAAACCAGGCAGGGGATTGTATTTGATTCATCTACCGGGTTTCGCTTACCCAATGGAGCGATTCGTTCGCCCGATGTCGCCTGGATTAAACGGGAGCGCTGGGAAGCATTATCGCCGTCGCAAAGGCGGGGTTTTGTTCCCTTGTGTCCTGATTTTGTGCTGGAGTTATGTTCTCCGATCGATGATTGGGAAGCATTACAAGCCAAACTGCGTGAGTGATGTGATGGGGTCAGGCTTGCATAGTTGATGAGCAGAGCCCGTGATCAGAGCCCGTGTGTTGATGTGAGTGATGGGGTCAGCCAGCGTAGATACCATGAGGAAGTCCAGCGGTAACTGGACCGCATGCGGTATAAGGGGAGTCGGTTTCAGCAAGTGTAGCCTGGATGAAGCGGAGCTTGTGAAGCGCAATCCAGGTTCTTGGCCCGACCCCGGATTCCGGCCTTCGTACTACATCCATGCAACGCGGGCTGCCGCTATGGTACGCTTGCGAACAGCACGTCCATAGCCAGCCTGTAGGTTGGGATGAGGTACGAACCCCAACCTTCCTCTCTCCCCCATCGCGGGGGCTGGTGCGGTTCGTTCCGTTCACCCTCACCTACGAGAACTACAGATCAGGACTTACGCAAACACCCCTTTAGCCGACCGGCTCACCGCTGTCATTCCGGCTGGGACGCCGGAATCCGGCGGCCATGGAGGGCAAGCCCCTGGATTCCCGCGTAAGCGGGAATGACAATTTGCGTAAGTCCTGATATCTATCTGAGCAGGCTCTCCGCCGGAATGCCGAGATCTGTGTGCAGCTTCCGGATCATCTTGAGGGTGAGCGGTCGTTTGCGGTTAAGGATCTCGTACACCCGGTTTGAGCGACCGATCATCGGTTCCAGATCCTTAACCGTCAGAGCGCGTTGTTCCATCACGAACTTGATCGCCTCGATCGGATCCGGTAACTCAAGCGGATAGTGTTCGCGCTCGTAGGCCTCGATCAGTGTGACCAGTACATCGAGGCGCTCACCCTCGGGAGTATCGGGCCCGGCTGTCATCAAGGACTCAACTTCCTTGAGGGCAGTCCGATAATCGGCCTCGGTTTTGACACGCCAGGGTCGGTTCTTTAGCATCGAGCCCGTAGGTTGGGTGAGGTACGAACCCCAACATTCCGCTTTCTCCCATTGCGGTGGCTGTTGGGGTTCACTCCGCTCACCCCAACCTACGCGGGCCGATACCATCCGCCAACGACGTTACCACTTCCCGCCAGACAGCCTCGGGAATGACGACTTCGTTGAACAGTTGTGGCAGCAACCCAGCTTGGCCACTGTGAAAAAGAATAATGAGTGGTGAAGCATATTCCAGCCTACGACTACGGCGTTATCAAACATAGTAGAAGATCAAACATGCCCCCAACAGCACCGCCACCCATAGCACCATGCTGCCGGTGGGCCAGGTGCTGGCCAGCCGCCCCCTGGGGCCATGGTGAATGAACAACCAGCGGATAAATACCCGTATCTGCCACTGCAAGGCTTGCTCCATATTCTCCCGCGCCTTGCTGCTGCCAAAGACGAATTCCCTGGCGAGGACCTTGCCGAAGCGCCGGTAAAACCAGTCGAAATCCAAGGTAATGGTCTGGGTGCGCTTGAACTGCGGTAGCATGACGACGAACGCCAGCCCCGCGAATAACAAAAGTTGCAGCGTGCTGACCAGATGTGATGCCGTATAGGGCTGGTAATCCACCGGCCACGGCAGCCGTTCATAGAGCAAAGGCGGATAACAGCCCGGCAGAATACACAGGACCGCCACTAAGCCCATAGCCATCTGCCTGTTCCAGGGTGGGTCGGGGGACCGCAGACCAGCGTCCTGTTGGAAGAATACCGACCAGGGAAATTTGAGACCACCGTACAGCACCACCCCTACCGAGGCGGCCAGCAGCAACAGCCAGATCAACGGCAGATGGGTATCCGCCACTGCCTGGGTCGCCAGCGATTTGGAGATATAGCCGATGGTCAAGGGAAAGGCGGAGAGAGACAGACCGCCGATAATGGTGCAGAACATGGTCACCGGCATGCTCCGGGACAGGCCCCTCAGTTCGGTAAACTTGCGCTTGCCGGTGGCGGCCAGTACGCTGCCCGCCGCCATGAGCAGCAGCGCCATGGCCAGAGTGGACGCCGGCGAAGCCGCCGCATTCAGGGCCATAGGCGTGCCGATGCCTACCGCGGCGACCAGAAAACCCATCTGGTTGACGATGCCATAAGCCAGAATTCGGCGCATGTCGTTTTCCAGTAGGGCGTAGATGATGCCGTAAAAGGCCATGTACAAACCCACTGGAATCAATAAGGGAACTCCCGGAAAGCCTACCAGCAGCGCGTACAGAGCCGACTTGGTAGTGAATACCGATAGAAATACCATGCCGCTGGGGCTGGCCTCCGGATAGGCGTCGGCTATCCAGGCCGACAGCGGCGGCGCTCCGGCATTGATCAGAAAGCCGATCAGAATAAGCCAGTTGCCGAGGCTGTCGGGTTGCATGGCCTGGAAGGCGACCGAGCCGGTGACCAGCACGTGGGCGGTGATGCCGCACATCAGGATCACGCCGCCGAGCAGGTGAATCAGCAGATACCGCATGCTGGCTGAATAGGCCGCCTTCGTATCTGAGGCCCAGATGACCAGGGTGGACCCCAGCGCCATCAGTTCCCAGAAGACGAACAAGGTGAGCAGATCGCCGGCCAGGGTGACGCCGATGGCGCCGCCGGCATAGACATAAGCCGCCACCAGTTCCACCAGCCGGGCTTGGCGCAGGGCGAACAAGCCGCCGGCGAAGGCCGCGATAGCGAATACGGTGGCGAACAAGCGCCCGACCAGCGAGATTTTGACCGGTTCCAGGGAATAGTCGAGAAATTGGAGACTGAGTGTAACGTCGTCCGGTAGTCGCCAGATCAGCAGCAATGTCAGCAGCGGCAGGCCCAGCACCAGAATTGGACGATCCTGCTCCCGCACCCAGGGCAGCAGCAAGGCTCCCAGGATCATCACCAGCGCCGGGAAGGTGGGCAGCAGAAGCGCTGCCGCCGACAGGAACAGCAGAGATAAGAGCAGGCTGGTTCTGTTCATGGCGATGTTGTCTTAACGTTTTTGTATGGAGGGTGGCGCAAACTTGTCCAATACTATAATTTCTTGAAAGCCGGTGTGAAGGTTTCGAGTTTACGGGGGTGCAATTAAAACTGTGAGGTATTGTTGCCCGTTCCTGGGAGCGCTGGCGTCCTCGCCGGCTCTTTGAAAGCGCCGGCCTTTGGCCGAATTTATGCCGGCGGGGACGCCGGCGCTCCCAGGGAGACCAGCGCAATGATGAAAGCGCCTCACAATTTAACTGGCACCCAGTTTACGGAGGTTGCCATGGAGGAATTGCTGGAATTACGCGCCTGTATCGAACAGGGCCGCTATGCGGAGGCGCTGGTTCTCATCGGCAAAATGGATGAAAGTTACCGGGATGACAAGATCGACAAAATCGAAAACTTCCTGCAAATTCTGCTTTTGCATCTGATCAAACAGCAGGCCGAACAGCGAACCACCCGTTCCTGGGAGGTTTCGATTCGCAACGCTGTCGATAGCATCCAGCGTGCGAACAAGCGCCGCCGGGCAGGCGGCTTCTACCTGGACGCGGAGGAACTGCGGGCCAGCATCGAGGAAATCTTCCCAGCGGCGCTGCGGCAGGCTTCATTGGAAGCCTTCGAGGGACGCTATGATGATGCCGAACTTGTCGCCCGGTTCGACCGGGAACAGGTCAAGCAGCAGGCGTTGCGGCTGGTGCTGGAGGCTCAAGGATAGGGGAGGGGGAGAATGAGACGCTAATTCTGCTCATAGTAAGTCTCCTTGCGCCTGAGAAATATACCGACAACTTTGGCGATGATCACCAGGACGATGCCGACGCCGAAGCCATAGCCCGCATAGAAACCGAAATAGTCTTCAAAGCCGAAGTGGGCATGATGCTGGACGAAGACATCGGAGAGCAGGCTGAGCGCCAGTAACAGGCCGAAGCCGATCCACCAGGGCCGGAGCCTGTTGGAGTGATGTTTCCAGTCAGTAGGATGGTTCATGTTGCCGTCTTCGACTCACTCTCTCGAAACAGCCTTCAGTTTTATTCCGGTTCATCGGCTGTTTCTTGCAAGGATCGCCACATTTGCCACCAGCGGTCCTGCTCGCTTTCCTCGACGAGGTCGATGTAGTTGTGCAGGACCCTCCAAAAATCCTGCCCGAACGCCTGAGGCCATTTTTCAAAAAATGGTCTATACAATTCCAGCGCCTCCTCATACGCCTGCCGGGCCTGCGGGCGCTCGCCCAACTCGGCGAGCACGGTGCCCAGGTTGTTGAGGGTCATGGCCACGTCCGGCTCGTAGGCGGCCGGGTGCTGCTGCGCCAGCCGGCGGCGAATGGCCAGCGCCTCCTCAAGCGCCTGCCGAGCCGGCGGGCGCTCGCCCAAGTTGGCGAGCACGGCGCCCAGGTTGTTGAGGGTCATAGCCACATCCGGCTCGTAGGCGGCCGGGTGCTGCTGCGCCAGCCGGCGGTAAATCGCCAGCGCCTCCGCAAACGCCTGCCGGGCCTGCGGGTGCTCGCCCAAGTCGTGGAGCACGTTGCCCAGGGTACCCAGACAGGGCGCCAGATCCTCATCCGCTCCAGCGTTGCGCATCACGGCAACCGCCCGCCCGGCCAGTTCCCATTCCAGAACCCGCTGGCCACTCAATCGCATAAAACGGACCACGGTCAGCAACAGCCAGCGCAGGGTGGGACACTCCTGCACAGCCGCCAGCGCATCGAACACCGCCAGCCAGTTCGCCTGGGTCTGCTGGAACAGCCGCTTGGCGGTCTGCTGCATGAGCATTCCAAGCTGACCCCGTGATTCCACTGTCGCTTCCATCTCCTCCGCCACACGGCCTTTGATCCACTCATTCCATGTACCCAGGCGTTGCCGCCAGAAGTCAATCCAGCCCGCTTCCCAGTCCTGTCCGCCAGCAGCCCGATATTTATCGCGGGCGAATTCCAGCATGGAAGGCAGCATTACGAAGCAGCCTTCTCCCTCCGCCGAATCCAGCGGCTCGTAATGCACCAGCGCGTAATAATCCAGTTCCTTTTCCAGCACCGCGCGCCAGTTCTCACCCAGAAGTTCGCGCCAGTTCAGATGATACTCGGGGAATTGGCCGCACCAGATCCCACCCGGCAGGTGGGACAAGCGTTCGAACAACTGTCTGCCGGCCTCGCTCAGGTGGCGATAAGACAACTCATAAGACGCCTCCACCTTCTTCAGGCGGTTACGCTCGTCATCGGCAGCCAACGGGTCGACCAGCATCTTGAGCAGGTCGGCGCGCGCCTCTTTGCACAATCGCTCCAATGTCATTCCTGGACGTTCCAACTGGCGGGCCAGCAATCGCAGCGATTGCGGATGGCGACCCGACAGCGCGATGAGTTGCCGGATAGAACTGTTCGATCTCTCCCAACTGCGGTGGACTTCGGCCTTGTGCGCTGGCGAGATCAGATGGGACAGAAACACATCGCGCGCTTCTGCTTCATCCAGCGGTGGCACTTTCACCACGGTTTCATGATCTCCCAATCCCAGCGGCCAGCGGCAGGTGGCCAGTACCCGCAAAGCCGGCGTTGCGGTCAGCGCCGTCTCCAGCACGGCGGACGCCTGTTCCCGGCTCTCGGGCCGGCTGAACAGATCGTCCAGATTGTCCAGCATCAGCAGCACCGGCCGTTCGGCGGGAAACCGTTCCGCCAGATGGGCGGCCAGGAGTTCCAGCAGATCGCCGCGCTGCGCGTCCAGCGGCACGCCGAGCAGATACAGCAATTGACTCAGCCATTCCGCCACGCTGCCGAAACGCTCGCAGGCCAGCTCGAAGATTCCACCCGGAAACAGCCCGCGTTCCTCGTTCCAGTCGGCCAGCGCCAGCGCCAGGGCCGTCTTGCCGATGCCACCCTCGCGGATCAGCGTGACGATGCGCCGTTCACCCGCTTCCGGCCCGCGATGGAGGCCCGGCGGCAGCGGCAGCAGCAGGTCGAGGCTCTCGACCATCTCCCGCCGCCGCCCGACGAAGCGCTCGGCGGAGCGGCTGAGACGGCGGGGACGCCGCGTGCGGGGTATTTCAATCGGCGCGGCTTCCAGCGGACCGGTCGGAACCGGCAGACGCACCGACTCGCCACCGGGATGCAGGTGAAATTTCCCACTCGGCGGGATCTCATCGCTGGGAACCGACAGGTCGCCGAAGTCGGAATCATTGGCCAGATACTGCCGGGCGGACTCGAAGGCGGCGCCCACGGCCTCGCCTTGCAGCAACGAGGTGTAGAACTGGGACTGGAACGCCGCGCCGGCGCCCACTTCCAAGGGCGTGGCGGCATCGATGTAGATAATCGCGCTATTCTGCCGATCGGCGTCCTTAGCCGCCCGTTGCAGCACCGCTTCCGAATGGCAGGCGCTCAGCAACAGCACCCAGGGTCGGGGTAGAAACAGAGGAAACAACCGTTCGCCAGGCACGAAATCCGCCCGCCCCCGGCCATCCTCGAACAGCAGACAGCCATCCACCGTACCGTGGCAATGCAGCAGCACCAGTTCGGGGCGCAACTGGCTCAAATCCTGCATTAACCACTGCCGGGTCAGACCGATGCGGGAGATGATCTGTACCGGCTGAGCTTGCAGATGCTGTTTCAGCGCCGCCAGCACCTGCTGATGATCAATGGGCGGAATGGGTTGACTGGCGAACACCGGCAGTGGACTCAGCAGCTTGCCGCCGCGTTCCTCCATCTCCTGTCGTACCCGTTCCACGCTGACCTGATAACCGGTGCGAAACGTCAATTCGCCCGCTTCAGTGGTAGCGAATTCATAGGCTCCCGTCCGGCTGCGGGGAAAGGGTTTGCCATCCGGCAATTGCGCCCGCCAGATCTGGGCTTCCTCCAGCAAGGGCGCGGCGACGCCGACATAAAGCAGGGGCAGGCGGTTCATCTCTGCTCACCTCTCCGCTCCGCCTCGCGGCTGCCGAAGGCGTAACCGGCCAGCAGGGTGAAAATAGGCATCAGCACCGAGGCGACCGCCAGTTGGAACAGATCGCGGAAGGTATTGAAATGCTCGTTACGCAGCGTTTGCAGGGCTTCCAGCTTCTCCTTGCCGTTCGCGGCTTCACCCAGTACCGTCTGCACATCGGCCACGGTGGGACGGGTAAACCACCAGCCCAACAGAAACATGACAATCAGGATGAAGATAAACCACAAGATCACTTCGGTCAGACGTGCGCCTTTCAGTTGTTGAAAGGTGGGCGGCTCACTCACCACCCCCCGCCATTCTCTCCTGGCGAGATCCCTGACAGGTACATTCTCCGCAACCTGATTGTCGGCGCCGCCGGCGGCGAGGTTCGACAACGATACTTCTGTTATGGCGCCGGATTCCATCGGGGAGGAATCCTGAGTCTCGTTCATAGTGGTGTCCCTGAAGGAGAAGAGTCCTGCCAGGAGGACTAATCGAATACGATATTCTTGATTACCTTGCTCTGTTCCGTAATGGAAAGCTTGCGTGTCCCTTCCGCGATTTCTTCCTGTGCATAACTGTAAAGCGCCAGGGCGCGGCGGATGACTTCCACGTTGGAAATATTGTCACGTCTGGCCAGATCTTCGAGCTTCCTATAGAGCTCATCAGTGAATTCCAGGGTGATTCTCGGCATGGGAAAGGCTCCTCGGTAATGTGGCGTTGTTATCATCATACTCCATTGCGCCAGGTCCGCAGGTCCGTAGGTCGCAGTCTCAGGTCAGGCCGTCGGTGGAAACCGCTGTTTCCAGAGCGCCGCCTATGTGCCCAACCAGTCACCCGGCCACAGTGCCCGCCTTCAAGCGATCGTGAGCGCTATGTTGCCGGTAAATTTCCCGCAGATGCTCCGGCAACGCAACCCTACGCCTACGCGGTTACCGAGCAAGCTGTAACACTTTTGCCGGCGCCCCACCTGTTCCTGAGGTCTTTGCATCCACCTTACCGAAGGCTATAATTCACCACTTTCCATTTTTTATCCATAAGGTGACGTCTGCTAATGCCAGCTGTAAAAGTGAAAGAGAATGAGCCTTTCGACATCGCGCTACGCCGTTTCAAGCGTTCTTGTGAAAAAGCCGGCATCCTCTCCGAGGTCCGCCGCCGCGAGTTCTACGAAAAACCCACCCAGGAACGCAAGCGCAAACAAGCCGCCGCCGTCAAGCGTCACCTGAAAAAACTCTCCCGCGAAGCCGCCCGACGTATCCGTCTGTATTGACGGTTTTTCCCTCCACCCGGTTTGCCAGCTTTATGTCTCTTAAAGATCGTATTCAAGACGAGATGAAGGCCGCCATGCGCGCCCACGACAAGGAGCGCTTAGGGGCCATCCGGCTCATTCTGGCGGCTGTCAAACAGCAGGAAATCGACCAGCGGATCACCCTGGACGATGGCCGGATCGTTGCCGTCCTTAACCGCATGGTCAAGCAGCGGCGCGATTCGATCGACCAGTTTCAGCGGGGTGGCCGGGACGATCTGGCCGCCAGGGAAGCTTTCGAGATCGAGGTTATCCAGAGCTATCTGCCGGCGGCCCTGAGCGAGGCGGAAATCGACGCCATGATCGCGGCCGCCATCGCCACGACCGGCGCCCAGACCGCCCGCGAGATGGGTAAGGTAATGGCCATACTCAAGGGTCAGCTCCAGGGGCGCGCCGATCTGGCCGCGGTCAGCGCCCGCGTCAAGGCCCGGCTCGGCGGTTGAGTCGGGATCGACGGGTGTCGGTGAAGGCGCCGGCGAGACGCGACGCGGACTTCTCCGGCTGGGCTGGCAATTATCGCAGGATCGCCTAAGCTTGTTCTATGGCCACCCGAATTTCCCAGGACTTTCTCGATCGACTGCTCAATCGCGTAGATCTGATCGATCTCATCGATTCGCGCGTACCATTACGCAAACTGGGGCGCGACTTCGGCGCCTGTTGTCCGTTTCACAGCGAGAAAACCCCCTCTTTCACGGTCAGCCCCAGCAAACAGTTTTATTATTGCTTCGGTTGCGGCGCCCGCGGCAACGCCATCCGGTTTCTGATGGAATACGAACGGCTGAGCTTTATGGAAGCCGTTACGGAACTGGCCCGCTCGGTCGGTCTGGAATTGCCGCGTGGGGTGGGCGGCGGCGAAGCCGACAGCCAGCAGGGCCTGCTGGCGCTGGTGGAACAGGCGGCCAACTTTTTCCGCCAGCAATTGCATGAGCATCCGACCCGGCAGAAAGCACTCGATTATCTGCGTCGGCGCGGGTTGGACGACGAGACGGCCAAGGCCTTCGGCATCGGTTACGCGCCACCGGGTTGGGACAGCCTGTTGCGGGCCTTGACCGCCCGGAGCGTCGCCCCGGCGGAATTGCTTCAGGCTGGTCTGGTCACGGCTCACGACAACGGCCACTACTACGATCGCTTTCGCGACCGTATCATGTTTCCCATCCGCGACCGGCGCGGCCGTACGATCGCGTTCGGCGGGCGCGTGCTGGGCGACGCCGAACCCAAGTATCTGAATTCGCCGGAGACCCCGTTTTTCCATAAAGGCCGGGAGCTGTACGGCCTGTACGAGGCTCAGCAGCGGGAGCGGCAGTTGCAGCGCCTGGTGGTGGTAGAGGGGTATATGGACGTGGTGGCGCTGGTCCAGCATGGCATACCTTATGTCGTGGCCACGCTGGGGACCGCCACCACCACCGAGCAGGTGGAACGGCTGTTCCGGGTCACTCATGAGGTCATTTTCTGTTTCGATGGCGACCGTGCCGGTCGCGAAGCCGCTTGGCGCGCCCTGGAAAACGCCCTGCCCCTGTTGCAGGAAGATCGCCAGGCCGGCTTCCTGTTTCTGCCGGATGATGAAGACCCGGACAGCCTGATTCGCAAGGAAGGCCGGGAACGCTTCGAGCAACGGCTGACGCAGGCCAAACCCCTGTCCGATTATTTCTTCGAACGGCTCGGCGCCGATATCAACCTGTACAGTATCGACGGTCGCGCCCGTCTGGCCGAGCGGGCCCGTCCCCTGCTGGAAAAGCTGCCCGACAGCGACTTCAGAGACCTGATGGGCGAACGGCTGAAAAAAATCACCCATAATCCGTTAACGCGCCTTAGCCCGCCTCGGGTCGGCGCCATTAACGTCCGTCAGGTCAGTCCCCTGCGTTCCCCCATTCGCCTGGTTATCGCCCTGCTGCTGAATGACCTCGGTCTGGCGAAACAGGCCGGCGATTTAAAGGACCTGCAGGGGATCAAGGCGCCGGGTCTGTCCCTGGCGGTGAATCTAATCGAACTGGTGCAAACCAATCCTCATATCCAGAATGCCGCCCAGTTGTTAATCCGCTATGAAGATACCCCGGCGGGACCCATTCTGCAGCAGCTCGCCGGGTGGCGGCCCGAGTACCCGGAGGACCGGTTCACCTCCGAATTCCTGGGCGCCCTGAAACAGTTGCGGGAGCGCTATGACTTCACAAAACAGTTACTTAATAAGCTGGCCCAAGGCGAACCACTCAGCACCGAGGAGAAGGAAACGCTGCGCCAATTCCAAGTACAGCACAATGATCCTGGCCTGGAGACGATGTAATTGCCCAAACCATCCGCTATAATTTTCCATTTTTCAATTTACACCAGCACCCGGACGCAAGAACCCCATGAGCGAACAGCATCAATCGCAGTTAAAGAAGTTGATCGCCCGCGGTAAAGAGCAAGGTTATTTGACCTATGCCGAGGTGAATGACCACCTTCCCGATGATATCGTCGATCCCGAGCAGATCGAGGACATCATTGCGATGATCAACGACATGGGTATCGAGGTGCTGGAGTTTGCGCCGGACGCCGATACCCTGCTGCTGAATGACACCACGGTCGCCACCGACGATGATGTCGCCGAAGAGGCGGCGGCGGCTCTGGCGGCGGTGGACAGCGAGTTTGGCCGCACGACCGATCCAGTGCGTATGTATATGCGTGAAATGGGCACGGTGGATCTGCTCACCCGGGAAGGTGAAATCCAGATTGCCAAACGCATCGAGGAAGGAACCACGCAGGTGCTCCTGGCTCTGGCCGGTTATCCCCTGGTGGTCGCGGAATTGTTGCGGGAATATGCACTGTTCGGAGAAGGCGAAATCCGGCTGATCGATGTTATCACCGGTTTCCGGGGCGCCGGCGCGAGTACGGATGCCCCCCAGGAAATCCTCAAGGTCGAGGAAGTGGCCGCGGTGGTTGAAGTGGCCGCGGTGGCGGTCGACGACGAGGTGGCCGACGCGGCGGTCGTGGATGAAGCAGAGGAGGAGGCAGTGACCGAAGAGGCCGATGCGGAAGCGGATACCGAGATCGACGAGGAGATCGACGAGGAGATCGACGAGGAGATCGACGAGGAGATCGACGAGGAAGACGATACGACAGTCACCAGCACCAGCACCAGCACCAGCACCAGCACCAGTACCAGTACGGAAAGCGGCCCCGATCCCGAGGAAGTGGCGCGTCGTTTCGCCCAATTGCGCGAGTTACATGCCCAATTGCTTAACAACATCGATGAACGGGGTATCTACCACCCCAGAACTCAGGAACTGCGCCAGCAAATGGCGAATGCCTTTCTGGAATTGCGGCTGGCGCCCAAGATACTCGATCGCCTGGTAGGGACTTTACGGGCTGTTGTGGAACAGATTCGCGGCATCGAAAAAGTGGTGATGAATCTGTGCGTCAATAAGGCCCAGATGCCACGCAAAGTGTTTATCACTTCTTTTCCCAAGCAGGAGACCAATCCCGGCTGGGTGGACGAACATATCAAAGCCGGCAAGAAGTATTCCGAAACGCTGGCCGCCTATCAGGAGCAGATTCAGGCGGCGCAGAGCCGGCTGGCGGAGGTCGAACGGCAGACCCGTTTTTCGATCCACGAAACCAAGGATATCAACCGCCATATGTCGATCGGCGAGGCCAAAGCCCGCCGGGCCAAGAAGGAGATGGTGGAGGCCAATCTGCGACTGGTGATTTCCATCGCCAAGAAATACACCAATCGCGGCCTGCAATTTTTGGATCTGATTCAGGAAGGCAATATCGGGCTGATGAAAGCCGTGGACAAGTTCGAATACCGGCGGGGTTATAAATTTTCCACCTATGCCACCTGGTGGATCCGTCAGGCCATCACTCGCTCTATCGCCGATCAGGCGCGCACCATTCGCATTCCGGTGCACATGATCGAGACCATCAACAAGCTCAACCGGGTTTCCCGGCAGATGGTGCAGGAGATGGGGCGCGAACCCACTCCGGACGAGCTGGCCAGCCGGATGGAGATGCCGGAAGATAAGGTGCGCAAGGTGTTGAAAATCGCCAAGGAGCCGATTTCCATGGAGACGCCGATCGGAGACGACGAGGATTCGCATCTGGGGGATTTTATCGAGGATATCAGCGTGATGTCGCCGGTGGATTCCGCCACTACCGAAGGTTTGAAGGAAGCCACGCGGGAAGTGCTGGCCAGTCTGACGCCGCGTGAGGCCAAGGTGTTGCGAATGCGCTTCGGCATCGATATGAACACCGATCATACCCTGGAAGAGGTCGGCAAGCAGTTCGATGTCACCCGCGAGCGCATCCGCCAGATCGAGGCCAAGGCGCTGCGTAAGCTGCGCCATCCGAATCGCTCCGAGCAATTGCGCAGTTTCCTGGATTTGGAGTGAAGCGCTGGCGCAAAACGCTGGATTAGGCTATAGTTTTTATCTCTTCGGGCCCTTAGCTCAGTCGGTTAGAGCAGGGGACTCATAATCCCTTGGTCCAAGGTTCAAGTCCTTGAGGGCCCACCAATAAATCAAAGGCTTAGGCGCAAGCTTAAGCCTTTTTTCTTGCCCGTGGGACACTGGCGGCACACTTGGAAATGACAAACAGCGATACCGGGTAAACCGGTTACCGGGCACGAATAGACCCGAATTTTCTTGCAACTGTGCCTTAAGTGTGCCAGAGAGTGAGGTGTCTATGTTATCAACTTTTCGATAGGCTCATGGCCGGCGCCGTGCTCAGGGCAAAACAAATTATGGTAAATTGTTTTGCAAGATAAGGCTGGCGATCAATCGAAATCATTAGGCAAACTAACCGAAAATGGCGCGGTACGGCTGGCGCAGTACAACTGAATCTCAACTTCGGGTCGATGTTCGCTACCTGCACAGGCAGGGCTGGCTGAGGTCCGGTTGTAGGGGGAGTTTGTCTTGGACCCGGCGCGGTGAACCATCAGGATCAATCCAGTACCGGGTTGAACCGGATGCTTTGATCCTGGAATACAAGGTCCGGCCCTACGGTGGAGAATGGCAGGATGTAACCGAGCGTGTACCCCTGGAGTACATGCCCTGCAACTATGGTGGCTTCCGGCCTTGGCTGCACTGTCCACACTGTAACCATCAGATTCAGGCTGAAGCGATAGGAACGAACACCATGCCGCACGAACAACGCCGTTGACACTCACTCATGCAAAACCACTCTGAAATCGCCGAATTCCTCTGGAGGATTGCCGACCTGATCAAGGACGACTACGACGCCAAAGACTATGAAGATGTGATCCTGCCGTTCACCCTGCTGCGCCGCCTTGATTGTGTGCTGGCGCCGACGCGGTTGCAGGTCCGGGCGGATGCGGAAAAGTATAAAGGGCAGCCGGCCACCCTGCGGGAAATGCTGTTGAAGAAAGCTGCCGGCCAGTCTTTTTACAATACTTCGGAATTCTCGCTCGCCGAGTTGATCAAACGGCCCGCCGATATTCGCCAGAATTTCGACGCTTATCTGGCGGGCTTTTCGGCCAATATCAAGGATATTCTTTACAACTTCTCCGGCGGCGTGGAGAAGGGTCTTGGCCCTATCTACGAGACCTTGCTGAGAAAGCGCCTGCTGCTTGAGGTGACCAAGGCATTCAGCGAAGCGCCGCTCGACCCCGAGACCGTGGATAACCATGCGATGGGGACGATCTTCGAGTACCTCATCCGCAAATTCAAAGAGGCCAGCAACGAGGCCGCCGGCCAGTTCTACACGCCACGCGACATTATCCGGCTGATGGTCAGGCTGATGTTCGAACCGGACCGGGACAAGCTCAATCACCAAAGCATCGTCGGTATCTATGATCCGGCCTGCGGCACGGGCGGAATGCTAACCATCGCCAAGGAATATCTGCTCGCCGCCATCAATCCAGCCCTCGATGTGAAGCTGTACGGCCAGGAGATCAATGAGAAGACCTACGCCATCTGCAAGGCCGATATGCTGATGAAGGGCGAAGACCCCGATAGCATCAAGCGCGACAATACCCTGTCGCACGATCTGTTGCCGGGCAAGCAGTTCAACTATATGCTGTCCAATCCGCCTTTCGGCAAAGACTGGAAGAACATCCGTGAGGAGGTGGAAGCCGAACATAAACGCGGCGACAAGGGGCGCTATGGCCCTGGCCTACCGGACGTGGGCGATGGGGCGATGCTGTTTCTGCTACACAAGTTGAGCAAGATGCATCCTTCCGGTACCAAAATCGCCGTGATCTTCAACGGTTCACCGCTGTTCAACGGCGATGCGGGCGGTGGTCCCAGTAACATCCGCAAGCACATTCTGGAAAACGACTGGCTCGACGCCATCATCGCTTTGCCGCAGGACATCTTCTACAACACCGGTATTTCGACCTACATCTGGCTGCTCGACAATCAGAAACCGGCGCCACGGCGCGGCAAGGTGCAGTTGATCAACGCTTCGGGCGAGGAATTCCGCACGCTGCTGCGGCGCAATCTGGGCAAGAAGCGGGTCGAAATTGGCGAGGATCAGGCACAGTCTATTCTCGCCATTTACGACGCCTTCGAGGAATCCAGGGTCAGCAGGATTTTCGACACGGCGGATTTTGGCTACACCAAGGTTACGGTCGAACGGCCTTTGCGGTTGCGCTACGACCTGACACCGGAGCAGCGCGCCCTTCTGCGCCTGGATAAGGCTTTTCTGGCCCTCAAAGACGACCGGAGCGAGAAGTTGGCCGAGGCGCTCGATACCGTGGCGGAAGATGCGCCGTATCATGACGATGCCCGGTTCTTTGCGGCGCTGGCTGAGCGACTGCCGTTCAAGCTGACTCTTGGGCTTGCCAGAAGTCTGCGCGCCCTTCTCGGCATTCGTGACGAGAACGCCGAACCGGTGAAGGATGAGAACGGCAAGCTGCTGCCGGATTCCGAATTGCGTGATTTCGAGAATGTGCCGCTGAAGGATGATATCGATGGCTATTTCGCCCGCGAGGTTCTGCCCCACGTCCCCGATGCCTGGATGGATCGGAGCAAGGACAAAGTGGGTTATGAAATCAGCTTCACCAAGTATTTCTACGAATACACGCCGCTGCGTTCGACTGCCGAAATTGCTGCCGAACTGCTGAAGCTGGATGAGGAGACGGAGAATTTGTTAAGGGAGATTGTTAACCCGGGATAAAAAAGTCGTGCCATGAGTGCGACAATGATGGAATTTACTGAGGAGATGTCCATGTTCGCCTATAAAGAAATCCTGACACTCGATGATCCCAAAACTCTGGTATTGGCGAAGCCACTACCGTTGCGCAAGGGGCAAAAGGTGGAGGTTGTGATCCTCGCCGCCGAGGAGGACGAAGAGTTGGAACAATTACGGGCCGATCTTGCCGCGCGTGGCGTTATGGAAGCTGATGTGCGCGAGGCGATTGAATGGGCAGGAGCAGGATGAGTGGGCGGACACCTGTTGCAGGAGATTGTACAGGGATGAGCAGCTTACTCAACTGGTGCGAGACCAAATTCAAGTTTGTCAGTCGCATCATTTCTGGCAGCACACCAGAAAGCGGCAATCCTGACTATTGGGACGGACCTATCACATGGCTTACCCCCGTCGATCTCGGAAATCGAGGCAGCGACGCCATCTGCGACTCCGCACGTCGCCTCACGTTGGCCGGCGTTAAGGCTGCGGGTTTGGAAATTCTTCCGTCTGGCACTATCGTGATTTCAACACGGGCGCCGATTGGCTCGGTGGGGTTGCTTGCCTGCGAAGCGACTACGAACCAGGGATGCAAAGCTGTTGTTCCAGGAGAACGCCTGATCGATTCCAAGTTTACCCTTGCTGTAAATTTTCCAGTGACGAATATCAAACATGTTATACTATGTTAAAAGTATACACTTTTGTTTGAATTAAGAGGACATCGATATGGCAACGATTGAAATCATTATCCGAGATGATCATGGCAATACAATAGAA
>CAIMUS010000342.1 GCA_903844665.1 uncultured Pseudomonadota bacterium
CGATCTGGATAGGCTGACCATTACGGCGGGATCCTTCGCCGAACCGCCGACGCAGCCAAGGACCCGGCCAGAGCGGGAGCGGGAGCGGGAGCAAGCCGGCGCCGATCTGGATAGGCTGACCATTACGGCGGGATTCTTCTCCGAACCGCCGACACAGCCAAGGACCCGGCCAGAGCAGGAGCAGGAGCAGGAGCGGGAGCGGGAGCGGGAGCAAGCCGGCGCCGAGGTGGATAAGAATAAGCTGACCATTACGCCGGAACCCTTTCCCGAGCCGCTGACACAGCCAAGGACCCGGCCGGAGCGGGAGCGGGAGCGGGAGCGGAAGCGGGAGCGGGAGCAAGCCGGCGCCGAGGTGGATAAGGATAAACTGACCATTACGCCGGAACCCTTTCCCGAGCCGCTGACACAACCGACGACCCGAGTGGAGAAAACCCGGGTCGAGCGGGAATTGGAGTGGCGGCTGATGGATTTGGAACAGCCCCCGCTAAACAAACAATCATTGCCCGGTCGCGAAGAGGAAAAGGAAAAATCCACGGCTCTGTCCTCTTCCGGGATGGATCTTGAGATCGATAGCCTGTTTGCTAATGAGATCACCCATTCCCGTTTGCCACTGGTGGCGGTGAAGGGAGAAGTCGAGGGGAAAGCAACAACTCCGGGACCGGTTCGAAAGCCGACCGGGAGCTTGCGGGAGTCGTCCCGGAAAAGAGATGCTGTCCAGGCAAACCGCTCTGAAGAATCGCCGACCAAAGGTGCTATCCGTACCCTGATGGGGGAAGACTATACAGAAACCAAGCTCGATCTGGCGATGGCTTACCTGGAAATGGGGGATACGGTCGGCGCCCGCAGTCTGCTGGAGGAGGTTTTGCAGGACGGTAATGAAGACCAGCAACAGCGCGCCCGTATGTCTATGGAAAAGATCGGCCGGCTTTGATCGCGGTAGGGCGACAGGATGGCCGCGGCGACCGTGATGCCAGGCGGGGAACGATGATGCGGATCGCTCTGGGTGTTGAATATGACGGCTCCGGGTTTCGTGGCTGGCAGCTTCAGGGAAAGGGGGTGAGGACGGTGCAGGGTTGTCTGGAACAAGCCCTGAGCCGGGTGGCCGGTGAGTCGGTGGCGACCGTCTGTGCCGGGCGCACCGATGCAGGAGTGCATGCCGCCGCTCAGGTCGTCCACTTCGATACCGCGGCCGAGCGCTCGCCCCGTTCCTGGATCCTGGGTAGCAATTCCAACCTGCCGGCGGATATCGGCGTGCTCTGGGCCTGCCCGGCGGCGCCGACTTTTCATGCCCGTTTTGCCGCCCTGGCCCGGCGCTATCGGTATCTCATTCTCAACCGGCCCTATCGTTCCGCCTTACGCCACCGGCGGGTGGCTTGGTATCGCCCACCCCTGGAGGTGGAACGGATGGCGGCGGCGGCAATGTGCCTGCTGGGAGAACACGATTTCACCTCCTTTCGCGCCCAGGGCTGTCAGGCCAAAAGCCCGGTGCGCACCCTCTATACGCTAACGGTGCAGCGGCGGCAGGACTTGATTCTCATCGACGTGGAGGCCAATGCGTTTTTGCATCACATGGTGCGTAATATCGTCGGGGTGCTGCTGGCGGTCGGCGCTGGCGAACGGCCTGTGAATTGGGTACAAGAAGTGCTGGCGGCGCGCAACCGCGCTCTGGGCGGGGTGACGGCGCCGGCGGCGGGACTGTATCTGGTGGCGGTGCGTTATCCGGAGGAATTCGGGTTGCCGGCGGCGCCGGCGCTGAGCCTGCCGCTCACAGGCGATGAGCGTGAAGCCGGTTAAAATTCCGGCAATCCCATGCCCATCGCCGTCGTCGCTGAAAAACCCTCGGTCGCCCGCGACATTGCCCAGGTGCTGGGTGCTTCCCGGCGGGGCGAGGGCTATCTCCATGGCAACGGCTATATCGTGACCTGGGCGGTCGGCCACTTGGTCACCCTGGCCGAACCGCATGAAATCGACCCTGACTGGAAACGTTGGCGCCGGCGGCATCTGCCGCTGTTGCCGGAGCGCTGGCCGCTGGTGATCAGCGAGCCTACCCGGACGCAGTTCGAGGTGGTCCGTGGCATTATCACCGCCAGCAGCGTCGAGCGGCTGATCTGCGCCACCGACGCCGGGCGCGAGGGGGAGTTGATCTTCCGTTATCTCTACGAAGCCGCCGGTTGCCGCAAGCCGTTCAGCCGCTTGTGGATTTCCTCGTTGACGCCGGAGGCTATCCGGCGGGGCTTGGAAAATCTGCGCGACGGCCATGAATTCGATCCGCTGGCGGACGCCGCCCGTGGCCGCAGTCAGGCCGATTGGCTGGTGGGAATGAATCTGTCGAGGGTCTACACGCTCACTTTCAGTCAGGGGATGGATGAGGTGTTATCGGTGGGCCGGGTGCAAACCCCGACCCTGGCCATGGTGGTGGAGCGGGAACTGGCGATTCGCACTTTCGTCCCCGAAGACTATCTGGAAGTCGTCGCCACCTTCAGCCCCGTGGCGGAGGACGCCGCCACATCGGAGCGGGCGGAGAGCCGGTACCAGGGTGTCTGGTTTCGGGGCGAGAAGCCCGACGCCAAGGCCAGGCGTCTTGCCGCCGATGGCGAGGAGGCGCGACGGATCATCGCCAGAGCGGGGCGCGGC
Source organism: uncultured Pseudomonadota bacterium (assembly GCA_903844665.1). Taxonomy (GTDB): domain Bacteria; phylum Pseudomonadota; class Gammaproteobacteria; order Competibacterales; family Competibacteraceae; genus CAIMUS01. The sequence goes on from CAIMUS010000342.1 coordinate 2,635, forward strand.
CAGGCCCGTATTATCTCCAAAGCGGCTGAAAGCCGCCGCCTGCCGCCGCCTCTGCTGTACGATCTTACCGAATTGCAGCGTCATGCCAACCGGCTCTATGGCTTTAGCGCCGAGCATACGCTGCAGTTGGCGCAGGCGCTGTACGAACAGAAGAAGCTGATCACCTATCCCCGTACCGACAGCCGGCACCTGTCCCAGGACGTGGCGGCCACCCTGGCGGCGGTGGTCACCGCCATTCAGGCGCCTTATGCGGAGTTGCTGGCGCCGGGCACGGGGCAGCGCTCCTTAGGGCGGCGCTTCGTGGACGATAGCAAGGTGACGGACCATCATGCCATCATTCCCACCGCCGTAACGGCGCGGGGCTTGAGCGCCGAGGAGCATAAACTCTACGATCTGATCTGCCGCCGTCTGCTGGCGGCCTGGCATGAGGCGTATATCTGGGCGGTGACCACCGTGATTACGGCCATTAGCTCGTCGGCGGAAGCACCGGACGGAGAATCGTCTATCGACCGTTACCATAGCAGCGGCGCCGTGGTGGAGCAGTTGGGTTGGAAATGTCTGGATGTCGGCGGCGGCAAACCCGGCAAAACGGAACGGGATCGAACGGACGGCGAAGCGGCCGAGGAAACCGGCCAGCAGACGTTGCCGGCGGGACTTGCCGAAGGACAGTTGCAACGATTGCAGGATATTCAGGCGGTAGCCAAACAGACCCGGCCGCCGCCGCGCCTTACCGATGCCACCCTGCTGACCGCGATGGAAAGCGCCGGCAGGACTCTGGAGGATAAGGAGCTCTCTCTGGCGATGAAGGAAAGCGGTCTGGGGACGCCGGCCACCCGCGCCGAGATCATCGAAACCCTGTTGCGGCGCCAGTATTTGCAGCGTCGGGGGAAAACCCTGGAGGCGACTCCCAAGGGCGTCCACCTGATCGAAGTCGTCCATCCCCAGGTGAAAAGCCCGCTCATGACCGGCCAGTGGGAAGCGCAACTGCGGCGGATTCAGCGCGGCGAGGCGGCCCTGCCCGAGTTTATGGCCGGGATCCGGGACTACGTGCGCGCGACCGTGGAGCAGGTGTTGGCCAACCCGCCGCCCATCGCAGTGAATCCTGTCGACCCGGCAGCGGAGAGAACAGCGGCTCAGCCTGTGCCTGGAGCGGAGCCGGTGGTTCAGACCTCGATGCGAACCGAGATGCGAACCGAGATGCGAACCGAGTCGTTAACTGAATTGCTGCGCGGCGTGTTCCGCCTGCCGGACTTTCGCCCCTACCAGGAACTGGTCTGCCGGACCGTCATCGCCGGCGAGGATGTGCTGCTGGTCATGCCGACCGGGGCCGGCAAGTCGCTGTGCTTTCAGCTTCCCGGTCTGGCTCGTGGTGGCGTCACCCTGGTGATATCGCCGCTGATCGCCCTGATGGAGGATCAGGTGGCCAAGCTCCAGGAACTGGGCCTGCGCGCCGAGCGCATTCACTCCGGTCGCGACCGGCCTGTTTCCCGCCAGGTCTGCCTGGATTATCTCAACGGTCGGCTGGATTTTCTGTATATCGCGCCGGAGCGGCTGGGCGTTCCGGGTTTTCCCGAATTGCTCGCCAGGCGCAAGCCGGTGCTGATCGCCGTGGACGAGGCCCATTGCATCTCGCATTGGGGCCATGATTTCCGGCCCGATTACCGGATGCTGGGGCGCTATCTGCCGCTGTTGCGGCCGGCCCCGGTTATCGCCCTGACCGCCACCGCCACGCCGCTGGTGCAGGACGATATCGTGCGGCAGTTGGGGATGGAGGTGGTCCGCTATATTCACGGTTTCCGCCGCACCAATATCGCCGTGGAAGTGGCCGAACTGAAACCTGGCGAGCGCTTCGTCGCCGTACAAAACATCCTGGCCGATTCCGCCCGACGCCCGGCCATCGTCTATACCCCCACCCGCAAGGATGCCGAAGCGCTGGGGGAGCTGCTGGCGGCCGATTTTCCCACGGCGGCCTATCATGCAGGGATGGCGGCCATGGACCGGGACCGGGTGCAAAACCGGTTCAATGCCGGCAAACTGGAGGTCATTGTCGCCACCATTGCCTTTGGGATGGGGGTGGACAAGCCGGATATCCGCACGGTGATCCATACGGCGCTGCCAGGCAGTCTGGAAGGCTATTATCAGGAAATCGGCCGCGCCGGCCGCGACGGTCGGCCGGCGCGGGCCATTCTGTTGTATTCCTACATCGACCGGCGTACCCATGAATTTTTCTACCAGCGGGATTATCCGGATAGAGGACTATTGGAACGACTGTTCGCCGCCTTGAATCCCGACTGGCAGCCGAGGGAGATGCTGCGGGAGTGGCTGGAGATGCCGCCGGAGATATTCGCCAATGCCTTGGAGAAGCTCTGGATTCACGGCGGCGCCCGGGTCGATCCGGAGGATAACGTCATCCGGGGCGAGGTGGGTTGGCAGAATTCCTATCAGGCCCAGTGCGAGCACAAACTGGCGCAATTGGAACAGATCACCCGCTTTGCCCAGGCGCACGAATGCCGGATGCTGCATCTGGTCAGGCATTTTGGCGATCAGGAGGATAGCGGCGAGCCCTGCGGGGTGTGCGATAGCTGTGCGCCGCGGGAGTGCGTGGCGCGGGCATTCCGCCAGCCGACGGCGCCGGAGGCACGGTTGCTGCTGGCGATCCTGGATGCGCTGCGGCAGCGGGACGGTCTGGCCCGCGGCCAGTTGCAGCGGGAAATCGGCGATCCCGGCCTGGACCGTCGCACCTTCGACCGCTTGCTGAGAGGCTTGAGCCAGGCCGGTCTGGTGCAGGTACAGGAAGCTTCCTTCAGCAAGGAAGGGCGGGTCATTCCCTTCTGGCGGGTTGTTCTGACAGCCGCAGGGCGGCAGGGTGGGGCCACGGCGGTCAACCGGATCGAGCTGTCGGCCAGCGTGGCGTCGGTTTCACAGGGTGGTAAGCCGCCGCGAGCGCTGCCGGGCCAGCGCGAGAAACGGCAGACCCCGGCAGCGCCGCCACCGTCGCCGACCTTGCTGGATGGCTTGAAAAGCTGGCGGCTGGAGGAGGCCCGCAAGCATCAGGTGCCGGCCTTTACCATCCTGCACGATCGGGTGCTGGCGGCGATCGCCACCGCCCGACCCCGGACCGAAGCGGACCTGCTGGCGGTAACGGGCATCGGCCCGACCCTGGTGCGCAAGTATGGGCAACAGATTTTGGCGGTGCTCAGGCGGGAAGGCTGAGCCTGTGCGCTTTACCGCCTATCAGTTTCTCGCAGCGAAGTAGCAAAGCGCGTGCGAGATGTTGCATGACAACACCCCGCATTTTGCTGACTTACCCGGTTTTCCAAACCATGAGTATCTGCCGGATCGGGCCGTTGCCGCTGCCAAGCCCATGCTGGTGCAGGTTATTGAAGAAGCGGCGGCGTTGCCGGGGCTTGTCAGGCATGATGGGAGAGTGTATATTTCTTTACAAAATGGTGTCTTTTCGTGGATACAAAATAGTCGAAACAATGGTTTCGATCGAGCTTGTCAGGTTAGATACCATTTTTGGTGTAATTTAAGATACCATTTAGGGTGTCTAATTCATGTTAGCGAATGCTATGAGGTTCATATATGAGAAGATTATACAGATTAATTATTGCCCTTTTATTTAGTATGTTTTGTTTTTATACGGCAGCTTTTTCAGCTCAGGATTTATCGAAAGCTGATCGAGAAGCTGCTTTGAAGGCAGCGGGGTTTTCATTTCGCGGTACACAAGCAATAAATGAATGTGATGAAATCGCAGATATAAAATTAACTGCCATAGATTTAAACGGAGACGGTAGGCTTGAAGTCTTTGTTCAGGATTCTTCAGGGATGTGTTACGGTGTCGCAGGTGGTAGTCTCATTCTTCTTATTAAAGATTCAAAAGGGAATTGGAAAAAGAACCTCGATTTTCCTGCTGTTGGATATAAACTATTAAGCACTAAACATAAAGGGTACCCAGATATTGAAATCGGAGTACCAGGTCCATGTTGTCCAATTTGGCGCTGGAATGGCAAGGAGTACGAATTATATAAAAAAGCTCGCTAACAAGTGCATCCAGGCCGACGCGGCAGAGCCGCGCGGCTGATGCCTGCGTTGGGCTTCAGAGAACATGAAAAAGTGATATGAACAACAAGACCTTTGGATAAGCATTAGAATAATCAGTAATTGATAAAACGATTTCTAACTAATTAGAGGTGAAAAGTATGAAGGTGTTATTCTGGATTGTCATTATCATCGTCGCCATTGTTCTGATTGTAAGGTATCGAAGTAAAACCAACTCAGCGATAGTGATGGCGAATTTCGAATCAATGCTTAATGAAAAATCCAAGTATTATTTTGAAAAAGGAAAAACCGGCATTGCAATTTCCAATGACCTGCAAAGGATTGCACTTGTTGAAGGAAAGCGCCAGAAAGTATACAAAGTTGAAGATCTTAGAGGTCATAAGACCTCTATTGTAGAACCTAATCAGATTATTGGGGACCGCATAGGAATGCAAGCTCATGGCTATAATATTGGCTCCGCCATTAAGGCAGCAAAGGAAAGTGGTCTTTTTGTTGAAGTAAGAGACATCAATAATCCAGTTTGGCGTATAAAGATGCTTTCAAAGGAAGATCAACAGCGTTGGCATGAACTACTTAGTCAACTCTATGAAGGCACGCTCAAATCATGAGGTGATCATATAAATTATGATGGGGTCAGGCTTGCATAGTTGATGATAAGATGGGGTCAGGCTTGCATAGTTGATGATATGCGTTTAGCCCTGACCTAACCAATCGCTCCAGCCGACCGTGCTACGCTGGCGGCTGAGCTTGAGACGTTGGGCAGAATTAACTGAGGGGCTCTATGGAAAGTATGGGATTTGGCCTTCCGCGACCTTGGGAAATAAAAATCCCTCCAGTCATACGGTATCTGGAGAGGAAGTATGTAGAGGAATTTTTCCGAACAGGTCGGCTTATGTTGACAACATATCGTCGATGCCAAGACCACGAATGCGACGTTAGGCGTGACTCAGGTGAGGGGAAATCGCAATTTAGTCTGAAGTTGGAGAGCCTTGGGATGGGTGGGGGCGGACTGCAAACGGTTGGCTGGCAGAGCTATCTCTTGTGCGCCAGTATGAATGAGTCTCAGAAACTCGCAAAGCATTTTAAAGTGGATTCGTATTTCAAAATAAAAGATGTTATTAGATTCCTTGATGCTATATCCAAATGGATTCCTGGTTGCGGGTCCGGTAAGTTAGGTGCGTGTATTTATAGGGATGAGAATGCTCTCGCAAAACCTCTCCAATTTAAAAGCATACCGCCGGGCCAAGGATTGCCTACGAATTCGGCAAAGCCGATGTTTTCGCCCGTTGAGTTCGAAATGAGCGATGAGCCGTATTTTATTAAAAGCGACACATTCGCAATAGAGGCAGAATTCCGGTTTATATGGAGCGTACCTTACGATATCGAAGGACCTATATTTATCGAGTGTCCGGAGGCGATTCAATACTGTGAACCTGATATTCCAGTATCCGATGCGTACGAGAAACCGCGTAATTCTGGGGACGTTCGAAGCTCTATTCTCATGACTAGCAACTGCGAGTAGACGTGACGATTCATGCCCAACAAGTCACTCCAGGCGACCGGTTGGCCGACGCTTCACTTTGGCCAACCGGTCGCCTGAGCTCTAGCGTTAGGGCGGACGGAATTTCTCTCCTCCCAACCAACCAACTGGACTGCTCAGTGCCACCTCGTCTTTGCTTAAGAAAGCACCCGGCGGGTGGCAAGTTGAAAAAGTTGTGCTATGATGGTAATAGGGTTAGGCTTGCATAGTTGATGATATGCGTTTAGCCTTGACCTAACCAATCGCTCCAGCCGATGCCGCTGACGCGGCACGGTTGAGCTTAATCGTTATTAGGCGTGCGGGCAAGAGCGATGCACGTAATGAAATCAAAGCATCGTAAAACATTACAAGCCATTTTCGAGAATCCTGTTCGAGCGAACATTCTATGGACTGATATCGAGGGTTTGCTTGTTGCTTGTGGAGCTGAAATTAGTGAAGGTCGGGGTTCCAGAATACGTGTTGCACTCAATGGTGTACGGGCGGTGTTTCATCGCCCCCATCCCCAGAAAGAAACCGACAAAGGTGCAGTGATGTCGATGCGCCGTTTTTTGATAGAAGCAGGCGTGCAATTATGATGCAATATAAAGGCTATCTGTCCCGTGTTGAGTTCGACGATAAGGCGAATGTTTTTCATGGTGAAGTGATTAATATCCGGGATGTCGTTACGTTTCAGGGAAAATCGGTTGATGAACTGCACCGGGCATTCGAAGATTCTGTAGAGGACTACCTAGCATTTTGTGCCGAGCGCGGGGAAGAACCAAACCAGCCCTTTTCAGGTCGGCTTACGATATGTCTTTCTCCTGAACAACATCGCAAGGTTATTCTTGCTGCCCAGAAAGCTGGAAAAGAGGTAGACAAGTGGGTCACAGAGATTCTTGATCATGCCGCAAAACTCGGTACTCCTGACCAAGTACGTGCCTAACCAAACGCTCCAGCCGACCGTGCTACGCTGGCGGCTGAGCTTGAGGCGTTATACTTTACGCCGCCATAACTTGTGATTCTTTGAAGGTCTGAAACTTGAGTGTCAGTAAGGAATCCAGTTCTTTCTTGTAGGTGGTATGGGTCTGCGCCAAACAGTCGGAAATGGCCTGCTTGAAGTCGTGAAAGTTAGCGTAATACGTCGAATACAAACAGGTCTTCTTGACAAACTTCCACACGCGCTCAATCAGATTCAAGTTGGGCGAGTACGCTGGCAAGTACAGGA
>CAIMUS010000343.1 GCA_903844665.1 uncultured Pseudomonadota bacterium
CGGGAGCTCTGGTTTGCTAATGAGGCTGCCAACGATTCAGACATTAATGGCATTCATACTATCTTGGCCTTGGCTAGTTGATCTAAAGGCTATCACTGGAAAATTTACAGCAAGAAATCTTTTGTAGAAATCACGCCGGCCGGCGCTCAAAACCTGGTGGAGTGACTACGGTCCAACGGCAGAGGCTGTCGCCCGCTTGGGAGCGCTGGCTTATCGGCGCGGCGAAACCGTCGGTGCGGATCAGGTGCTGCCGGTCTATCTGCGGGATGAGGTGGTTAAACCGCGCGGTTGTTAATCCGCCACAAGGTAACCGTTCAGACCCCCCACCCCAACCCTCCCCCACAAAGGGGGAGGGAGTTATTGCAAAACAGATACTTAGCCTATTCCCCCTCCCCTTGTGGGAGGGGTTAGGGGGAGGGGTGTGAACGCTTACACCACAAGCGCGGCGGCGGCGCCACAGTCAGGTGCAGTAAAGATACTGGAAAAGCCGGCGGCTCCCGCTTAGCATACCTCTTATACATCAACCTGGAGGATAAGCGGATGACGGGCATTCCTGCCCAAACCGATCCAAGGCACAGCAAGTCCATGCCGGATTTGATCGCCAAATTACTGGCGGAGCGCCAGCAAGTTCTGGTGTTGTTCAACCGGTTGGTGCAACTGAAAGCGTTCGTGGCCATCACCACCATCCAGGCTTTATTGCAGTGCTTCTGTCAGGCCCTGGTGGACTACGTCGCCCTGGGGCACTTCGAGGTCTATCAAGCCCTGGAAGAGCAGGCCGATGACTCGGACCATTGCCGTCAGCTCAGGCGCCTGGCCCGACAATGTCATCCCGGCATCGTCGCCACCACCGAGGCGGCGCTCGCGTTTAACGACCGTTACGATTGCCAGGCGCATTGCGAAATTCGCGATAGCTTTTGGGTCGATCTGTCCCGCCTCGGTGAGGAACTGGCGACCCGGATCGAGTTGGAGGATCGCCTGATTGCCGCCATTAAGACGCCGGTGACGGTTTAGCCTCCATAGTAGGCCGGAATAAGCGCAGCGTTTCCGGCGCCGACGGACTTATTCAGTGGCGCCGGCCGCTTTAAGTAATTCGATAATCTGACTGTTTCCCTGCTTTTTTGCATAAAACAAGGCGGTTTCTCCAGTCTTTTCTCGCGCATTTAGGATCCGCACCAGACTTCAGCAAACCTGTCAAAATTTCTGCGCTTATCCACTAGCGGGAAACTTCCGCGACGTAACGTCTGATTTCATGTTTTTCCGCCTTGCGCAGACTGATGATGTGCAGATTATTGCCACGCTCTGTATTAGGTTATGTGCACCACGACGTTAGGCATGTTGTTTAACCATAGCATAGAGAATTCCCATAATTTTACTGACATTTTCAATATAATACTCTCGATTATCAATGAATACTGTTTGTTGCTCCAGTTTCAGAAATTTCCATACACTGCCTGTCGTAACAGCACCGTAAACCCATGAAACAGAAATATTCTCTTTTTCATTAAATAGTTTTGCCGCAATCATTTCAGCTATACATTGCCCCATTCCGCCAATAATATCTTCATTTTTAGCTTCCACAATAGCCACAACAGGAGCAGTAATAAAGAACTGTTCTGATGATTTGCTAATTAGAAAATCGCAAAATCCATTCAAATCTTTTGTTTCATCTACATTGAAATCAACTCCAGAAAATAAACTGATTTTTCGCTCAAATATCTTGCGCAACTCAACAAGTATAGGAGAAATCAGGAGCTCTGAGCGTGCTTTTTCAGTATTAATTGCTAATGCGAGTGGGAGAGTTTCTTGCAGAATTTTAGTAAAATCCTCACTAATTGAATAAGATTCAATATGTGAAAACAAATCCCGATCTTCAATAAGAGTAAGATGAAACTCTTCTTTGACTTTTCTTAATGTAAATTTGCTGTATGGCATCTGACTTTTACCACTGACTTGCTCACATGAGCCCGTAGAGCCCGTAGGTTGGGGTGACGAAGGAACTCCAACGTAATCTCCTGCACGAAATGTTGAGGTTCTTTCCTCACCCTAACCTACGCGCTGCAATTAGCCTTTGAATCGCGGCGGGGGCGCCGCTCCTACTCCAGCACAATATCGTCCTCGATGATATGGGTTAATTCCAACTGGTCGATTTTCAACGTCATCACCGCCCGCAGCCGCTCGTTGCCTTTAATCTCGCCATGGTCCAGCGCATGGCTGACCGCCTCTTCGATTTGCCGCTGAGAAGTCAGGCCGACCTGCTTGAGGAACTGGCGCAGGGTCGTATTAAAAACTTCATGGTTCATAGTCTGCCTCATTTAAGTAAGAAAAATCGTTGGCCGGCAGATTCAGGTCTGCCGGGATTCGTCCTTGCCGATCCGGCTGGGCGCCGGGCCGCGCTGATGCCGGTACTTGGCATCGGCGCGCTTGTTGTAGGGTCGCGCCGCCGGTCCCGACAGGGTCTCGAAATTAATCGCGCAAATGGTCATGCCCGGCCGCAGCGCCAGCGGCAGTTTGCCGCTGTTGAAACACTCCAGCACGATGGCGCCGCTCCAGCCGGGGTCGATGCGATGGGCGGTCACATGGATCATCAGGCCCAACCGGGCCAGGCTGGAACGACCGTCCAACCAACCGACGATATCGTCCGCCAGCGTAACCGATTCGGCGGTCACCGCCAGGGCCAACTCGCCGGGATGGAGAAAAAAAGCATCATCCGGGCCGATCCGGATCTCCTTGCTCATGATATGGTTGATGGCCCGTTCCACTTCTTCGCGTGGACCGCTCAGGTCGATATAGGGCGCGGCGTGATCGTTGAATACCCGAAACCGGTCACCGAGGCGCAGATCGACGCTCACGCCACTGATCCGCGCCGCCGCCGGACGGGGCTCGATGCCGATCTTGCCGGTTTCCAGATACGCCTCGATATCCCGATCGCACAGCCGCATGCCGTTCACTCCGCCGGTCAGGTTTTCTGAATGACGATATTGGGAAACAACTGACTGTAGCTCTTGGCCTGCAAGGCCAGCTTGGCGGCGGCTTTGCGGGCGATTTCCCGATAGATCCGGGCAATCCGGCTGTCCGGTTCGGCTATCACGGTGGGCCTGCCGCTGTCGGTTTCCTCGCGGATGCGGATATCCAGCGGCAGCGCCCCCAGGAAATCCACCTGGTACTGTTCGGCCATCCGCCGGCCACCGCCTTCGCCGAAGATATGCTCCTCATGGCCGCACCGACTGCAAATATGGGTGCTCATGTTTTCCACCACGCCCAGCACCGGCACATTCACCTTCTCGAACATTTTCAGTCCTTTGCGGGCATCCAGCAGGGCGATGTCCTGGGGCGTGGTGACGATGATGGCGCCGCTGACCGGTATTTTCTGGGACAAGGTCAACTGGGTATCGCCGGTGCCCGGCGGCAGATCGATGACCAGATAATCCAACTCGTGCCAGCGGGTATCGCGCAGCAATTGCTCCAGCGCCTGGGTAACCATCGGGCCGCGCCAGATCATCGGGGTTTCTTCATCGATCATATAACCGATGGACATGGATTGCAGGCCATGACTGACGACCGGCTCCATGGATTGGCCGTCCTGCGAGGTCGGCCGCTGGTTGGCGCCCAGCATGCGCGGCTGGCTGGGACCGTAGATATCGGCATCCAGAATACCTGCCGTGGCGCCTTCGGCCTGCAGGGCCAGGGCCAGATTCACCGCCGTGGTGGATTTCCCTACCCCGCCCTTGCCGGAGGCGACGGCGATGATGTTCTTGACGTTGGGCAAGGGCTGGAGGCCTTTTTGCACCTCATGGGGGATGATTTTGGTATCCACCTGGATCAGCGCCGTGTTCACCCCTTCCAGCGCGGTGATGCGCTGTCGCAGTGCGGCCACCAGGGTGTCGTGATAGCCCCTGGCGGGAAAACCCAGTTGCACATCCACTTCCACCCGGTCGCCGGCAATGCGGATATCCTTGATGGATTTGGCGGCAAGCAGGTCTTTCTCCAGATAGGGATCGACATAGCCTTGAATGGCGGCTTCTACGTCGGACCGGGAAACAGCAGTCATGGCAAGGCATCCTCTTTCAGCGAAACCGCCCGGGCGGCGGTTGATGGGTGTGCGGTAACGGCGGCCATTGTACTCGAAACGATGGCGCCCATGGGGTGGGTTTGCCGGATTGTCCGCCGGAATCGGCGGTCCTGGCGCTTTGCGTTGACCGTACCCGTGGCGACGGGTTGCAGGACCAGTTAGCGGGAGCGCGAATGGCACTCCATCAGACGCTGGTAAGCTTGGTTCACGCCGGTAAAATCGAGGGTTCCCGGGGTCTCGTCGACGGCCTGGCTGGTGGCGTCGGGCAGCGTTCTCGCCTGAAAGGATACCTGTTTGCCTTCCCAGGCAAGGACGGTATCCCGATTGTTGATATCGGTAACCGCTTTGCCCGCCAGCGTGGCGATGCCGGGCAGTCGGTATGGATATTTACCATAAAAACCGAAATAGGGGGTTTCGGCATTATTGAGAATAAACATGAAAAAGCCCGCGCCGCCGCCGAGTTGCTGGCGTCTGAGCGCGCCTTCGCTGGTCGGCACGAGCCGTAACGTCGGTGTCCCGGAACTGCCGACGACGGAAATGTCTTTTCGTCCTAACAGTTGCTCCCCGGCGCTTTCCAGTCCGGCGAGAGTGGAATCGCTGAAGCTCGGCCAGGCGGCGCCGGCTACCGGCTTTACGGCCATGCAGGTGATGATCTTGTCATCGGTAAATTCCCACACCCGCCAGCCGTCGCTATCGGTCAGCAACTGCTCGTCCCGTCGCATGAAGGTGTTGCGATTGCTGCCGTACTCCGGCAGTGTCGGGGGGGCCGAACCGCAGCCGTTGAGCAGGCCGCCGAGCGCTGTCAGAATAAAGATGACTTTGTACACTACCGGAGTACTCTACTACTGGATGGTAATCGTTGACCGGCCTGGCTTACTGACAATCAATTAACGTAGGAAGCGCCGGCTGATGTTCCGGAATAGGTCGGTACCGGCCTGCTGCAGCCATTCGAAGGCAACCATCTCCCGCGTCACCACCTGCGCGCCTCCGGCACGCAGGCGGGCCAGCGCCAGTTCGGCATCCTCGAGCCGGCGCGAAGCGACGGCGTCGGCCACCACGTAGACTTTCCTGCCGGCTTCCAGCAGCCCCAACGCGGTCTGGAGGACACACACGTGCGCTTCGGCGCCAACCAGAATCCATTGTTGCCGGGCAATTGCACTCATGCGCTCCCAGCAGACCGGTTCGGCGGTGCAGGCAAAATGGGTTTTCTCCATCAAAGCGCCTTCCGGCAACCACCGGCGCACCGCGGCCACGGCAGGCCCCAGACCCTTGGGATACTGCTCGGAGGCCAATACGGGTAGTCGCAATTCGTTGGCGATCTGGATCAACCAGGCACTGTTGGCGATCACCCTTTCCCGGTCGGGAAGCGCCGCCATCAGTTTTTCCTGGATATCGATAACCAGCAGGCAGGACTGGTCGGCTTTGATCAGCATGGTTTTCTCCAGTGGGGGTAAGCTGGGTTGGATTATTCCCGCTCTTCAATCGCTGAGCAACAGCAGCGGTTCACGTCGTTCGGGCAGAGCAAGGGACTGCTGCCGCAAACCCAGCAGGCCGGGCTGGAGCAACTCCCAGGGCGCTGGCGCATCGGGCATGTCGACCGCCAGGCTGAAGAAGGCCATGCGGTGCTGCAGGGTTTGCAGGCTTAGACCGCACAACCACAGCGGCATGTTCCCCGGCTCCAGGCGCGTCTCTGAATCCCAACATTGAATTACCCAGCGGCCCGGCGACGCTGTCGTGCCTGGATGCACCATCACCAGGGCCTCGGGGCGGCCGTCATGGACCCGCGGCAATACCGGCAACTCCGCCAGTTGTACCTGGGGATTCAGCCACTGTAAGGCGCTTTCCCAAATCAACGGGGGCGGTGGCTGCCAGCCGGCGGCGCGCAGGCGTTGCTCCAGTTCCGTTAGAGGGGCGGCCCACTGCAACAGCAGCGGCTGTCGGTGATTGCCCTGCCAGTCCAGGCGCTGGACGGGGAGTTGCCGCCAGGTTTCGCGCCACCAGGCGTCCCTGGCCATGAACTGAACGCTGGGCTGCGGCTGGTAACGCGCCAGTTCCTGCTCCTGATGCAGGACCCTGTGCCCCAGATAGGCGGCCAGCACAGCCAGCAGGCTGACGCCCAGCAGGCCCCGGTAAGACAGCGGCGCCGAGCGATGACGGGAATAGGCCAACCCCAATAAGGCGACCCAGGCCACGCCCAGGCTGATCCCTCCCAGAGTATCGGTGAACCAGTGCACACCCAGATACAACCTGGAAAAGGCGATAGGCACGACCAGCAGGGTGGCTCCCAGATAGGGCAGCCAGCGTCTGGCCGGCGGCAGCTCGCGAGCGATCAGCACCGCCAGAAAACCGAACAGGATCGTGGTCAGCGCGGCATGGTTGGAGGGAAAAGCATAGCCGGCAATACCGTTATGGAACGCCGCCACCGGGCGCGGCACTTGAAACAGCCACTTGAGCAGGGTCGTGATCGCCAGTCCGAAGCCCAGGGCGGCCAGCCAGTGCAGCGCCGCGGAGCGCGCCCGTTGCCAGAGCAGCCAGGCGAATACCGCCAGCGCCAGGGCCAGCTTGACGGGAGCATCGCCCAATTCGGTGAGCGCGACCATCAACCGATCGGCCCAGGGGGTACGCAGGCTCTGGAGGAAATGGTACAGGTACAGATCCAGCGCGGTGGGCAGACTCTGGCCGATCGCCGCCAGCAGCAGCGCCATAAAGACGAGGCCGCTCAGTAACAGCAAGGCAGCCATGCTCAGTCCCCGTATTTCGTCCTGTTCGGGGTCCAACAGGGAATGACCGATAAAACCCAGCAGTGGATGACCCCGGCTCCAGAGGAGAAAACGCTTCAGCCGGTCCTGGGCATGGGGCTGCAGCAGACGAAACAGCCAGCGCACCAGCCAGGCGGTCAATCCGAGCAGGATGAGCAGCAACAAGATTAGCACCACCAGCCGGCCGGTCACCTGGGCCGCCAGTTCCAGCGAGGCGCCGAACGCCATGCCCGGCAGCAGATAGGCCGGCGCCCACAGCATGGCCGATGACACGTTGACCAGCAGAAATTGTCTCACCGGCATATCCAGCATTCCGGCGACGGCGGGGATCACCGGCCGCAGTGGCCCGACGAAGCGGCCCAGCAACACACTTTTGCCGCCGTGCGCTTGGAAAAACGCCACGGCCCGGTCGACTAGCTCCGGATGGGTCGAAAACGGCCAGCGTTGCCGCAATTGTTGATGGAAGGTATGCCCCAGCCAAAAACTCAAGCCATCGCCGGCAATGGCGCCGGCCACCGCCCAGGCCCAGGTCGGCCAGAACTCCAGGTGGCCCAACGCGATCAGCGCCCCGAACCCGACCATCATGGCGGCGCCCGGCAGGATCAGGCCGACCACCGCCAGAGACTCACCCATGGCGGTCAGGAACACGATCAGCCCCATCCAGCCCGGATGACCGGCAACCCATTGCAGAATGAGGTTCAGAATGTCGGATAGCATCGTTTAATGCGGTTGTTTCGTAGTTTCCGCCGGCGGGGACGCCGACGCTTCAGGGCGCCGGCGTTCGGCACAATGAATGCCAATTATGCCACGCTGGAGATAAGCGGTGCACAAGCGTTTGCTGAATCGATGTGCCGGATCCGTTGAGGCTGTTCGCGGCTTCCCATCAGGGGGATTGATTGACGAGGATTGGCTATTGGAATGGTGAGTTAAGCCAGCTCGTAGGTTGGGTTGAGGAACGAAACCCAACATTTCGGAAGGTGGGTTTATCGTTGGGGTTCCTTTGTCACCTCAACCTGGCGTGCTACCCGGCTAAGGTGCGCGGACAAGCGGTCCACCCTACCTACTTGATTCCATGCTGTGAATAGATTTTAATCACAGCATGAATAGATTTAGAAATCGCTGGCTGGCGGGCTACCTGCAAGCGGCGTTGGGCTACCCACTTAAAGCGGGACAATCCAACCCTGGGAGCGCCGGCGTCCCCGCCGGCTTCTTAAAAGTGCCGGCGGGGACGCCGGCGCTCCCAGGTTACTTCCCCACCGCCTCCGCCAGCTTTTCCATAATCTCCCTCACCACATCCGGCAATCCCTCCGGCACGACCGGCATCGGCTGGCCCTCGGCAATCGCCTTGAGAAAAGCGGCGACGGCGGCAAAAGGCGCCGGGGCGCTGGCCAGTTGCGCCAGCGCCTCGGCGGCCTCCGGAGGCAGTGGGGTGGAACTTTGCCGGGCGTTGTAGGCGGTCTGGGCCAGATTGAGGATGAACTGGACGGCCTGCTCGGACAGAGCGGCGCCGGCGCTGCCGTCACCCCGTCGGTGCCGCTCCAGTTCGGCAACTTTGGCCTCGTATTTGGCCTGCCAGCGGACGGCGGCTTCGCTGTCGCCCCGGTCGCGGGCGATGGTGGCGAGATTGGCGTAGTCTTTGTAAACCTCAGGCAGGTCGAGGGATTCACGGATTTGCAGCCCTTGCAGCGCGTATTTTTCGGCCTGATCCAGTTCGCCCAGCAGGCAGTGCAGAGCACCCAGATTAGAATAGGACGTTGCCGCACTAACTTGATCCTGCATCTCCAGAAAAATCGCCAGACTCTCTTTCACCGACGCCACGGCCTGACGCAGCAAGGCCGTCCGCCTTTCGGCATCGTCGGTCTGTTTGACGCGGGTCTGGTAAAGGATGCCCAGATTGTGGGCGACGGCAGCGAGTTGTCGTTGATCCTGCAACCGTTCGGCCAGCTCGCGGCTGCGGCGATACCAGGCTTCGGCGGCGTCGAGTTGGCCGCGATGCCTTTCAGCCGTGGCCAGCAGATCGCAGGTGCTCATCTCTCCAACCAGATTATCCGCCCGTTGGAACAGCCGCAGCGCCTGTTGATACCGCTCCACCGCCTGGTCGTACTGGCCCAAGTAGTCTTGCAAGCCGCCCTGATGCGTGAGTAATAAGCCCTGCAATTCCAGATCTCCGGCTTCCCGGACGGCGCGCAGGGCTTCGTCATAGCGGGCCTCGGCCTCGGCATAGCGTTGCTGCACCATCAGAATTTGGGCGATCTGTCCCAGACCGGCTGCCACATCACGGTTGCGCCCCAACGTCCGGACGATTGCCAACGCCTGCTCAGCTGTCGCCAGCGCCGCGTCGAGCCGGCCCAGACTCCTCTGGGCATTGGCCAGATCGCCCAGCGCCGGGGCCAGATTGTACTGCTGGGCTTCACCCAGGTGCTCGAAACCCGCAATGGCCCGTTGCAGCGGCTCCAGCGCCAGATCGGAACGGCCGGCGCGATCATAAATCCGCCCCAGATAGGTATAGCTCAGCGCCAACTGAGAGGCGAGATCGCTCCCATCCGCCAGCCCCTCGCGTTCCAGCCGGTCGATCAGGTCCTGCACCGTCTGTACCGCCTCCGCTGCCTGACCCTGGGTGAACCGGCTCCAGGCATGCTGGAGTGTCGCTGCCCAGGTTGTCTCGTCCAATACCGCCGCCGGCAACTGCGCCCGCACCCAGGCCACCAGCGCATCCTGCTCCCGCCGCCGCCCGGCCCGTTGCAGATACACACACAGGGTATCGGCCATTTTCGCCGCTGCCTGCCGCTCCCCCCGCCGAAAAGCTTGCCGGACCGCCGCGCGCAGATTGGCCTCCTCCCGTTCCACCAGGACCATGCCGGCTGACGGCTGCCGACCGCTCATGGCATCATCCGCCATGCGCATTACCCCAAAATAAATAGCGATAAACCGTTGCTCGGCCGCCGCGGGATCGGTCACAGTTTCGGGACGGGCGGCGTAGGGCAGGGTGGGATGGAAGCGCAGATAAGGGCGGTCGCCGACTTCGATACCCACACTTTCCACCTTGAGCAAGGCCGTCGCCACCAGCTCGGCCCGCGCCGCTTCCCAGGCCACCGCGTCCAACTCCGTAAAGTCCAGCAAAAATTGCTCGAACACCCCACCCTGGAACCACGCCAGGTAAGGTAACACCGCCTGCGCTTTGGCGCTCAGCCGCCGGGTGGAAAAAGTGAGTGAAGCCAGCAGCGACGAATTACGCTGCTCGAAGGCGTCGCCGTTGGCAAACTGCGCCAGCAGCTTGCCGAAATCCTCCCGAATCTGAATCGGGGTCAGATGGCGCAAATGCGGCGCCACCAGCTCGATGGACAGGGGATGATCGTCCAGGGCGTATAACAGATCGTCGATGGCTTCGCGCTCGTAGCCGGGCCGGTTGATGGCGATGCTCTTCTGATCCAGCACCGCCGCCAGCAGATACAGGCTGTCGGGCCGCGACAGCCCGGCCAGGGGCAGTTCCTTGATGCCGGGCAGGCCGGTCTGCTCCGGGCGGCAGGTGAGCAGCAATCGTCCCTCGGGATCGCCGGCGGTCAGTTGCCGGTATAACAGCAGCAACCGGTTGCGCTCCGCCGCACTGAACACCAGCGGCGAATCCGGGTCTTCGTCCGCCTGGAACTGCGGCAGGGTGGACTCGAAGTTATCCCAGACCCACAACACCCGCTGTTGCCGGAAACCGTCCACCGCCGTCCGCCATTGTTCCTCGGGCGACCGGGCACTGAAGCTCTCTCCCGCCAGCGCCTGCCCCAGCAACTGAATCGCCCGCTCGACGCCGGCCTGCTGCTCGAAGCTGCAAAACACTGCCTGCTCGAACCGCCCGATGCGCAGCCACCAGGAGGCCGCCTCCCGCGCCAGCGCGGTCTTGCCCATCCCGCCCATGGCGTGCAGCACCACCGCCGGATAGCGGCGGAAGGCCCGCTCCAGATCCAGCAGTTCCTTGGCGCGCCCGTGAAAGCGGTACAGCGGCGGCGGGGGGAAGTGGTGCAGTTTGTCATACCCCTCACCCCGGCCCTCTCCCTCAAGGGGAGAGGGAGCAATTTTCCCCTCACCCCGGCCTTGTTCCTCGAGGGAAGAGGAAGTTGATTTTCCCCTCTCCCCTTGGGGGAGAGGGGTCAGGGGTGAGGGGGCAGCCAGCAGCACCGGATCGGGACCGACCTGATACAGTTGCGGGATAAACCAGTCCTGCAAATCGACGCTGTCGGCATTGGGTCCCAAGTGCAGCCAGCGGGCCGGATCGCTGTGCAGCGCCACCCGCGCTTCCGCCAGCGCCTGCCCCACGCTCAGCCCCGCCGCCAGTTCCTGATAAAACCGCTCCACCAACAGCCGCGCCGCTTGAATATGCACCGCATGGCTGAACGCCACCACGCTGCCCACCCCGCTTTCCAGCAGAGCCGGCGCCACCGAGCCGAACACCGCCCGGTCCGACAAATCCGCCCCCCGACAGGCTTCCAGCAGCACCAGCGGCACATCCAGCCGGGCCAGCAGATCGCCTACCTGAACGCCGGTCACCAGATGGGTTTTGGCGTCCTCCCGCTCGAAGGCCAGCGCCCCGACGCCGGTCTTGGACAGATAGGTCCCATGTCCGTCGAAATGCACGATGTGATAGGGCTGCCTGACCCGCCGCGCCTGCGCCACCCGCTGTTCCAGCGCTGCCAGCGTCGGCGGCTCGCAGAAATCCAACCACACCAAATCCTCCGGCAGGTCGTCCACCACGTCCAGCAACGGCGCGATGCTGTTGCGCGGGTCGATAAAACCGGTGTCGGTCGGACGGCTGACGATCAGCAGCACCCGCAACGGTAAGCTCAACGGCTGGGGCGTGATCCGCTTCGCCCGCTGCAACTGCCGGCGCACGAGCACATCCTGAAACACCAGCGGACTGCTCTTCCCCCGCCGGTCCCGCAGCAGCTCCCAGGGCTGCGCCAGCACCGCGGGATCGTTGCTGCCGAGGGTCAGCAGTCGGGGCGCGGCGGCAGTCATCAGGTCGTTATAAACCTGAACGCCTTCCGCCATCCCGAACAGGGCATCGAACAGGTTCTTACCCCACTCCACCAACCGGGCTTCGAGCCGTTGCGCCCGCGCCCGGTCGCCCGCGCCGGGGAACTGGATATAAGTCTCCAGATACCACCGCAGTTCGGCCATGTCTTCGGGTTGCAGCGGCAAAGTCAGCGGGAATTCTTCGGAGATCTGACCCTGCGGCGACGTCCAGACGGCCCGGTAACCATCGGCCTGCGGGTGGACGATCAGACGGATTTCGTAAGGGGAATCCATGGTGGTGCTCCTGTGAGCGAATAACCTGTGGGAGCGGCGCCCTCGCCGCGATCAACCCAGTAGCATGATCGCGGCGGGGGAGGGGCGCCGCTCCCACAACGCAAGGACCAGTTTGATTTCCAAAAACTTCAGATCTCAAAATGGACGCGGTTTAGGCCACTCGTTGATAATTTCACTTTTCTGGACTATAAATATCATCCATTAAGCGAACAATAACAAAGAGCAGATTATTAGTGATATGAATCGCCTTTTTTCGAGAACTTTTGAAAGTGGCATAATTTTTAACCTGTTCATCCAGATATTGGAATAATTCCAACTGAACTCCAGCTTCGATGCTCCGTTTAACAAACCGATCACTCAAGCGTTTTTTGAACTTTGCGCTCATTGGTATGTCGTTCGATATAGACTGAAGCTCTAAATCGAGAAGACTAAGTTTCTTATTAAACCAATCCTTTCCTTTCGTGTTCTTAGGTGCATTACCAAATGCTTTGTTGTAAATCAATATAATATCAAAGCAAAGATCCAGGAATAGGCAAGACATATCAAGATTTAACTCGGCAATACCATCTGAGAGTGGCCCAAAGATCGCCTGATAAAATTGGGGCTGATCCCTTTCAAATCGATCTAGAATTGCCGCGGCGTCTTTCTCTGACATTGTTTTTCCTTTCTGGATGATCTTGGTAATTTCGTTCTTTGATAAAACTCTCATAAAATTCACTCCAGTTTGTAGGGCGGAAGTAAGACGCCAAGCCGTATTCCGCCGAATGGTTTTGGTTTACTCGCTTCATGCGGCGCATTACGCTACGCTAATGCGCCATAGGCGGGCTACGCGAGCCGACTTTGCATTCTTTCTATTGTCGGATGCGTCTATCGTCCACTTGAGCGATTTGTTGGCCTTCACCTTTAAGCGAATTCTGCGACTGCCACCGGACGTTCGACGGCAAAGTTCTTGCGATGGAGTTTAATTCTCTCCAACTCGTGGAGCGTCTCAGCCGTCAGGTAACTTTCTCCACAGTGAGGGCAACTGAGCACTGGAACATTTTCGATCACTAGCAAATCTTTACCCTTACCATAGCTGCGCGACACATGCCGAATACGGGCGCCGGCTTTGCCACAAATATCACACACTAATTCATTCATTTCACTCATCAACAAACACAGTTAAGATAACCATTTTACCGGTTGGACCCAGTTTTGTGACCACTACGGCATCCATTTCTTCCAGTGTCAGTCCGCGAACCAAGTATTTCCATTCACCTGTTTCTTTATCTTTTTGGCATTCGACGATCTCGCCAGTGAGGATCACTCGCTCCACATCGAAAATCGACAACTCATCGTTATTCATTTCCTCTTCGGCATGGAGCGTGGCGACATATCGGCGCTCACGAATGCAATCCCGAGGTCGTTTCAGTATCTGAGGCAGCCCTTTAAAGGTGGCCATTAAAAATCAATGACTTACAGCGTCAATTTGTGCAATGCAACAAAAAAATTTGTCCTATAATCAATGACATATTGTTCGCAACTTTAAAGCGCTGAGTATCTGAGGTAACAATCGACATCTTAATGGTTTATACTGCAGGGCTTTAAAGGTGGCCTATATAAATCAATAGGTTACAACGTCATTTTGTGCACCGCACCAAAATTTTTCATAAAATAATCAATAGGTTATTTTTAGCACCTTTAAAGCCCTGGTTTATACTGTTGCTGTCGCTTTTCCGTCCCTTGATGGCAAATCACTTGAACCTTGCAATCCGTTCATTATTCTTCACCTTTGCTGCGCTAACGCTAAAGCTAACCGGCGCGCGCTTTAGCGCGCGTCCGCGTTGAGCGCCGAGTTAGGGGTCGTGATGAAGCTCGGCGTAAACGTCCAGCAAGCGACGAATCATGCGTTGATATTGCGTGTGATGCTTTGCTGCTTCGTTCTTGAAGAACTCGATGCTCTTTTTGCTCAGCGAAATAGTGACTTTGACACCCTCCTCCTGGAAAGAAAGCTCTTCGGGAGAGGGGAGAAAATCGGGCACCACTTTAAGGTCGCCAAGCAGTTCATCGGTGTACTTTATTTTCGCGCTCATAAATAGCCTTACCTTTTCGCCAATAACCGGCGCCGAAAATTCGAATCACTCCGCCGCGGTAAGTGAAGCGAACCGTGAGAACTCCACCGCCAACCTTCCCAAAGCAGAAGAATCGTTTTTCCTTTTCGCTATGGGACAGATCTTGAGCGATAACACGGTACGGGTCGGCGAAGGCATATTGTGCCTCATAGAAGGAGACCCCATGTTTTCTTTGGTTTTCGAGGTCTTTCTTTTGGTTCCATTCGAACCGCGCCGTGCTCATAAATTAAGACTAGCATAGAAATCGTAGTTTGACCATATTTTTATATGGTTATCTATATGGGCAATGAGAAGTTTTGTAGGGTACGCTGTGCGTACCGAACAGGAGTAAAGGTACGCACAGCGTACCCTACCTGGCTTCGCCCTCTGCAACTTGCCGACTTGACAGGGCGATTGCATCGCGCTCCACTATACTTTAATGGCCCCTTGCCGAAACACCGTGGAGAGATGGCGTGAGTGATCCTCTGAATATCTTCGAAGCGCCCCTGGGCGCCATCAACCTGATCGAGGCCAGCGCCGGCACCGGTAAGACCTACGCCATCACCGGCCTTTACCTACGCCTGCTGGTGGAGAGGGGTTACCGGGCCGGCGATATTCTGGTGGTGACCTATACCCGGGCGGCTACCGAGGAACTCAAGGAGCGGATTCACAAGCGGCTGCTGGAAAGCCGGCAGGTGTTTCAGCAGGAGACCGGCAGTGATCCGTTCTATCGGGAAATGCTGCAGCGCTATCCCGACCGGCGGCAGGCGATCCGCCGCCTGAACAAGGCCATCCTGGCCTTCGACGAGGCGGCGATCTTCACCATTCACGGCTTCTGCCAGCGGGTGCTGAGCGATGCCGCCTTCGCCAGCGGCATGCCCTTGACCACCGCCATCCTGGCCGATGATTCGATGGTGCTGCAGGAAATCGTCGAGGATTTCTGGCGGCGGCGCTGCCACGGCATTCCGCCGCGCTGGGCGAATCACCTGATCGACGCCGGGATCGACCCGGCGAAACTGCGAGCGGGCATTCAGCCGCATCTGAACAAGCCGTATCTACGCATCGCCGCTCTGCCAGATCTGGAGGATTTCGCCACGCTCGAACCGCCGTTCGAAACGGCGTTTCGAAAAGTCCGGCACCTCTGGCTGGCCCACCGCGAAGCGGTCCAGGATCTGCTGCTTAACAATACCTGCCTGAACCGCAACACTTACAACGCCGGCATGGTGAACTGGTTCACCGACTTGTCCGCCTATTTCGAGGAGGATGAGCATCCCAGTCCCGACTATCCTGACAAATTCGTCAATTTCACTACGTCTGTCCTGGCCAAAAAAGTCAACAAGAACAAGACCGCACCGCAGCATCCGTTGTTCGATGCCTGTGAGGAGTTGCGCCTCGTGGCGGATCGATTGCGGGGCGCCCTCGACCATTACCTGCTCAAGCTGCGGCAGGATCTGCTGCTTTACTGCAATCAGGAACTGCCCCTGCGCAAGCGCCGGCTGCAGGTGCAGTCCTACGACGACCTACTGCTCAATCTGCAATCGGCCCTGGCCGATCCACGGCAGGGCGCGCTGCTGGCGGAGAACGTGCGGCAGCGCTTCGCCGCCGCCCTGATCGACGAGTTTCAGGACACCGATCCCACCCAGTACGGCATCTTCCAGTCGATCTACCAGGACAGCGGCCAGCCGGTCTTTCTGGTCGGCGATCCCAAGCAGGCCATTTACAGCTTCCGTGGCGCCGATATCTTCGCCTATCTGCGGGCGCGGCAGCACGCCGGCAAGGAGCATACGCTGGTGACCAACTGGCGTTCCGATCCGGGTCTGATCCAGGCCGTCAATACCCTGTTCAGCCATCGGCCACAGCCGTTTCTGTTGGAACAGATTCCGTTTCAGCAGGTGGAGGCGGCCGGCAAGGAACGGCCTTATCTGGTGGCCGGCGACGATGCCCAGGCGCCTTTGTGTTTCTGGTTCGTGAACCGGCGGGAGGATGACAAGCCGCAAAACAAAACCGATATCAATCCGCGGCTGGCCCAGGCCGTCGCCGGGCGGATAGCCACCCTGCTCGATCTGGCCCAGCAGGATAAGGCCTATATTGCCGAAAGTGGCCGGCAGCAGCCGCTGAGCGGCGGCGATATCGCGGTGCTGGTGCGGGATCATTTTCAGGCGCGGCTGGTGCGCAAAGCTCTGCTGGAACTGGGCGTGCCCAGCGTGCAGCACTCCCAGGACAGCGTCTTCGAAAGCTGGGAAGCGCAGGAACTGGAATGGGTGTTGCGGGCGGTCGCCACGCCGCAGCAGGAAGCGTTGGTGCGGGCGGCCCTGCTGACCGATCTGTGCGGCGTTTCCGCCGACGCGCTGCAACGGCTGATGCAGCAGGAACGCGACTGGGAAAACATCCTGTTCGAGTTCAACGACTATCATGAATGCTGGCGCGACCAGGGTTTCATCCAGATGTTTCGCTTGCTGCTGACCCGGCGCGACGGTTACCGCCGGCTGCTGAGCTTTCGGGACGGCGAACGGCGGCTGACCAACGTGCTGCATCTGGGAGAGCTGCTACAGGCGGCGGGAATGAAGGAACGGCTGGGCATGACCGGTCTGTTGAAATGGCTGGCGGAGCAGCGTCAGGCCGAAGTGCTCGAAGACGAGGCGCGCCAGTTGCGGCTGGAAAGCGACGCCGAGTTGGTCAAGATCGTCACCATTCACAAGAGCAAGGGTCTGGAATATCCCATTGTGTTCTGTCCGTTTCTCGGCCAAGGCAAACTGCGCTCGGCCAGCGAAGAGACCATCGTCTTCCACGATCCGGACAATGAGTTTCAGGCGGTGCTGGATCTGGGTTCGGAGCATCAGGACGAGCGGCGGCCGCAGGCGCTGCGGGAGGAACTGGCGGAAGACCTGCGCCTGACCTATGTCGCCCTGACCCGCGCCAAATACCGCTGCTATGTGGTCTGGGGCGCCATTCGCGACGCCGAGCAATCCGCCCTGGCCTGGCTGCTGTATCGCCCGCCGGTCAGCGATCCCAACAAAGATCCCATCGAAGCCAATCGGGATTATGTCACCACGGTGATGAAGGGCGAAGGTTTGCAGGCGGGTCTGCTCAAGCTGGCCGGAGAATCCGCCGGCGCAATTCAGGTCAGTCCCCTGCCGCTGGAGCCGGTCGCGCCCTATCGTCCCGATGCCTCGCAACCGGAATTGCAGGCCCGGCAATTTACCGGCCAGGTACGGGCAGGCCGGCGCTTCACCAGTTTCACCGCGCTGTACGAACGGCGCGGCGTGGAATTGCCGGATTACGACGCCGAACCGGAGCGGGTACAGGAGGAAACCGATGAGCGGTCCATTTTCACCTTTCCCCGTGGCGCCCGCACCGGCCGTTGTCTGCACGCCATCTTCGAGGCGCTCGACTTCACCTGGGACAGCCAGGCGATCACCCAGACCGTGGCGGAACAGTTGCAGCGCTTCGGCTTCGAGCAGGATTGGACCGATGTCATCAGCCTGACGGTGGAGCAGGTGCTGCATACGCCGCTGGACGCCGGCGGCCAACTCAGGCTGGCTCGGATCGGGCGGGCGCGGCGGCTGGACGAGATGGATTTTATCTACCCCTTCGAGCGCCTCGAAGTGGAACGGCTGAAAAAACTGCTGCGTAGTTACGGCGAAGGCCGGCAGGAACTGCTGGAGTCGCTGGATTTCCGGCTGTTACCGGGTTTTATGCGCGGCTTTATCGACCTGATCTTCGAGCACCAGGGAAAATTTTATCTGGCCGATTATAAATCCAACTGGCTGGGTCCCACGCTGGAAGATTACCGCCCGGAGAAGCTGAACGAAGCGATGACCGCCGGCAGTTATTATCTGCAATATCTGATTTATACCATGGCGCTGCATCGTTATCTGCGCTGGCGGCTGCCGGATTATGACTATGAACGGCATTTCGGCGGAGTGCGCTATCTGTTTCTGCGCGGCATGCGGGCCGAACAGGGATTGCGTTGCGGGGTGTTTGCGGATCGGCCGGCACGCGAATTGATCGAAAAATTGGATCGGTATTTGAGTCAGGCAGCGACTTGAACCTTTTTCCAGACATTGGCGACGATGATCCGGCCTATCGGCCTGAGGAGTACCGCTGCGAACGCTAGAGTTGTGAACTGTATTTCCGCTTTCCTACAGTCAAAGTGCTGGACTATGGAGGTTTTCCATACCCTGAAATAAAAAAAGCAGACCCCAGGCTCGAGGATCCCACCCATTCGGGCTGCCGCCGTTGCCGACGACCTCTACAAATCCTGCGCTTGTCTGCAATTAGGAAATTCTGATTGAGCTAAATCAAGGTATCCACTAAAATATTGTGCGGAAATATACAGCGTCAGGTTCACCTCATTTCCCTTCCCTTTCGGGGGAACGTGTTGCTATCCCGCCAGCTTGAACTTCCACTCAGGAGATAAGGTATGGCTCAAAGCGTAACATTGCCATCCGAACAGCAATATAACTACGAAGTCATTCGTAAATTCACCATCATGGCCGTGGTTTGGGGGGTCATCGGGATGTGTGTCGGCCTCTATATAGCGCTGGAACTGGCTTTCCCCCATCTCAACCTCGACCTGCCCTGGCTGACTTTCGGTCGACTGCGACCGGTGCACACCACCCTGGTCATCTTCGGCTTCGGCGGCAGCGTCCTGTTCGCCACGTCTTATTATGTGGTGCAACGCACCTGTCAGGCGCGGCTGGCTTTTCCCCTGCTGGCCGAATTCACCTTCTGGGGCTGGACCGCCGGCGTTGGCCTGGGCGCGCTGAGCTATATGGCCGGCATCACCCAGGGCCGGGAATACGCCGAATTCGAATGGCCGCTGGATATCGCCATCACCCTGGTCTGGGTCAGCTACCTGTCGATCTATGTGGCCACCCTGCTGCGCCGCAACCAGCCGCATATCTATGTGGCCAACTGGTTCTATCTGGCCTTCATCCTGACCGTCGCCATCCTCCACATTTTCAACAATCTGGCGGTTCCGGTCAGCCTGACCAAGTCCTACAGCCTGTTCTCCGGGGTGCAGGACGCCATGACCCAATGGTGGTACGGCCATAACGCCGTCGGCTTTTTCCTCACCGCCGCCTTTCTGGGGATGATGTATTACTTCGTGCCCAAGCAGGCGGGACGGCCGATCTATTCCTACCGGCTGTCCATCATCCATTTCTGGGCGCTCATCTTTTTATATATGTGGGCCGGCGGCCATCATCTGCACTGGACCGCGCTGCCCGACTGGGTTTCCACCCTGTCGGCCACCTTTTCCATTCTGCTGCTGCTGCCTTCCTGGGGCGGCATGATCAACGGCATCATGACCCTGTCCGGCGCCTGGGACAAGTTGCGCTCCGATCCTATCATGCTGTTTTTGATCACCTCGCTGTCATTCTACGGCATGTCCACCTTCGAGGGGCCGCTGATGTCCCTGAAGAGCGTCAACGCCCTGTCGCACTACACCGACTGGACCATCGGCCATGTTCACTCCGGCGCGCTGGGCTGGGTGGCCCTGGTCTCCTTCGGTTCCATCTACCATCTGTTCCCGCGCCTGTTCAACACCCGCCTGTACAGCCAGACACTGATCTATGTGCATTTCTGGCTGGCCACGATCGGCATCGTGCTCTACATCACCGCGATGTGGGTGGCGGGCATCGGTCAGGGTCTGATGCTGCGCGGCTTCGACCAGTACGGCAATCTGGCCTATACCTTCACCGAAACCGTCGAATTCCTGCATACACCCTATGTCTGGCGTGCCATCGGCGGCGCCTTCTTTGTCGTCGGCGTCTTCGTGATGGTTTACAACCTGGTGATGACTCTGGTCGCCGCCCGCCGTGAAGAAGCCGCGTTGCAGGCCAAGCTGGCGGCCAAGCTGGCCCGCGCCTGAGCGTGAAGGACAATTACCATGCGTCATGAAAATATCGAAATTAACGCCGCATTGATGATCGTGCTGATCCTGGTCGTGATCAGCATCGGCGGTCTGGTGGAAATCGTGCCACTGTTCTATATCAACAAAACCATCGAAAAGGTGGAGGGGGTGCGCCCCTATACCGCGCTGGAGTTGCGCGGTCGCGACATTTACATCCGCGAAGGCTGCTACCTCTGCCATTCGCAGATGATACGGCCGTTCCGGGACGAGTGGCTGCGTTACGGCCATTATTCGCTGGCGGCGGAATCCAGGTACGACCACCCCTTCCAGTGGGGCTCCAAGCGCACCGGTCCCGACCTCGCCCGGGTCGGCGGCAAGTATTCCAGCGCCTGGCATGTGCAGCACCTGAACGCCCCCCGCTCGGTGGTGCCGGAATCCATCATGCCGAACTATTCCTGGCTGCTGCAAAACGATCTGTACTACAAGGATGTAGGCGACCGGATGCGGGCGCTCCGGGTGACCGGTGTGCCCTATTCCGCCACCCAGGCCGAATACGAGGCGAACGTCAAAACCTTCGGCAAGGATATCGCCGACAAGCTGGATATCGGCGCGGCCGAGCAGAACCTGCTGGAACAGGCCAAGACCGGCAACTACGACGGCAATCCCAATAAGCTGACCGAAATGGATGCGCTGGTGGCCTACTTGCAGGTGCTCGGCACCATGGTGGACTTCAACAAGTACAACGCCGGTTACTTTGCCGAGTTTCGCTAATCCATCCTCCCCGCTCTTCCCTCTGACGGAAGGGCGGGGGCAATCGAGTGAATAACGTGCTTATGTACTACGACTGGCTGATGTGGTTTACCCGGATGGAGAACAGCAAACCGCTGGCGCTGGTGCTGTTCTTCTCGGCCTTCTGCGCGATCGTGCTCTATGTCTATACCGGCAGGCGGCGCGGCGAACGGCTGGAATCCTATAAGTACATTCCCTTTCAGGACGAGGCCGATACGCCGGATTCTCACTTCCGCAAGGTGACCGATGATGAACGAGAAAACAACTAAGCAGCAAAAATCGACCGCGGTACAGACAACGGGCCACGCCTGGGACGGCGATCTACAGGAATTCAACAATCCCCTGCCGCGCTGGTGGCTGTGGTCTTTTTATGCAACCGTAGTGTTCGCCCTGATCTACTGGCTGCTGTATCCCTCCTGGCCCTGGAGGGATTCCTGGCTGCACGGCCTGAAAACGGTGACCTTTACGGTCGGTAAGGAGAAGGTCACGACCGACTGGAACACCCGCGCCGTGTTGATTCAAGAACTGGAAGAAGGCCGCAGCGCGACGGTACAACGGGAATTCATGGAAAAGATCGCCAAGGTCGACTTCGGCGAGATTCAGAAAAACCCGGAAATGCTCGCCTTCGCCCGTTCGGTGGGCAAGGGGCTGTTCGGCACCAACTGCGCCGCCTGTCATGGCCGCGGTGGCCAGGGGGTGGTGGGGCTGTATCCCAATCTGACCGATGACGATTGGCTGTGGGGCGGTTCCATGGAGAAAATCCAGGAGACGCTGACCAACGGCCGCAACGGCTTTATGCCTGCCTTCGGCGAAACTCTCAATCCGCAGCAACTCGACGATGTCGCCACCTATGTACTGACCCTGTCGGCCGAGGCCCCCCAGAGTGAAGCCTCGGACCGGGGCCGCGAATTGTTCCAGGGGTACGGCGGCGGCTGTTATGCCTGCCACGGCAAGGATGGCAAGGGGCAGCAGTCGCTGGGTTCGGCCAATCTGACCGACAGGATCTGGACGATCGCCAATGTCCCCGAGAAGCAGACGCTGGAGGATAAAAAGGCGGCGGTAAAACAGGTGATCGCCAACGGAGTGCAGAACCGCCGCGTCATGCCGGCCTGGAAGGATCGAATGAGCCCCAATGAAATCAAGCTGATGGCCGTCTATCTCCATCAATTAGGTGGGGGGCAGTAAGCTCCCGATCGAAGTGCTGTGGGAGCGGCGCCCTCGCCGCGATCATGCTGTGGGAGCGGCGCCCTCGCCGCGATCAACCTGGTAGCCCCACAGGTGCGGCGTAACCGTTCAGACCCCCCACCCCAACCCTCCCCCACAAGGGGGGGAGGGAGTTTTTTGCAAAACAGCAGCTTAACCTATTCCCCCTCCCCTTGAGGGAGGGGGTTAGGGGGAGGGGTGTGAACGTTTACGTCAACTAACCCCCGCCCTGTAGGCAACCCCGACAGGCACCCGTCATTCAGTTGAGATTGCAGCAACCATGGCTCAAGAAGCAACCGAGGTTCTCTACCAGAAACGGATTCCGATTTTTCCCCGCTCTGTCAAAGGCATATTTCGCCGCCTGAAATACGGCATTCTGATTCTGGCCTATGGCATCTACTTTCTCCTCCCCTGGCTGCGCTGGGAACGCCTGAATGCCCCCGATCAGGCGGTGCTGTTCGACATTCCGGGCCGCCATTTCTATATCTTCGGACTGGCCATGGAACCGCAGGATGTCATCTGGATCGGCGGACTGCTGGTGATCGCCGCGATGCTGCTGTTCTTCGTCACCGGTATCGCCGGGCGGGTGTTCTGCGGCTATTTCTGCTTCCAGACCCTGTGGACGGAGGTCTTTGTCCTGATCGAGCGGCTGATCCAGGGGGAACGCCCGGCCCGCATCCGCCTTGCCCAGGCGCCCTGGTCTGCGGCAAAACTGGGGAAGCTGGGCGCCACCTGGGGCCTGTGGCTGCTGGTCGCCTTCTGGACCGGTTCGACCTTCACCCTGTACTGGGACAACGCGCCCGAACTGATCGTCGCCATGGCGCGCGGCGAGGCGCCGTTCGCGGCCTATGCCACGACACTGTTTCTGAGCGCCACCACCTTCGTCATGGCCGGGCTGGCCCGGGAACAGGTGTGCACTTATATGTGCCCTTACGCGCGGTTCCAGAGCGCCATGTTCGACAAGGACACGCTGATCGTCGCCTACGACGAGCGCCGCGGTGAATCCCGCCATAAGCCGGCCAGGAACCTGAAAAGCCGCGAGCAGCGGCGGGCGCAGGGTATGGGGGACTGCGTCGATTGCGGTTACTGCGTCCAGGTCTGTCCGACCGGCATCGATATCCGCAACGGCCTGCAATTGCAGTGCATCTCCTGCGCCCTGTGCATCGACGCCTGCAATACCATCATGGACAGCCTGGGCTGGCCGCACGGACTGGTCGGCTACACCTCGGAAAATGCCCAGCAGGGCGGGGCGACCCGGATCATCAAACCCAAGACCATCGGCTATGGCGTGATTCTGCTCACCGCGATTGCGGTATTGGGTTGGAGCATCGCCCATCAGGTTGCCTATAACGCCACGGTCGAGCAGATCCGGCAACCGCTGTACGCGACCCTGTCCGACGGGCGGATTCAGAACAGCTACGAGATCAAGCTGAATAACCGGGTAACCAGGCCGCTCACCGTTCGCATCGGCCTGGAGGATCTGCCGGGCGCGGAACTGGATGTGGGCGGACTGGAACAGGTCACCCTGGAGCCGCAACAGCGGTTGCAGGTGCTGGCGAAGGTGCGCCGGGCGGCGGCGGGAAAGCAGGGACAGCAGCATTTCACCTTCGTGATCACCCCGGTCGGGGGGGTGCAGGCCGAACCGGCGCACCGTCCCTCCGTGTTCTATCTGCCGGAGTAGACCATGACCGACCTGTTGCTCAGTCTGGCCGTGGGGGTGGGTCTGATCGTCGGCGGCAGCCTGTTGCTGTTTCGCTTCAGCCGGCTGGGCGGCGTCGCGATTGCGGTGACGGCGGCGCTGCTGGCGCTGGGCCTGTATCTGCCGCTGGCTGCATTGGACTGGCCCGGTGGCGATGTGCTGGCCATCCACCTGGCGGTTTATCTCCTGAGCGCTTTCGCCTGTGGGGTGTTGCTGCGGGAGCGGCAGCAGCGCCGGCCCGATCAGGGGCTACACTGGGGTCCGCTGGTGATCGGCGGCTTCTTTGTTGCGCTGGTGATTCTGTGCGCATTCTTTATCGTGGTGGCGGAGCAAGGACTGGCGCCCTCCCTGAATGCTTATCTGTTCCCCTCCGCCGCCCGGCAGGGCGCCGTCTCCTCCCGTTTTCCCGGCGTCATCTCTCACGATTTCCAGCAAAAGGAAGAACTCTATAACCAGTATCTCCAGCAGGTCCAACGCCAGCAGGAGCGTGGCTGGCAGGTCCGGAAGGGCTGGCTGGGGAAACCGGTATCCGGCACGCCGACTGTGTTCAAGGTGGTGGTCCATACCCACGAGGGCGAGCCGTTGACCGGCGCGACCGTCGGCGGGCAGTTCCTGCGCCCGGCCGACAGCCGGCTGGATACGACGTTCACCCTGCCGGAGGTGGAGCCCGGCGTGTACCAGGCGCCGTTGAACCTGCCGGCCGCCGGCCTGTGGGATCTGGTGTTGCATATCCGCAAGGGCGAGGAACTGCATGAAGTCCGAGCCAACACGGACGTGTTACCGTGAAAATCCTCATAGGTCGGGTTAGGCGCGCCGGCTGCCGGACCGTCGGAGATGGCATAAACTTGCCGGCGCGCCATAACCCGACATCGGGTACTGGTTCAGTATGATTGTGGGTATCTCCCATCGCCAGCTCGGGCTACCCACTTAAGGCGGGACAATCCGACCCTGGGAGCGCCGCACCCCAGTGCGGCTCTCGCCACTTGCCACTGGCGTCATTACAATGCCGCACTGGGGTGCGGCGCTCCCAGGGCGCCAGCGGCAACGAATGTCCGGA
>CAIMUS010000344.1 GCA_903844665.1 uncultured Pseudomonadota bacterium
CGAGGCCCGGAAAAGGTACGCAATGCGTACTACTTGGCTTAACGCCGGGAAGCATCAGGGGATAGAGTACCAGGAGCCGCTACTGTGAACCTGTTCACAGCCAGGAGCAGGATAATGGTAACCGTTCAGACCCCTCTCCCCAACCCTCCCCCACAAGGGGGGAGGGAGTTTTGATACAGCCTCTAAGAGAATCAACACCATAATGTTCGACAAAATTCTGATTGCCAACCGGGGTGAAATCGCCTGCCGCGTCGCCCGGACCTGCAAGCGGCTGGGGGTTCGCACCGTGGCCGTGTATTCCGAGGCCGACGCCAACGCCCGCCATGTGCTGCTGTGCGACGAGGCCTATTTACTGGGTCCGGCGCCGTCGCGGGAGAGTTACCTGCGCGGCGAATTGATTCTGGAGATGGCCAGACAAAGCGGCGCCCAGGCTATCCATCCGGGTTATGGGTTTCTGTCCGAAAACGCCGACTTTGCCGCCGCCTGCGAAGCCGCCGGCATTGTCTTCATCGGTCCGCCCGTCGGCGCCATCCGGGCGATGGGTTCCAAGAGCGCCGCCAAGGCCATCATGGCGGAGGCGGCGGTGCCGCTGGTGCCGGGCTATCACGGCGAAAACCAGGATTACGCCACGTTGGAACAGGCGGCGCAGGCCATCGGTTATCCGGTATTGATCAAGGCTTCCGCCGGCGGCGGCGGCAAAGGTATGCGGGTGGTGGAGACGGCGGAACAGCTCAAGAACGGCATTGCCGCCGCCAAGCGCGAGGCTGCCGCGGCTTTCGGCGACGACCGGGTGCTGGTGGAGAAATATCTGCTCAAGCCCCGTCATATCGAAATCCAGGTCTTTGCCGACCGACACGGCAATGCCGTCTACCTGTTCGAGCGCGATTGCTCGATTCAGCGCCGCCACCAGAAAGTGCTGGAGGAAGCGCCGGCGCCCGGCATCAGCGCCGACCGTCGCCGGCAGATGGGCGAGGCGGCCGTGGCCGCTGCCCGTACCATCGGTTATGTCGGCGCCGGCACGGTGGAATTCATCGCCCAGCAGGACGGCGCCTTTTTCTTTATGGAGATGAACACCCGGTTGCAGGTGGAGCACCCGGTCACCGAAATGATCACCGGACAGGATCTGGTAGAGTGGCAGTTGCGGGTCGCCGCCGGCGAGCCGCTGCCCTGTAGTCAGGAGCACCTGGTCATCAACGGCCATGCCTTCGAGGCGCGCATCTATGCCGAGGATCCGGAGCGGGATTTCCTGCCGGCCACGGGCCGGCTGGAATACTTGCGCACCCCCGCCGAGGGTCCCCATGTCCGTATCGACACCGGCGTGAGCCAGGGCGATGAAGTCAGCATGCACTACGATCCGATGATCGCCAAGCTGATCGTATGGGATCGGGACCGGGACAATGCCCTGCGCCGCCTGCGCCAGTCCCTGGCCGAATATCAAGTCGTCGGCGTCACCACCAATCTAACTTTTCTGTCCGCCGTGGCGGCGCACCCGGCCTTCGCCGCCGGCGACCTGAATACCGGTTTTATCGAGCAACACCGGGCGGAACTGTTGCCGGATAAGCAGCCGGTATCCGACCGTATTCTGGCGCTGGCCACCCTGGGACGGTTGTTGAAGGTCAACGCCGAAGCCGCCGGGCGCGCCGCTCGATCCGGCGATCCCTGGTCACCCTGGCATTCGACCACTGGCTGGCATCTGAACGAGGAACCGCGCCACACTCTGTATTTCCGGGACGGGGAGCGGGATCTCGCCGTTACGGTCCACTACCGGGCCGACCACAGCCTGCTGGATCTGCCGGGCGGCCGGATGACGGTGCGCGGTGAGTTGCTCCCCAACGGCAACGATATCCTGGCCGATCTGGACGGGGTAAGGCTGCACGCCACCCTGGTAAGGCAGGGCGACGAACTGATTGTCCTGACCCAAGGTGAGAGCCATCGGCTGACGCTGCGCAATCCGCTGACCGAGGGCATGGAGGACGAGGTCGATAGCGGCAGTCTGGTATCTCCCATGCCGGGCGCTATCATTGCGGTCTTGGTGGAAGCGGGACAAAAAGTTAAGCCGGGCGATCCCCTGATGATTCTGGAAGCGATGAAGATGGAGCATACTATCACCGCGCCCTATCCCGGTCAGGTGGACAGCATTCGTTACCAGGTCGGCGAGCAGGTCCAGGAAGGGGTGGAATTGTTGGTGATCAGCGAAGAGTAGAGAATTGCGGCCAGAGTCGGCGTATAGTAGCGACAGCTCGGGTTAGCGTAGCATAGCCCGCTGTCAGGCAGCAGAGGGTAGGGTGGACGGTGTCCTCCTACCCTTACTTGCATCAAGAGGGTAGTGAATAATTAATGTATCTTGAAAAGCTCGAACCAGAGGCTGAGTCGATGTCAGAGGTAAGCCAGACGACCTTGAATAATGCGCCGTCACGTTATATCGAAAAATTCGATTTGCACACAGGCGCCGTGATTGACGAGGAAATCAAACCGGAGCAGTTGCTGGTGCATGCGCACCGCGACTTCCATTTCATGGACTTCGAAGCGCGCCGGATCATGAGCCGGATCGTACGGACGACCGGCGACCGGGAGAAGGCCCGCGATAAAGTACGGCGTATGCGCCAGTGGGGCTACCGGATGACCGACCGGTTGGCGCGCGTGATCGGCAAGCAGAAGGCGGAGAAAGTGGCCAAGGTGCTGCTCGGCCTCAAGCACCACGACTACCATTACCGCTTCAAATCCCTGCCGGTGACCGGCGCCGAGGCGGAAAAACGGATCCAGCAGTTGCGTCAGGATACCCAGGCGCAATTCGCCAAGACTATCGTCGATGGCAAGCCGGCCTTGCGGGTGCTACTCACCGGCGGCACCGGTTTCATCGGTCAGGAAATCATCTGGCAGGCGGCGCATGACGCCGCCGTCGTCGAGATGGTGATCCTGATTCGGCCCAAGGATGTTATCGACCGCCAGACCGGGCAGGTGGTGCGCACGATTTCGCCGGCCGAGCGCGGCGCCGAACTGTTACACCGGCTATGGCTGGAAACCCCGGAGCAGCAGGCCAAATTCCGCTTTGTCGCCGGCGATATCGAGCAACCGATGCTGGGCATAGCGCCCGATGAACTGAGCCGACTGGAGCGGACGCTCACCCATGTCGTCCACTGCGCCGCCAGCGTCTCCTTCGACGACACCTACGAAGCGACCTATCAGAGCAATGTTACCGGCACCTTGAACGCCCTGGCGTTTTCGGTGCATTTGCAGAATGTGCCCGACAGTCCGTTCGTCGAGCATATCGGTATCGAGACCTCTTATATCCATGGCCGCCAGATGCGGGAGCCCTCCCAGGAAGACGCCATGGTGTTTCCCAGCAATTACTACAACAACTATTATGAATTGACCAAGGCGATGGCCTCGATCGAGACCGAGACGTGCATGCTCATGCAGGGGCTGCGGGTGTTGCAATTGTGCCCGGCCATCGTGATCGGGAAATTGCGTACCGGCGATAACCGGGGCGATACCAAAGTGGTCAATGCGCCCATCAACATGTTCGGCCGGATTCATGAAACGCAGGCGGATTCGCACAGCAGTATGGCGCAGCGGTCGATTGCCGGCTTGATGGCGCGCCTGGCCTGTGTGTTTCCCGCCGATCCCGGCGCCCAGCTCAACCTGATTACCGTGGATTGGGTGGCGGATGGGATTCTGGCGGCGCTGCATCATCCCGAGGCGGTCGGCGAGCGCATTCATCTGGCGGCCGATAAGCGCCTGACTCCGAAAGCGATGGGCCGGATTTTCAAGGAAGAGTTGGGCCTGAGCATCCATCTGGTCGAACCAACCTTATTCCGCACTCTGCTGTTGCCCGTCTTTGTCGGCGCCTTGAATCTGTTCAGGCAAAGCAAGCAGGCCAATGCCCTGGGGAAACTGGCCACCCTGTTCGGCGGTTACGCCGAGTGGGACCAGCCGATTCATGAAGTGGGCAAGGATCTCGAGGTGTTGAAAATGCAGGGGCCGCGTCCGGATATGGAATATGCCTTCCGGATGCTGTGCCGGCACAATCTCTACATCCAGCATTTCGGGCAGGTGCGGGATCTGAATGAAATCTCGCGGCGGGAGAAACTGTGGAAGGGATTCATCGACGAACTGGAGCAGCGCACCGGGCGGCAGGTAGGCGACATATCGGCCGAGGAATTCCACAAGGAAGCGGCTGCCCATCTGGAGTTTGTGGAGTGAGCTACCGTAGAGCCGGCATCCTGCCGGCTCCACAAAAGCCGTAAACGTTCACACCCCTCCCCCTAACCCCCTCCCGCAAGGGGAGGGGGAATAGGTTAAGCTGCTGTTTTGCAAAAACCCCCTCCCCCCTTGTGGGGGAGGGTTGGGGTGGGGGGTTTATCGCCTCCCGCCTGCGAAACAGCTCCCGGTGGTTATCGTTCAGCCAGCGCCGGTGCGCGCGGAAGTCGGGGC
>CAIMUS010000345.1 GCA_903844665.1 uncultured Pseudomonadota bacterium
ATGAAGTCAATACACCTAAAGTCATGATGGTTTTGTGGTGTTACCGATGTCTCCGAACAAGTGTTACCGATGTCTCCGAACAGGTGTTACCTATGTCTCCGAACAGGTGTTACCTATGTCTCCGAACAGGTGTTACCTATGTCTCCGGTCCATACAGGAGGGTTGGGTGGGGGGGGGGGGCTGAACGGTTACCTTAGATATTGCCGGCAAAATCGTAGCTCATCTCCGTATCCGGCGCTTGCAGGAAGAAGCCCTGGGCATAGTCCATTCCATAAGATCGCAAGGCTTGCAGCGCCGCCCGATTCTCGATACTGCTCGCCACCGCAGTGATCTGCCGGCCCGCCAGTTCCTGCACCAGCGCCTTTAACTCCTGCTGGTTGCCGGATGCGCTGCCGAGCGCCCGGAAAAAATGCGGATCGAGCTTCACATAATCCACCGGGAGCTTCTCCAGCAGGGTCCGCCCTTCTTCCCCACCGTTGAAGCGATCCAGCGAGAACGCGCAGCCCAGTTGCCTGACCGTCTGCACGAAGCGGCACAGCGCCGGCAGATATTTTTGCGCGTTCGCTTCCGCCATTTCGAACACCAGATGGGCGGGATGTACGCCGGTCCGCTCCAGCGCGGTCTTGATCCACTCCGCGATCGCCTCGTCTTGCAGCACGGCGGGAGACATATTCACGAACAGAGTGGTCGGCTGGTTATACGCCTGCCGCTCGCGCAACAGGCGGATGGCGCTGCCGATCACCCAACGTTCCAGCAGCAGGCCCAGCCGATGATTCTGCACCACGCCGAAGACGGTCTCCGGCAGCATTTCCTGACCTTCCCGATTGCGCATCCGCAACAGGGCCTCGTAGCGGGCGGTGGTATCGCCCCCCAGGCCGACGATGGGCTGGAACACCAGCCCCAACCGCCGCTGTTGCAGGGCTTCCTGAATCTCCTCCAGCAAGCGCTGGCGTTGCGAGATGGTCGCCTCCCAGTCGGTCAGAGGGTTGTACAAATGGATGCGCTCGCGCCAACTCTCCAGGCCGGCCTCCCGGGCGATATGGCAGGCCATGTCGGCCTGCTGAATCAGGCGCGCGGCGTCTCCTCCCTCCTCCGCCCGGCAGGTGCCGATGCCCACGCTGGCGCGCAGCCGCACGGCGGCATCGCTATCCACCTGGTACATCTCCCCTTCCAGCACCGTGCGCAGGATGCGGGCGGTCGCCAGCAAGCCTTCGGGATCGGCGCCGCTCAGCAGCACGGCCAACATGGAGTCGCTGAAACGGCCCGCCTGTTGACCCGGCTCGAGGGCCGTTTGCAGTCGTTTGGCGGCCTGTTCCAGCACCGCATCCGCCAGGTTGATATCCTTGTTTTCCAACTCCCGTAAATTATCAAGGGTAATCAGCATCACTGCCGTGGTACGGTTTTTGGCTACCGCGCGCTCCAATCGATCCAGGAAAAAGCGCCGGTTATACAGGCCGCTGACCGCATCCTTCTGTCCCAGCAGCCGGAGTTTATAGGACAAAGCCTGCGCCCGGCGCAGTCGGTTCAGTACCATCGGCAGCAGATAATCGACGCCCAGGGGTTTGCGCAGCAGCTCGTCACCGCTGCCCAGTTCGAGCATGGCGGGATTCAGATTCGGTTGCGTCGACAGCAGCAGCAGGGGCAGTTCGGCCAGACTTTCGTGCTGCCGAACCGCCTTGGCCAGTTCCATACCGTTGAGCGTGCCGAGATCCAGATCCAACAGCAGCAGATGGGGCTGAAAGCGATAGATATGGCGGAGCAGCTCGTGCGGCTGCGTCACCAACTCGATGGTAATCGCGCGGTGTCTCAGCAGGCTGGCCAGCCGCTGGGCCTCCTCGGCATTATCCTGCACCAGCAGCACCCGGTAGATCGACGTGATTTCGGTCTGCAGCCTGTCGTACAGATTATCGGCCAGGGCCTGGACATCGATCGGCTTGGTGAAATAGGCTTTGCCGCCGGCGCTGACCGCCTCCAGCCGGGCCGCCAGGTCGCCACGCTCGGAGATGAAGGCCAGAGGCGCCCGTTGGTCGAGCCGATCGTGCTCCTGGGCGACCATATTGAAACTGGCGAGCAGGGCGCCTTCCGGGTAATCCATATCGGCGACGACCGCCGCCGGCGGCGCTCCATTAAGCCGGGTCCGCAGTTCGGTCAAGGTGTTCACACGGCTGACCTGAAACCCACTGTTTTCCAGTTCCACCACCAGGGTGTTCGCCTCGGGACCGGCCAGTACGACCACCTCGCCGGGTGGTGAGACCACCCCCTCGCCGGGTGAGGGGTAATACTCCGGCGCCTTGCTATCGGCCCGCCGCAGGACGGGACTCAGGTCCTCCAGGGCGGTCAACAACCGGGTCCGCTCCACACCCTGGAGCAGCCCGCCCTGCCGCGAAAACTCATCCAGGCTCTGCACCAGGCGGGCGACAGGCTCGGCGAGCCAATTATATTGCGGCCGATCCTGGACCTGCTGCAACAACTCCCGGGCGGGCTGTTCCAGCAGACTCAGCGTTTCCCTGCTCCATTTCACATAGAGCAACTGTTCTCGCAAGCCTTCGAGCGACTTGAGGGTAGGTAAGAGTGGCTCCAACAACTCAGCAGTCATCTGCTTAACTCCGCGGCGCTGGCGTAACGGTCGAGGGTTTCAGGCGGCTTCCCGATGATAGGCCACCACCCGCTCCACTTCGTTACTGGAACCCATCACGACGGGACAACGCTGATGCAGGGATTCGGGTGGGATTTCCAGGATCCGCTGGAGGCCGGTGGAAGCGACGCCGCCCGCCTGCTCGACGATGAAACTCATCGGGTTGGCCTCGTACATCAGGCGCAGCTTGCCGGCGCTGCCCTTGGCCCTGAGTTTGCTGTCTATCGGGTACAGGAAAATACCACCCCGGCTGAGCACGCGATGGACATCGGCGATCATGGCGCCGGCCCAGCGCATATTGAAATCCCTGCCGCGGGGCCCCTCCTTGCCGGCCAGGCATTCATCGATATAGCGTTTGATCGGCGCTTCCCACAGGCGGGTATAGGCGGCGTTGATGGCGAATTCGGAAGTGTCCTGGGGAACGGTGATCCTGGGATGGCTCAGCACGAACTCGCCGATACGCGGGTCCAATGTAAACCCGTTGACGCCGAAACCGGTGGTCAACACCATCATGGTGGACGGCCCGTATAAGGCGTAACCGGCACAGACCTGGTTGACGCCGGATTGCAGAAATTCCGCTTCGTCCGGCTCGCCGGTCGCTCCTTCGGGACGGCGCAAAATCGAGAAGATAGTGCCGAGGGCGCCATTCACGTCGGTGTTGGTGGATCCGTCCAGAGGATCGAACAGCAACAGATATTTGCCACGGGGATATTGATGGGGCAAATGGTAGATGCTGTCCATCTCTTCCGAAGCCATCGCCGCCACATGGCCGGTGAATTCATTGCGGCGCAGAAACAGCTCGTTGGAGATCACGTCCAGTTTTTTTTGGGTCTCGCCCTGGACGTTTTCCGTATCCGCGCTGCCCAGTACATCGGCGTCGGACAGCTTGCCATAACGGACGGCGCTGCCGATGGCTTTGCAGGCGATAACGACATCGTTGATCAGGGAGGTGAAATCGCCGGTGGCGCTGGCGAAGCGGCGTTGTTCTTCGATAATCAATTCGGTGATGGTGGTGCCGATCATAGTCTGTGTGCCTTAGCGTAAAGAATGACATGCAAACGCTGGCCGAACGGTCGGATTCCCTGGCTGTTACGACCACTTTCCGGAAAAATTGGCTCTGCGGTAGTTACCATGGACATCGCTGAGAAGATAACTCGATTGAAAAATAAGGCCTGAAATCCAGTTCGCCCTGGCCATGCCGGAAGAGCCAAAGCGCAAGTCATCTTATCACGAATCGGCGTCTGACTTTCGCTTGCCGGACAGCCGGGGTGATTCAGAAAACCCGACAGTCGGGCACGTCCTGTGCCCGACCTGGAGCGTTGACCGGTTTGATCTATATCTTATTGAAGAACAAAGATATTTTATTATCACAAAAATCTTACTGAATGATCCTGCTCTGGCGTTGGTTCAGGTCCGCCGCCTTCTTGAAATCCTCTTTGGCCCGCGCCACCTGGCCCAGCGCCTCGTAAGCCAGCCCCCGGTTATAGTAGGTCTCGGCGGAATCGGGATTGAGCCGCAGGGACCGATCGTAGTCGGCAATCGCCTTGCGCCATTCACCCAGGGCGCTGTAGGCGTTGCCGCGGTTGTTGTAAGTCCCGTACAGTTCGGGGGCCAGGCGGATGGCTCGATCGTAGTCGGCGATGGCCTGCCGGTGTTGCTCCAGAGCGCGGTAAGCAATACCCCGGTTGTTGTACGCCATCACATGCCGGGGGTTCAAGTGGATGGCCTGACCATAGTCGGCGATAGCCGGTTGCCACCGGCCCAGCATGAAGTACACATTGCCCCGATTGTAATAGGTCTCGGCGCTGGTGGGTTCCAGTTGCAACGCCCGGTTGTAGTCCGTCAGAGCCTGCTGGAATTCATCCAGGGCGACGTAGGCATTGCCCCGGTTATAATACGCTTCCGCCGCGTCGGGCTTCGAGCGGATGATTTCGGTGAACATCGTCACGGCCCTGGCATGCTCTCCCAGGGCATTGTAGAGGGCGCCCAGGTTAATAGATGCTTCGGTAAAATCCGGCTTCAGGCGCAGGGCCTGCCGGTAATCGGCAAGCGCCCGCTCATATTCCCCCTGAGCGCTGTAGGCAACCCCGCGATCGTAGTAGGCTTCTGCCAGCGAGGCATCGCCGAGTTCGCCCGATTGAATCGCCCGCCCGAGATATTCGATCGCCAAGGTATAATTGCCGGCGGCGTAGGCGCCCTGGGCGCGATGCAAATCCCCCTCGGCAGGGGGGCTGACGCTCTGGGCGAGTGAATTGACCGTTGCACAGGCTGTCAGTATCAGGATAACTACGAGGGCCGGGAGAATGAGTAAGCGCTTCATGGGGTGGTTATCCGGCGGTAGGGCAGCCTGGGATTGGGGGAACGGTCCTTTCCTGAAGGTGGCTGCCTCCCGCCGGAACATCTTCTCTTCCCAGAGCCTGTCCGGCGTGCGGTCGAAGATCATCAGCAAGAGCAGGGTGCGTTCCACGCACCACGCATTCACGGCGCGCCAGGCATGACACGTTTGTGATGCGTAAAACGCACCCTACGGAACTTCAAACCGAGACCTTGCCGACCTGCCGCACCACACCTTCCTCAACCGTCGGTTCGGCCTGCCGCAGGGCGCGATTGACGGCGCTCAGCACCGCTTGCAAAGAGGCGGTGACGATATTGCCGTGCATGCCGACGCCGAATACGGTATTACCGCTGCTGGTGCGGATTTCCACATAAGACACCGCCGTGGCGTTGGCGCCCGCGCCGATGGCATGCTCGTGATAATCCACCAGTTTGATATCGACGCCGCAGTGCCGCCGCATGGCATCGACGAAGGCGTCGATGGGACCGTTGCCGGCGCCGGCGATAATCCGTTCCCTGCCGTGATAACGGATCGTCGCGGTCAGGCGGTGGCTAGCCGCCGCCCGTCCAGCCGGACCGTCCCGGTGCTCGACGAAACTGTAGGGTTCACCAGCGCCCAGATATTCCCGCTGAAAAGCCGTCCAGATGGCGGCGGGCGCGAGCTCCTTGCCGGTGTCATCGGCAATCGCCTGGACCACCTGACTGAATTCGATCTGCAACCGGCGCGGCAGATTCATGCCGTAGTCCTTCTCCACGACATAGGCGATACCACCCTTGCCGGACTGACTGTTGATTCGAATGACGGCCTCGTAGGTACGGCCCACGTCGGTGGGATCGATCGGCAGGTAGGGAACTTCCCAGACCGGCTGGCCGGCGTTCGCGGCCAGACCTTTCTTGATGGCGTCCTGGTGCGAACCGGAGAATGCCGTAAACACCAGGTCGCCGGCATAGGGATGGCGCGGATGCAACGGGATTCGATTGCAGTATTCGACCTCGCGGATGATCGCATTGATATCCGATAAATCCAGAGCCGGATCGATGCCCTGGGTAAACAGGTTGAGCGCCAGCGTCACGATATCCACATTGCCGGTGCGTTCGCCGTTGCCGAACAGGGTGCCTTCCACCCGCTCCGCTCCGGCCAGCATGGCCAGTTCCGTCGCGGCGACCGCCGTGCCCCGGTCGTTATGAGGATGCAGGCTGAGGATCACGGCGTCCCGGCGGCCGATCCGGCGCGCGAACCATTCGATCTGGTCGGCATAGACATTGGGCGTGGCCATCTCCACCGTCGCCGGCAGGTTCAGGATCACCTTGCGCTGCGGGGTGGGCCGCCAGACCGCATTCACGGCCTCGCAGATCTCCAGGGCAAAATCCAGTTCGGTGGCGGTGAAGCTCTCGGGAGAGTACTGGAAAATCCACTGGGTCTCGGGATGATCGGCGGCCAGCGCCTGGATCAGTTCGGCTCCGGTGACGGCAATATCGACGATGCCTTTCCGGTCCAGACCGAACACCACCTGTCGCTGCAACGGCGAGGTGGAATTGTACAGATGCACGATCACCCGCTTCGCCCCCCGTACCGCTTCGAAAGTACGGCGGATCAGGTGCTCCCGCGCTTGGGTCAGCACCTGAATGGCGACATCGTCAGGGATCAGATCCTCTTCGATCAACACCCGGGTGAAGTCGTAATCGGTCTGGGAAGCGGCGGGAAAACCCACCTCGATCTCCTTGAAGCCCAGCTCGACCAGCAGTTTGAACAAGCGCCGTTTACGCTCCGGCCCCATCGGCTCGATCAGAGCCTGATTGCCGTCCCGCAAATCCACGCTGCACCAGCCGGGGGCCTGGGTGAGAACCTGGTTGGGCCACTGCCGGTCCGGCAACCGGACGGGCGGAAAAGGACGGTATTTTTGCGCGGCATCGACTTTCATGATTGACTATCCTCATTGGCTGCATTTCAAATTAAGGGGCAAGGTAGGCGGCACAGCCTACGGCCGCCGGGCAGCCGCCAAACCCGACGACCGCGAGGTAGTAGTCGTAGCAGCGCCAGAGACAGGGCAAGACGGGATCCAGGGTGATCGACCCGTAACCGAGGCTCGGGTGAACTCGAAGCGATGGAGCGAAACGAGGCGGGATAACTCATAACAAATAATCCTGTAAGCGAATGAATGCGGCCAGCACGGCGCCCGACCTCCTCATGGGAGGCCGGGTTTTATAGTCGCAATCCGTCGGGTCGCTTACAGAAGAATTTATTCATAATACTAAGCTTAGCCGGCCGCGGGGTTCCGGTCAAGGGTGAAACAGCACTCGTTGTCACCCTGTTGGCGAAGGAGTACACCTTCGTCGTGAAGTTCGCGAGGACGGGAGCGGCCGGGACCGACACCAAGCCACCGGGCTATGGCGAGTCGATGGGCGATACCGAGCTCTACGTGAATCCAGACGTGAACA
Organism: uncultured Pseudomonadota bacterium; assembly: GCA_903844665.1. Classification (GTDB taxonomy): domain Bacteria; phylum Pseudomonadota; class Gammaproteobacteria; order Competibacterales; family Competibacteraceae; genus CAIMUS01. The sequence goes on from CAIMUS010000345.1 coordinate 7,409, forward strand.
AAGATCCCGTCGCGCAAGGTCCGATGAAAGCGCAGGTTGGTAAGTTCACGCTGTGCGGCGACGGCCTCTGCGTTGGGCATAACCTTCACGCTTCACCATGATGCGCCGGTTGCCAGAGTCGGAATGTTACCGATCATTTCCGCTCGCAGCGTATTTTCGCGTTCGATTAATCACCCGAACAACTCAGCATGTGTCCCAGCGCGCACGAATATGACGCGCTCCTCGGCGCCGCTGCTGTCCAGTTTATAGATCAATAAGAAGTCACCTCCGATATGGCCCTCACGATGATTCGTCCAATTTCCAGCCAGCGCATGATCGAGCCATTCCGGCGGTAATGGCATGGTGTTCTCAATGAGCGACAGCATCGCCTCTTTGAGACGGTTCATGTCGTAACGGCCACTATGCGCGAGGCGTTGCCAGTCTTTTTTGAATTCCTTCGTCCGGGAAAACTCTCGCGGAGGGTTGGCGCGTTTACTCTTCGCTGTTTTTTTCAAGGTCATCGAACAATTGCTGAACCGATCCAAAGTGCGGCAGATTGCCAGAGTGGGCTTCTTCCATCGCTGCCCGGGTTAAGGCATTAGGCGCTTTAATTTCAAACGGCAGGCCGTTCTGGGCAACCACTTGACGCAGGAATAGACGGATCGCATCCGATACATTCAGTCCGCAAGAAGCTAGCACCCGAGTCGCTTCCTCCTTCAAATCGAGTTCGATGCGGGAACGGATTTCGGCAACCTTGAGAGGGTGTGAAAGCGTGGTAGACATGATCGTTACCCCGTCAATGTGGCTACAATGACGCATTTTAACATGGCTACCCACTTAAGGCGGGACGCTTTGCATGCTGACTGCAGAGAGGCTCACCCGGGAGCGCTGGCATCTTGCCGGCTGTTGACTGGCGCCGATGCCCTCAAGCCGGCGGGGACGCCGGCGCTCCCAGGGTCGAATTGTCCCGCCTTAAGTGGGTAGCCTCAATACATGGCTGTGATTGCTGAGAAAGGTCCAGGCGGCCGCTTCCTTGGGGCTGGCTGTCGATTCGTTATTCATGGGCGGCTCCGCGACAGAGGTCAGCCAGCGATAGAGACAGGAAATCAATTTCAGGTATTATAAATTTCCAAACTCCTCGATCAAAGCTTAACTACCGGGAAAACGCTGATGAAAGCCGTGGTATTGCCGCAACTGGGCGGACCTGAACACTTGCAGATGACAACAGTCGCCACTCCTGTGCCCGGGCCGGGACAGGTGCGGGTGAAATTACAGACTTCGGCGTTGAATCGCCGCGATGTGTGGGTTACGCTGGGAAAATATCCGAATATCCGTCTGCCCTGCATTCTGGGATCGGATGGCGCCGGCGTGGTGGAGCAAATTGGGCCGGAGGTCGATCCCGCACTGCTGGGACAAGAGGTGGTGATCTACCCCGCCTGGGATTGGGGCGATGACCCGCGCTTTCCGAGTCCGACCTTCCGCGTGCTGGGAATGCCGGATCAGGGCGCCTTCGCCGAGTTCATCTGCGTGCCGCGGGCGCATGTGTTCCCCAAGCCGGCTTTCCTGAGCTGGGAGCAGGCGGCGGCGGCGCCGCTGGCCGGGCTGACCTCCTGGCGGGCGGTGGTCACCCAGGCGGCGGTGTGCCCCGGCGAGACGGTGCTGGTGACCGGCATCGGCGGCGGCGTCGCCACCTTCGCCCTGCAATGGGCGGTCAAGCTGGGCGCCAGAGTATTCGTCACCAGCGGCAGCCCGGAGAAGCTGGAACGGGCGCGGGCGCTGGGCGCGGCGGGCGGGGTCAATTACCGGGAGAGCGATTGGGGCAAACAGTTGGCCGCGCTTTCCGGCGGTATCGACGTGGTCATCGACGGTACCGGCGGCCCTGTCTTCCAGGGTTATTTTTCCTTGATAAAGCCGGCCGGCCGCATCGTGATCTACGGCGCCACCGCCGGCAATCCGTCCGAGGGGCTGGAAATGGCGCGCCTGTTCTTCCGGCAGATGCAGATTCGGGGCAGCACCATGGGTTCGCCGGCCGAGTTCGCCGCCATGTTGCGGTTTCTCACCGAACACCGGATCGAGCCGGTGGTCGATAGGGTATTTCCGCTGGCGGAGGTGGTGGCCGCCCTTCAGCATTTGCAGGCGGCAAAGCAGATGGGCAAGGTGGTGCTCCGGCAAACAGGTGATTAATGATTCGTGCAATGACTGGTGGTAGCTGTTTACTCATCGCTTTCGGTCTATTGGCCTGCCTGGGCGGCTGCGCCTCCACGGAGAGCATGGTGCAGGAAGATCGGGATCCGCTCGAGCCTTACAATCGCTTTATGTTCAGGGTCAACGATACCCTCGACAAGGCCGCGATTAAACCGGTCGCCAAGGGTTATCGGGCGGTGCTGCCGGAGTTTGTCCGCAACCGGGTGACCCATTTTTTCAGCAACCTTGGCGACATCAGCGTGACCATCAACGATGCGCTACAGTTCAAGGGTCAGCAGGCGGCCATGGATTTCAGCCGGCTGGTGTACAACACCACCTTTGGTCTGGGCGGCCTGTTCGATGTGGCGAGCTCTCTCGATTTACCCAAGCATAAGGAGGACTTCGGCCAGACCCTGGGCTACTGGGGGGTGGGCGAGGGCTATTATCTGGTATTACCCTTCTTCGGCCCCAGCACCACCCGCGACGTCTGGGGGTTGCCGGTGGACAACTTCCTGCTCGATCCCGTCACTTACGTGGATCCCGTGAGTCTGCGTTATTCCATCAGGGGCACGGACGTGGTCGATAAGCGAGCCAATCTGCTGCGGATCGAAAAAGCTTTCGAGGAAACCCAGATCGATCCCTACAGTTTCCAACGGCAAACCTATCTGCAGCGGCGCCGTGAATTGACCTACGACGGCAATCCGCCAAGACCGAAGCTGGAATTCGAGGAACCCGAAGCTGAAGCGCCGCCGGCGCAATGAGCAAAGCCGATGTCGCTGGAAACCATAGCTACTTTCGATTTCCTGCCCGAAGCCGAGATCGTGCGTGGTCGCCTGCTCGCCGAGGGCATTCCCTGTCGATTGGCCGATCAATATCTGGTGCAGGCCAATTGGCTGTACAGCCCGGCGGTGGGCGGTATCAAGCTGCAGGTGGAAGCGCAGGATGCGGCCAGAGCGCGGGAGGTGCTGGCGCGGGATTATTCCGCCGAACTCGATTAACCTGTAGGGGCGGTTCGCGAACCGCCCCTACAATAGGCGGTTCGCGAACCGCCCCTACAATATCTGCCTGAACTGCGTAAGTCCTAGTTGTAAAATCAACCATTCCTGGTCCTGGTAATCATGGTCAAGACACGTTTTGCTCCCAGCCCTACCGGCTATCTGCATATCGGTGGCGCCCGCACCGCCCTGTTCTCGTGGCTGTATGCCCGCAAGCATGGCGGCCCCTTCGTCCTGCGGATCGAAGACACCGATCTGGAGCGCTCCACCCCGGAGGCGGTGAATGCCATCCTGGAGGCCATGGCCTGGCTGGGACTGGATTACGAGGAAGGCCCTTTTTATCAGACCCGGCGATTCGCCCGCTACCGCGAGGTGTTGCAACAGTTGCTGGCGCAGGGCAGGGCCTACTACTGTTACTGCACCAAGGAAGAATTGGAAGCGCTGCGTAGCGAGCAAATGGCGCGCAAGGAAAAACCCCGTTACGACGGGCG
>CAIMUS010000346.1 GCA_903844665.1 uncultured Pseudomonadota bacterium
CGCCAGACTTCTCCCACTTTCGTAGGGTATCGATACCGCACCCGAGCAGGTCAGCAGCCGCGCCAATCTTGACAAATCGCTTTTCCATAAGCAGATATTAGCAAAGGTATGCTAAGATTACAAGCAACAGTTACAAGCCCTGCGTGCCGTTACCGTTGGCATCCAGATAGATCGTGTCGCCGATGGTGCTGCCGCGTGGGACATTGCCTGTAACCGGCTGGTACCCAAAGTCGGCATTGACATACACGTCGCCCGGAGCCAGCAGGATCGGCTGCGTGGTCCGATTGTCGAGTACGCCAGTCGGACCGTCCGGATCGCCGGTCTGGGTCCAGTCTCCCGCCGGCAGCGTGGTGGTAACCACTTCGATCGGCCTCGATCATCGTTTCGGCCAGCACCCTCCTTTGCATCACTATCGACATCGGCAAGTTGGCTCTCCTGTAGATTGCTATGGCCCGAACGATGATCATGGCCGACGGTGATATTGTCGGGATTGCCGCCATCGGCGTCGGCCAGGCTTTGCGTGCCGGGCGGATTGGTCTTCACGATCTGATACAGACCCGGAGCCAGATTGGGGAAGCTGTAGGCGCCGCTGGCGTTGGTCGTCGTGGTCTGGGTGGTGTCGTCCGCCGTATTCAGGATACCGTCAGGACCCGCGTAGGTCAGCTTGACCTGAACGTTAGCCATGGGACTCTCACCGGCACTACACTGGCCGTCACCGTTACCCACGCACACCGTGCCGGCGATGCTGCCGGGCACCTGCTGATAACCGAAATACTGCGGTGTCGGGTCGGCGTCGTTGACGGTCACCGGATCCTGATTGGTGCAGGGATTGGAAATGCTGCAGGGCGCACCGGGTGCGTTACCCACGCCCGTCTGCGTGTAGGCGCTCGAAGGCAGCGTAGCCGGGTTGACGCGGATGATATAGCTGCCATCGGCAATACCCGGGAAGGTGTAGTTGCCGTTGGTGTCAGTCGTCGTGCAGGCCACTACCGTCACACCATCACTCTGGTAGAGACAGACGCTTACGTTCTGAATCCCAGGCTCGGTGCCGCCCTTGATGCCGTTGCCGCCGCCACCACCACCGTCGCCATTGTCGTTCCAGACGTTGCCGGTGACATTGTGAGCATTGGTCGGTGGCTTGTAGCCGAGGTCGACGTTCGTCAAAGTGGCGCCGCCCGTCAGCGTGGTGGCGATCTGGTTGTCGCAACCATTCGTCAGGCCGGTGCACAGCGAACCGGGCTGACCTTCACCCGTCTCGGTATAGCCGCTCGGCAGAGTGGCCGTGTTGACCTTGACCACGTACTTCTGCAAACCCGTCGTGTCCGGCAGGCCGGAGAAGGTGTAATTGCCCAGCGCGTTGGTGGCGGTGGTCGCAAGCAGCGTCTGATCACCCGTGGTGTTCTCGTTGCCGTCGGCATCCAGATACAGGTTCAGGGTCACGCCGGCGATGCCGGATTCACCGGAATCCTGCACGCCGTTGCCGTTGGCGTCGTTCCACACCCGGTCGCCGATGCTGCCGCTGTAGGTCACGCCGAAGTTCTGGTTATCAAGCTCCTGCCCGGCGGCCACAGAGATAACGTCGGTGAGCGGCGTGGTGGGTTTGGGATAACCCAGCGTCGTGGTCTTGGTAGTGTCGTAGCTGATCGTGTAATTGCCCGGCGGCACGATAAAGGAGTAGTTGCCGCCGACGGTGGTGGTGGTCTTGGTGACCGTGTTGCCACTGATATCCTTGCCGGTCAGGGTGACGGTAACCGTTCCCAGGCCGAGTTCACCCGAATCCAGCGCACCGCTGCTGTTTTTGTCATAGAAGACGGTGCCGGACACCAGCGCCCCTTCGATGAAGCCGAAATCGGCGGTCAGGTTCGACCCGCCCGCAGGCAGGTCGACCGGGTAGTTCTCGCCGTAGCTATTGGTCAGCACCATCGTCCCGTAGACGCCCGGATGGGTGGGGCTTACCACCGTCGAGGCATCCGCCTGCACGACGTATTTGCCAGGCGGAAGGCCGGTGAAGTGGTAGATACCGCCGCCACCACTACCCACGTCTGTTATGGTTTCGAGGGCCGGTTCGCCGAGATCAGCAACGCCGTTGCCGTTCTGATCCCAGATGAGTATCACGGTGCCGTTGGGCACGCCGGTTTCGCCGGTATCCTGCGTGCCGTTGCCGTTGGTGTCGTAATCGTTAATAATTTGCTGCGAAATTCTTCGATTAGTTAGCTTACTTGTTGTCTGCAAAGCGTTTTTTCAGACTTGGCGAATTCTTTGCCAAGCTAAAGACATCTTTATTTGTACTGTAAAAATTTTCGACAGTTTTTCGGGCAAAAATTGCCCGAAAATCCCTGTTTATGCAAGAAAGTCAAATTTATACAATGAGTTAAGGCCAAAAAGCGAAGTGTAAAAATGCAGTTCATCCGTGTAGCGGTTGAAGACCACATAATACGGCACCTTCAGAATCTGTTCGTACACCATCCATTTGGTCGGCGGCTCCCCGGCCTCGCGCACCGTTTTCCCCAAGTCCTCCTGCTCCTTCCCCGGTGACAGCAGTTCCACCACCAGATAGGGCGGAACTTGCTCCTGCCAGACGACATAGCTCAGCCGCAGTTCATGGCCCTCGTAGAGGCGGGATACCCCCAAGGCGGCGAACCAGTCGGGGCGTTTGTACCAGGTAGTATTGTGGAGGCTGTAATAGAGGTTCAAATCGCTGCCGACGAAGACCCGCTCCGGCGGCCAGGCGCCGGGTTGAAAGGTCTCCCGCAGCAGTTGCGGCTGATAGAGATGGAATTCGTCCGGCAAACCAGGCTCCTCCGGTTCTTCGCTGGGCAGGTCGTACATCGTTGGCAACCTGGCGCGCGAGGCGCGCGCCAGCTCGGTCAGCAGGGGTGGATGGATGTTCCCGTCCGGCATTACGGTCGCCATGAGAGCACTCCTCGGAGTAACGGTATAGTTATCATAACAAACCTCAGCCGGCGTAGGGCACATTAGCGTAGCGTAGTGGAACGTAATGCGCCGTATGAGGGGCGGTGGCATAACGGCGCAATACGCTGCGCTATTGCGCCCTACACGAGCTGCGCACCATCGCCCCGCTGGATCAGAATAAGGGTGCGTAGGATGCACCCTACCAAGCGGGGTGCTCTTTCCCTACAGAGCATGACCCGTTAGGCATAGTTGAAAAGTGTACGGGTCAATGTGGGATTGCCTTGAAGTCTTGGTGCGCATACAATTTGCGCATTCATCGTTCACTGGAAGTCACTGATGCAGCCCACCTATGATCCCGGCGCCGCCAGGCGCCCCACGAATCTGAGCATCAACAGCGATTTGTTACGCCAGGCTAGGGAACTCGACATCAATCTGTCGCGCACCTTGGAACAGTCCCTGGCCGGGGCGGTGAGCCGGAAACGCGCCGAACGCTGGTTACGGGAGAACCACGAGGCAATCGCCCAGTACAATGTCGACGTGGAACAAAACGGCGTATTCGGCGAGGGTCTCAGGAGTTTCTGATGGCCCAGTTCAAGGTTTACCGAAATCTCGATGCCGCGACCCGCACCATGACGCCGTATCTTCTCGATGTGCAAAGCGATTTACTGAGCGATCTGTCCACCCGGGTGGTGGCGCCTCTGCGGCTCGCCGCCCACTATTCCGGCAAAACCATGGCCACGCTGATGCCTGGTTTCAGCGTCGATGGGCAGGAGGTTATCGCCCTGATCCAGCAGTTGGCCGCCGTTCCGCCCCGTGCCATCGGCGCGGAGGTCGCCGTAACCACAGCCGTTGCCCGAGTGGAGTCACTTCCTGGTACCGTCCCCTGATTATTCTCCCCTTTGCTGCGCCAGCAACGCCTGCAGCCGCGCAATCTCCGCCTCCGCCACCCGACGGGCAGCGGCTTCCGCGTCCGCCCGTCGGGCTTCCGCCTCGTGGGGGGTCGGCAGCAACTCTCCGTCTTCGTCAAAAAACCGCAACACCTTCACCGCCGCCGACTGGTTGGCAAACCGGTATGCCGCCACCCCCAGCCACAACCCCAGCTCCTCGCTCCACAGCCAGCCCCGGGCGTTCGGCGCCAGCTCCTCATAGCGCCCCCGCACCAGCCGCCAACCCCGCAGCCGCTCCGGGCCAGGATCATACACCACATACTCCGGCGTCTTCAAAATCCGCTCGTAAATGCTCTTCTTCCCGCCCAGATCGAACTTCATCGTGCTCTCCGAGGCCAGCTCGATCACATAATCCGGCGTCAGACCGTCCTCTTCCCACACCACCCACGAATGCCGCATGTGGTTGTCCCGCACCCCCTTGACCACAAACAAATCCGGCCCCCGAAAATCCCGGGTCTTGACCTGGTCCGGGGCAAAGTACACGAACATGTTGCCCGCCACATAACTATCCCGCTGTTCCCGCCAGTGGTAACGCAGAATATCGATCAGCAGCCCCATCGCC
>CAIMUS010000347.1 GCA_903844665.1 uncultured Pseudomonadota bacterium
CGCCAGACTTCTCCCACTTTCGTAGGGTATCGATACCGCACCCGAGCAGGTCAGCAGCCGCGCCAATCTTGACAAATCGCTTTTCCATAAGCAGATATTAGCAAAGGTATGCTAAGATTACAAGCAACAGTTACAAGCCCTACTGACGACAGCCGGCACTACGAGCCGGCGCGGGGAAGCTGAGGTGATTATCTTGTCATAATTACAACAAATTTTATTAAATTTACCCAACTACATCTAAGCTGTTTTATTGTCTTGAAAAATCCATCTTATCCACAGAACCTGTGGATAAGTCTGTGGATAACTCTTGCCCCCTACTGCTAAGTCCGCGTTCCGCTTGGCCAAATGACAGTTTGATGACTTTTTGCTCAGGAAAAATATTGTTTAAAATCAAATTATTATCACTTAAGCCTGGAATCGGGAAGGGATTGGGGAGCGTTTTAAGGGCGCTCGCGCCTGAGAACCAAAATTGTGAATAAGTCAAGTGTCGCAAGCAAAATTCTTGCTCAGTCCGTGGTAAAACCGTGATAATCCTCGGCCGGGATCTGCTCCCATTGCACCTCGCTGACCCTCGCAAAGCGCGGTCCTTGCCATAACCATTCGCGCAATTCCCCGACGGCGGTCTCCTCGCCACAAGCCACCACTTCCACCCGGCCGTCGCTCAGGTTGCAGGCATAGCCATCGAGTCCCAGTTGCAAGGCTTTACGATGGGTGTAATAGCGATATCCCACCCCCTGCACGATACCGGATACATAGCAGCGTATAGCAATCTTCATCAGTAAGGCTCTTCACCGCCAAAGTGAGGGGATGCGATTCTGTCCCCGCCTTGCCATCAACGGTTGGATTTTTTCAGACGCGCCGCCTGTTCTCTCGCCTCGATCGCCTGGTACCAGGCATCCATGGCGAGCCGCCTGGCGCTCCAGTAAGCGCCGGCTTCCAGGTTATCCTGCGCCTTCTCCAGCGACGATTGCGCCGCCCGCAGTTGCTGCGGCGCATACCACACCGCATCCGCCTCTTCGGCGGAGCGGATCGCTTGCCGGGCGTCGCTCATTTCCTGTACCGGAGCGCTGGCGCAGGCCGCCAGGAAGAGCATCGTAGCCAATAGAAGAGAAAGTTTTTTACCCAAGTTTACGGTAAGATCGATCCACATAATTTGGCTATTCAAGCTAGCATCCACCGGCTTAAGCGTCAAGCAAGCTACTGCTTTTCAATCTGGGTTATCGAGTTATCATGGCCGATATTCTGGTGCTTTACTACAGCCGTACCGGCGGTACGGCGGAAATGGCCCGCCTGCTTGCCAGGGGTATCGAGGAAGTCGCGGGCATGCAGGCCCGCTTGCGCACGGTGCCGCCGGTTTCCCCGGTTTGCGAGGCCGTGGCGGACAGCATCCCGCCCTCCGGTCCACCCTACGCCAGCCTGGAGGACCTGCAAGAATGCGCCGGCCTGGCGCTCGGCAGTCCCACCCGTTTCGGCAATATGGCCGCCCCCCTCAAGTATTTCTTAGACTCGACCAGCAGCCTTTGGTTATCCGGCGCGTTGGCCGGCAAGCCGGCGGCGGTGTTTACCGCCGCGTCCAGTTTGCACGGCGGCCATGAATCCACCCTGCTCTCCATGATGCTGCCCCTGTTGCATCATGGCATGCTGATCGTGGGCATCCCCTATACCGAAGCGGCGCTGATGAAAACCCGCGGCGGTGGCACTCCCTACGGCCCCAGCCACTGGTCCGGTACGGAGACCCGCCCCACCTTGAGCCCCGAAGAGAAACAACTGTGCCGCAGCCTGGGACGGCGCCTGGCGGAAATTGCGCAGCGGTTGGCGCAGGCCGATTCCAGTCCACCCTGATTGGCGTCGTAGATTGGGGTGAAGAAAGGACTGCGGTTGATTTGATGACTAAAAATCACATATTATTATATATATGATACATGTAAAAAAGTGGCATGAAATGAACATCAATTTTCCTTCTGTCGATGAACGCTACATCAAAGGCAAGGTCGAGGACGGCTTTTACAGCAATGCCACCGAAGTTGTCAGGGACGCTGTCCGGCGCATGCGCGAGCGTGATGAAAGCCCACATGCCCGCCTGATGGCCGCGCTTGAGGCGGGCGAGCAGGCAATTCGCGAAGGCCGCACGGCGCCCTATACCCCTGATTTTCTGGATGAGTGCGAAAAACGTGCTCGTCAAAATCTGGCTGAGGGCAAAGAACTGAATCCCGATGTCCTCCCATAAACTTCGCTTCTCTGTTCTCGCGCAGGGCGATATTGACGACATTTTGGCTCACACCCTCGACAATTGGGGGCAGCGGCAGCTTGTCGCCTACAAAGGCAAAATCGACAGTGCGTTGAGCGCCATCGCGCAGAACCCCAACATCGGACGCACGAAGCATAAGCTCTTGGTCTACCCCGCCGGGAAGCACCTGATTTATTACCGCATCGAGGGAGACACGGTTTACGTCGTCCGCATTCTGCATGAGCGGATGGACGCCGTACACCACCTGGACGAACCGTCCTGAACAGCAAACACGTGCTCACCGATAGCGATGCGCTTGCTGCGCAGATCGAGCCCCAGCAGATTGCACACCACATCTCGCCGCTATAACTCCAGGAAGCCCAAGGTTTTCATTATTCCTCAGCACCGGACGGTAAATAACTAGTAGCACGTCAGCGTTGCAGTGACGGGTAAAGCCGCTTGAGCTTGATCCGTGCATCCGCCGTCGTAAACCCGACTGATCACTGTGTACGCCGGTAGAGTTTGGCCCATTTATCTCGTCAAAGCAACGCTGACGGACC
>CAIMUS010000348.1 GCA_903844665.1 uncultured Pseudomonadota bacterium
AGCGGAATATCCTCAGCCCGCAGGGACAGGCATTCTGGTTTGCGACCACGCATGAGTTGATCTACCACAGTGAAAATATTACTTTCGTCAGTATGACAGATTTTCCAAATTTCGGACATTATTTAAGGCCAGGAACACTAGCCAGCGGAATAAGCCGGGAATTTCTAAAATACGAAGCCCAAGATACGCTGTTTCCAGAAACGATTGATGGTATGGAACACAGGCTTATTCGAAAACAGCAATTCGCTGATGAGAAGCAAAAAGAACGGTTGCAGTTGGAACAACAGCGCCTGGATAAATTAAAAGAGGCAGTCAAGCAGTTACGGCAGCAAGCAGATCGGTTATTTGGTCAACCACCCAAAACCCAGATAGCCATTATCAAACTGGATGCCGATAACATGGGGAAATTACTGCTCGGCGACACTGGAGCCGTCCACGCTCGCTGGCGTGATGTCATCCATCCCCAGGCAGTCGAGCAGATATACAAAAGTCAGCCTCTGCTGGAAGCCGGCTGGGCCGATCTGCTGGAGGCCAAGCGGCTGATGGGGCCGTCTCTGCACGCTTTTGTCAGTCGTGCGCTGGCTCATTTCAGCCATCGCATCGTGCCTTGGGTAGTCGAAATGGAATTTTCCGGTTGCCTTATTTATGCCGGCGGCGACGATGTATTATGCTTGGCGCCGGCGGACGAGGCACTGGATCTGGCGGCACGACTGCAACAGCTTTTCTCCGCCGCCTGGATTATCGACACCGATTATCAAGCCGATCCCTGGCTCTGGCGGCGTCAAGACTGGAGCGGCAGGCACGATTCAGACCTTGCCCGCCAACGTTTCGCTATCCCCAGGATGCCGGTCGCCGAAGACGGTGAGCTTACAGCGATCCGCCTGCCTGTAACAGACCCAGACTTGCTGGAACGTCACGCCGCCGCTACCGAAATAGACGGGCCACCGCAAATTCCTGTACAGGGTGCATTGCTACCGATGTTGGGTCCCTTTGCAAGCCTCTCGGCGGGCATCGTCTTCGCTCATTACAAGACGCCCATGTCAGTGCTGTTGAAAGAAGTAAGAGACTTACTCGATTGGGCCAAGGAACCTTTCAAAGACCACGCTCCAGAAGAAGTCAATAAGCTAGAGTGGCAAGGACGTCGGGCTATCGCGGTTCGGCATTTCTCACGGGGCGGCGCCAAGACGCGCTTCGCACTGCCTTGGAACATTCCGGGCAAATCGCCGGAGGCGCATCACACGTTGAAGCAGGTAAGGGACGCTTTCAATACCGCTGGTGGGCTCTCTTCCCGACTGCCCTACAAGTTGCGGGAAGTCGCGCCCTCGGCCTATTACGCACTGCAAAGTCTACATGCCCGCAAGCTCACTGATAAACAGCTACGACAAGCCAAAGACAGTTTGTTGGAAGGCCTGTTCAAAACGTGCCTAGAGAAGTCCGAGAGCAAGGCAGCGCAAGCGGCGCTCGATCTCTGGCGGGCCGGGATTGATCTGTATCCGAAAGACCCCGACCGCTATACCGACGGTTTGTTACTTTGCCGTGCCTTGGCGCGGGGTGGAAGCGACAGCGATACGGAGGGAGAAACGGAATGAGCGGGTTTACAAATATCAGCTTTCTAGTCGAACCGCTGGAATCGGTATTTTTCGGCCAACCCCGTTCCTTCAACGCCGGGGAAGCACATCGTACGAATTCGGTTTTTCCACCTTCGCCGTTCACCTTCCAGGGATTGGTGCGTAGTCAGTTACTGCGAGGAGCCAGCCCCGTGCTGAACCTGGACGATTGGTCTACAGCGGCGCGTCAGGAGCGGGAGCGATTGGTGGGCGGTCCTGATGCTTTGCCCGCCGGTTGGCAGTTGCAGGGGCCTTTCCCGGCGCGACGAGTACTGCAAGAAGATCCCGACGAGGAACCCTGGATAGAACCCTGGACGCCGACGCCGCGGTTTGTACTGGGAGAACAGCGTAATCCTCAGCTTGCCCGTCTGGTGCAATCGCCCCATCCTGGTTTGAACGATCTGGACGGCGCCGCTCAGTCACTGCTACCGTGCGGCCGGCCCGATGCCGGAACCAAAGTAAAGCCCTTGGAGGGTTGGATCAGTCCAGCTAACCTGTTGGCGGCGCTGACAGGACAGGGCGCATGGCAACCGAAACAGCATCATCGGCAGCATCCCCCCTTCGTAAACTGGGAATATCAGCCCGGCCTGGCTATCGATTCTGGAAGTGGCAGCGCAGAGCATGGCATGCTGTATTTTCTGAACAGCCTGCGCTTCGACCGGGACAGTGGTCTGCTGGGTATCCTGCAAGGCGCGCTCGATCCACGTCTGTCGTTAAGCGCATTGGAATCGGCCACCGGCAGCGCCGGGCGTAAGGGTCGGGTGGTGCAGTTCAGCGGCGTGGAGCGTTTCCATCCTGCCTGGGAAACACTAATGACAGGCGCCCATCTGCCGCAGGCAGCCGAGGACAATGCAACTTTCTGGCTGCTGGCGTTGACGCCCGCCCGACTTATCGAACCGTTGCGCCTGGAACTCAACCCACCATCGGGGATGCGCTGTGAGCTTCTGGCGGCTCTGACCGGCCGTCCAGTTGCGCTGGGCGGCTACCAAATGGCTACCGGCAAGAGTCGCGCCAACCGCCTCTATGTTCCCGCCGGCAGCGCCTGGCTGCTCAGGTTCAGCGGAGGAACTCCGGCAGACCGCGCCGGCTTCCTGCAACAACTCAATAACAGCCATCCTCTAGGCCCCCGCGAAGAGGTCGCTTTCGGTTTTGGACATACCCTGGTAGGGCTTGGCCCTGAGCAAACGAAGGAAATCTTATGAACGTCTGGAAAGATACCGCCTTGCTTGGCATTTATACCCTCACGCCTACCCACTTCGGCACTGGTCAGACCATAGGGGCCATAGATTTGCCTATCGCCCGTGACGCCAGCACTGATTTTCCAGTATTGCCCGCCACCGGTCTGAAAGGGGTAATCAGGGATTATCTCGGCGTAGCAAACGTAGAGAAAAAGTTGTTGGATAACCTGTTCGGCAAGTCGCTGGAAGAATCCAATGAGGCCAATGCGCTGGAAGCAGGCCGGCTGGCTTTTACCGAGGCTCGGCTGGTGGCCTATCCGGTGCGGTCGTTGAACCGGCCTTTCCTTCATGTCACCTGCCGCCTGATTCTGGAACGGCTGGCGCGCGATCTGCGCGCGCTTGGACGGGAAGACTTCCTGCCGGCAATCTCAACATTGCCAACCGATGTCCCAGAAATCAGAGTTCTCACAGCAGATAGCGGTCTGGCGAATCAAACGCTGGTGCTGGAAGACTTGGTTTACCCAGCCAATGACATCACTGGCTCGTCGGCATTACAAGATTTCGGTAAGCGCTTGGCCGAACTAATACCTGCTACTGAAGAGGATACCCGGAAACGTCTTATTGAGGGATTGGTGCTGATACCCGATCAGGATTTCAGCGCCCTGATGAAGTGGGTGATACCTGTGCAGGCGCGGATCAAACTGACCGGCGGAAAAACTACCGATAAATGGCGTAACCCGGAAACGAATGCGGAAGAAAGCGGCAATTTATGGTACGAGGAGCATCTGCCTGCCGATTGCCTGTTTATTGCTTTTGTCGGCGAACGCCGGCAGCGCACATTCGCTCAGGGCGCTCACAGCGTAAACGATGGCTACGGGCTTACTAACTTGACCGACAACGCCAAGCATTTGCAGATCGTGCAACTCGGCGGTAACGAAACCGTGGGACAGGGCTTGTGCTATTGCACCTTGTTGCCGTCCTCGACCCTTGGCATTCTGGAGGCATTCGCATGAACAAGTGGGACGATAACCACCTGAAGCGGCTGCGGGCGCAATTTGCGTATGACGAGGTTAACGGCAATTGGCCTAATAATGCCCTGCAAAGAGTAAAGGGTTTACCGGTGCAAGTGCGCACCCAGGGCCTAACGGTTACGCTGGCCACGCTATTGCGAGAAGACACGGTTCAGTCGAGACGCCTCGCCGATGTGTTGGGGCGCTGGCTACTGAAAGATGCGCCCCACCGCTCGCTGGATGAAACCGGTCCGGAAAAGTGGAGTCCGGCCCGGCGTTTACTGGATGCCTGCATCAAAGCGGAACGTTCCGCCTATCTGGCCGCGCAAGTGGAAGCCCTGTTTGTGCTGGAACAACTCAAATTGTTCGCCGAGGCGCTTGATAAGGAGGAGAAATAGCCATGGCAGCAGCGATTATTTTAGGAAACGGACGTGAATTGCTGGAACGTCTGGTGACAGGCGACAGTCCTTTGCCTCAAACGGCAAATGCCGGCCTGATCTGGGATCGGTATCTGCCGATGTGGACAGGAAGTCCCGATGCTCCGCAACGTATCGAGCCGCCCGCTCGCGTGTTGGAACGTCTTGTACTGGCTTTCAATGGACGTGGCAACGGTCCTCGCAATCTCGCCCGCGATCTGCTGCGCTTTCATCACGAACGCCTGAAGCGGGCTGCCGAAGGCTGGTCCGCTTATCGCTCCCGCCAACTGCGCATCCTTAACTATAAAGTGAACTGGCGACTGGCGACCGGCTTGGGCACGGATCATCCCACCGAAAACGGCTTCAGTTTCGATTCGCTCATCGGCGTTCCTTACCTTCCCGGTTCATCCGTTAAAGGCTTATGCCGACGCGCGGCTATCGTACACGGCTTGAATGCAATGACTATAGCAGAGTTGTTCGGGCCGGAGCGGACCGAGGCGGATGAATACGGAGCGCAGGGAAAACTGATTTTTTTGGATGCCTATCCAAAGCGTTGGCCCAAGCTCGCTGTGGATATCGTCAATTGCCATCATCCCGATTACTATCGCAATCCAAAACCAGGCAGTTTCCCGCATGAAACTGAAGATCCTGTACCAGTATTCTTTTTAACTGTTGATCGCGATTCCGAATTTACCTTCTATCTGATCGCTCCAACGGTGGAATTGGATACCGCTGAGCAATTGCTTACCCAGGGACTGAATTGGCTGGGAATCGGCGCCAAAACCGCTGTGGGCTATGGCATTATGGCCAAGTCTTCTTGAATCAGAAAGACGGTCTCAAAAGCGCAGCCGGCCGATAAGTGTCCGGCCCTTCACCCCGGAAGAATTCATAGGTTTGCACTAATTTCAGGGTATTGAGCAATTGACCGATCAGCATGGCAAGCCCTGCTGGAGCCGCCATAAACAGGTGAATCTTTCCTCCGATAGAGTATTCGTTGCAAGCGTATCGTATAGCCTCAAAGACGGTACGCGCCAGATGTGTTGCATGACCAGGTTCAGTCAGATCATCATGCTTAATGTTTCCCGACTTACTAATGGTCACAACTGCGCGAAACGCTGGTAGCTTTGGCCGGCTGGCCTTGAGTGCCGTCGTAACATCATCAGTCACAGAAACTAACACGGCCAAATCCTTGGCGTTCACATCCTCACCTTCGGTTTGGGACTGAAAACCGGATGGCACAGGCGGTGTGCCCAGTGACCATTCCTGGTCAGGTAAATCAGCTTTCGTTTGAATCCAACTTATTTTAATCCCACGCGGAGCCAGAAATGCGGCGCCCAAAGCCACCGCCGCCGGAATGGCGCAAGCGCCGTGCGCTACGATGCGCCTCCCGTGGGCACAACGGTCAAGGGTATCGGCCACCGTCTTTAAGGCTGGCAGCAGATGGCTATTCCATGCTTTAGACGTTGCTTTCCGCTCCCTGAACTGGTGGCTCCAATCGATGTTGAGCGGCAGGTATTCCTCAGGTGGTGGATTGCGAGTGTATAAACCCATTCTTAGAGATTCACTTGGTGGGAGCGTCTTATGTATTGCCTGGATACGCAGTTCCAGGACACGCTTGGCTATATCAGCGGCATCCTGAAATTGAATGGGATCATATTCGACTTCGGACAGTTTCCAGTCCTGATAGCTCAGCAATTCGCTACCGATTGCTTTAGCCTGCTCTAAGTTGAGTCCACCGGCTGCTACAGGAATAACAAAAAAGCTGTCATTCTTTCTTGATCGTTCCAGAATTTTACTCGACTCGATCCGAATATAATTTGATTGCTCTACCTCAGGTGTCAGCCAGAGAATGGCATTTGCAATGTTGGAATCATCCAGTACAGAACGAAGATTGTATGCAATCAGTCCCTCATCCAGGTCCTTCACATCCTGCCAGGTCGGTATGCCCAGTTCATGTTGGGCCTGAATCAGCAGCTTGGCCTCATCCAGCCGCATACGGCGGTAACTTAGAAATGAACGACCGGTGGGATTGGTGGGACGGTTGTTATGATCAGCAGCACTCATAATTTGTTCCCCATCTCCTAATAAGCAACATAAATGAAGTATACTCCAAAAAATTACAAATGGTACACACAGCACACTCTACAAATATCCATCTCCCAGGATCGCGGCACTACTACCTCAAGCAAACTCCGCCACAGCAACCGGACGCTCGACTGCATAGCTCTGGCGGTCGCGTTTGATGCGTTCGATCTCGTGCAGAGTATCCGCCGTAAGATAGCTTTCACCACAATGCGGACAACTGACCACCGGAATATGCTCGATGACCAGCAGGTTCTCACCTTTGCCATAACTACGGCTAACGCGGCGAATACGTGCGCCTTCTTTACCACAAATATCGCATATCATCGGTGCTCTCCCGTCCTGTATACGGTAATGATGATCAGCTTGCCCGTTGGCCCCAGCTTGGTTACGACAATGACTTCATCACCAGCCCAAGTCCGACCCTTGATCAGATATTTCGATTCACTGGTAACAGAGTCCTTCTGCCGTTCAATGATTTTTCCTATCAGGATAATGTTCTCGATGTCAGTAATCGCCAGCCCATCATCGTCCATCTCTTCTTCAGCATGCAGAGTCATCACATACTGACGGGCGCCGATTCTTTCTTGTATTTTTTTCAGTATCCGGTCAAACATTTCACTGTTGGAGCAATAAGATAACATCGCCGGTAAGGCTTACCCCACCACCACCCGATACCGTCCCAACCCCATGCTGGTGCCCTTGCCGGCATGGGTCCACTGGCCCAACCACAGATACGGCCAGAACGGTTCCAGCCCCGGCCCGCTCAGGACGATCTCGCCCAGCAGTCCGCCCATTTGCAATCGCGTTTCCTGCCGGCTGGAATAGCGGGTCCACTCCCGCCAGTGCAGTTCCACTTTCAGCGGTTCGATCCTTTGCGCCGCCCGGGTCAGGCCGGCGAAATCGGTTTCCAGCGGGGTGTCGGTATGAAACGCCGTCAGCAGCGAAATCCGCCGCAGTAGATTGGAGAAGAGGGCGCCGAAGCCGAAGGTCTCCGGGGTGACGAAGTGTTCCTCGCGCTTCAATCGCAGCGGTGTCTCCACTATCAATGTCACTGCGTCCGGGCAGGGCGGCGGCAGCCGTTCGGCGGCGCTCCAGTGGCGCAACGGTTCGCCCGGCGTCAGCAGGAGCTGCCAGTCGCTGGCGTCATCCTGCTGCGACACTTTGAACAGGTGCAGCCGGCCTTGGCCGGCGCCGAGGCCGCGCTGTCCGGCCCGGTCCAGGGCATGAATCACGTAGGGCAACAGCCGGTTGCCCTGACCGAACAGAATCATCTCCAGCGACAGGGATTCGCCCGGCGTCAGCGCGCCCTGCCGGCCGGATTCGGGGCGCAGGACGAAGGGATGGGGCGCCGCGGTATAGCGGGTCAACTTGCCCACGGCGGGATCCGGCGGCGTCTCGAAGATATAAGGATAGGTGCAGGAGCGGTACAGCAAACAGGCGGCGCACTCCGGCTCACGGGTCACGCAGACCAGCCGCTTGAGCGCCTGGCCGAACGCGCCGCGCCAGGCGGAGCCGGCGAAAGGCGGCAGGCGCACCGCATCCTGGGCGCGAAACCGCAGTTGATAGTGGCCTATCGGCAATTTCGGCAGAGGCAGCGCTTCGGTCATGACTACTCCTCATCCGGCTCGATGCCCAGCGCCCTGAACTGCGCCGCCAGTCTCTCAGCACGCCGCTGTGCCTGTTCAGCGCGCCGACGTTCCTGTTCGGCCTGCTGGTGCTCCTGCTCAGCGCGCTGCTGTGCCTGTTCAGCGCGCCGACGCTCCTGTTCAGTGCGCTGCTGTTCCTGCTGAACCCGCTGATTTCCCTGCTCCAGCAGCGTTGGAATCCAATGGCCCGCCGCATCGTAACAGCGTAACCAGTGTCGCTCCACACCCTGGTAAACGCCCTGCCAGAGTCCCAGCCCCAGGCCGGCTTCCGGTAACCACAGGCGCTGCTCAGGCGGGGTAATCTCCCGGTAGCGGCCATTCAGCAATTGGAAGTAATGCAGCTCGTCGGTGTAGCGGTTAAAGACCACGTAGTACGGCACACCCAGAATCTGTTCGTACACCATCCATTTGGTCGGCGGCTCACCAGCCATATGCACGGTTCTTCCCAGGTCCTCCTGTTCCTTCCCCGGCGACAACAGTTCCACTACCAGATAGGGCAGAGCTTCCTCCTGCCAGACGACGTAGCTCAGGCGCAGTTCATGACCTTCGTAGAGACGGGAAACTCCCAAGGCGGCGAACCAGTCCGGCCGTTTGTACCAGGTGGTATGGTCGAGGCTGTAATACAGGTTCAGATCGCTGCCGACGAAGACCTGTTCTAGCGGCCAGGTGGTGGGCTGAAAGGTCTCTCGCAGGAGTTGCGGCTGATAGAGATGGAATTCGTCCGGCAAACCAGGCTCCTCCGGCTCCTCGCTGGGCAGGTCGTACATCGTCGGCAGAGTGGAATGGATTCTACCGTCCGGCATTACGGTCGCCATGAGAGTGCTCCTCTGGGTAGTGGTGTAAACATCATAGCAAACTCTCCCCAGTCTCGGAGCGTAATGGGGGTATCCACTTAAGCCGGGACAGCGTAGGGTGCGTTCCACGCACCACATACCCGTTACAGTTTAAGTCTTTTACGCCGAGACTGGTAAGGCCACAAAGAGCGACAATATGATAGCGATTGGCTGACAGATGAGGTAACGTGAAGCCGGTAGGGCTGGATCTCAGGTACCTGGTCAGTGATCGGGCCAAAGCCTCGATCAAGCTGGCGCTGAAAAGGTTGGGGCACCCCAGCGTGCCGGACTTATTTCATGCCTTGCGGGATTTAGCCAGACCACGCTCAGCAGCAGTTCAGCGTGTTGGAGGTCACAAGGGTCACGACACGCGCGTCCAACAGCGGTTGCTGACCCACCTCAGTGCACAAACCGAGGGACTGCGGGCCGATCAAGCGACCTACACCGTACGCTGCAACTGGCCTCCCAAGCCGTGCATCCCTTAACCCTGGCCGAGAGCAAGGCGCAGACTTCAGCCCAGGTCGAGAGCCAGTTGCACCAGACAGTGGCGACCCTCGACACCCTCCGTGCCCGCTATACGGCGCGCGACAATCAAGCGGCGGTGACTGAATAAAAAATGAATGGAGCCGATAAAATTCAATTAAATCAATCGCTTGGTTGTGATGTAACAAAGTAACATTATTCAAGGACTTGGAGAAACTTTTTGAATGTTTGCTCTAAGTGGCATAAAATGGCCTCAGCGCCGTGAAACCGGCAAATTTACGCCAGTCAAAACAAGCTTTTGCGTAAAGGTACTTTAACAACATGGTGTCTCGAAAGTTAACTTTGCCGCACCAAGACGGTGCAGGATTTTTGCTGTACAAGTCTCTGTATGGCAAAGACTTTTTCAAGGAGGAAGGGTTTTAACGCAGACCTGATTAAGAAGGGATTG